>JAISEK010000126.1 GCA_031264145.1 Deltaproteobacteria bacterium
CCAAGTCAAGGGACGTCTGCATCCCGGCGATGCCGCCGCCTATGACCAGGACGGCACCTGATTTGTCAGTTTTGGTAGTCATTTTTCAATCTCACCTTCAGGTTGTCTGAGCCTGTCCAGTTTTTTTGGGCAGGTCTTTTAAGGGAACGCCAAGCGTTCGAGGACGGTCGAAAACGGCTTTTCGGGCTCGCTTCCATAAGGAGAGGGCCAGTTTATTTTGACGCCGCGTGTCGTGTCGCAAAAAAAACTAACCGAAATTCAAGGGTTTTTCCTAGCAGGCCAGTCTATCGCGACCCCAGCCGACTCCAAAAAATGACACCTTTGTCGAGGTACTGTAAAATATTAATATAAATGGCGTATTGTGTCAATAAGATTTTTTGACGGATCCCGGCCGGGATCCCAGGACGGGACAGGGTAGGGGGGCTGAATGGAAAGAATAGAAAAAACAGGCTATTGTCGGATACGCCTCCCTGTGGTCGGCGACGGCTTTGGGCATCCGTCAAACATTTAGGGAATGTCTGGGTCGGAAACGAACCGCTGTGAACAGACCAAAATGGATTTGAATGGTAAAAAATAGACAGCGGGGCATCAAAAAGGCGAAGAGCCAAATTCAGGGGAATTTGACTCATCGGGGAGGAAGGATTGTGTAAATTTTTCTTGACAGCCCACGGCCCCGGCGGGCCGGGTCCCTGGCCGTGGGCTAGAAGGCGTAGCTCATGGTCACCCGGCCCTCGACGTAATTGTCCAGGAGGCTCAGGACCGGGCTGCGGTTCAGCCGCAGGTAGGCCCCCATCAGGCTCGAGCCGTAGAGCTGGGTCGACAGGGTCAGGCTCGGGGTGAGGCTGAAGTTGCGCCAGATCCTGGCGTCCAAGAGCGACGGGCCGGCGGCCTGGGCCAGGAGGCCGTCGCCGACGAATAGGCCGTCGCCGGAATAGCGGTACAGGAGGCTGGCGTTCACCAGCGACGGGTTCTGGTAGGTCATGGCCAGGTAGGCCGAGAGGTTGCGGCCGGCCTCGCCGCTTTCCGGCGGCCCGCCGAAATCGCCCTGGCCCAGGTCAAGGTAGTTGAGCATGGCCGCCAGCTTGAGGCTGAGGCGGTCCTCCAGGAGGCTCTGCTGGAGGGAGATCTCCAGGCCCCTTAGGTCGACTGGGGCCAGGTCTCGCCCGTAGACGCCGGCCGCCAGGAGCCTCTCCACCCCGCCGGGGGAGACGGCCCCGAAGAAGCCGGAGAGGGCGGCCCTGGTTCCCAGGCCTGGATTGAGGTACTCGATCCCGGCCGTGGCCATCCTGAGGTCGGAGGGGGTCAGGCCCCGGGGCAGGAGCCAGTCCGTCAGGCTGGCCTGGCCTGGATGGGCGGGGCCCTGGGTGTCCCTTATGGAGACGGAGGCCCCGAGCGACCAGTTGGGGGTAAGAAGGAAGCTGGCCCCCAGGCCGGCCCCGATGGTCGTGAAACCCGCGGCCTGGCCCCTGGTGGCGCTGAAATCATCGAAGCCGTGGCTCTCCAGGGCCAGCTCGCCTTCCATGGAGAGGCTCTGGTCCAGAAGCTCTGCCGATACGGAACCGCCCACCTCCGAGACCTCGTGGCCAATCCCAGCCCCGGGCGCGATACCATCCAGATTTAGGCCGCCCTTGCCCCCAGGATGGTTCCAGAGGCCGGGAAAGCTCGGGCTGGCCAAGAGGCCCGATCTCAGCACCCAGCCCTCGATGCCCCCCGCGTCCAGCGCCTTGCCGGTCAAATCGCCGAACGTGAAGCCCGCGCCAAATCGGCCGCCCAGGTCCGGGCCAGGGAGTGCCGCTGGCCAGGCGTGGGCCCAAGCCGCCGCGCCGAGATCGGATCCAGCCTCGTTATCGGCGGCGGCCGGAAGGGCCGACGGGGCCAAAATGATCAAGAAAAAAAAGAAGGGCAGGTATTTCAGGAATCTAGCGCCCATAAATGCCCAAATAAATTAAGAGTCCTCAAAAATCGCAGGGGATAGCCCGCCGGCGAAAACCAGCGACCGCGGGGCGGCCGGCCAGCCCCGTGGACGTCAACCCAAAACTATATGGTTCGGACAGATGGCCGCTGGCGCTACGCCAGAAACGTCGAACCTTGCTAAGGCAAAGGCAGGATCGTGGACAAGAAAGCCGCAGGAAACTATATAACAGGATATTGACTTTTAAACAATTTCAATCCCATTTTTTGCAGTTAATGTCTCGATATTATAATTATTTATTATTATTTCATATTTAATTAAATTAGAAAATGAATAATATATCAATAAAATATTTACGTTTTATTGGAGAGATTGTTATTTTTATTATTTAATATTACAGATTCAGAGCTTTTTGCGAAACGGAACGGTTTATCCTTGCCTAGTATAATGGTTAGCGTCAAGCAAATATCCCTCTGGCTTTGTCCGAACACCCCCAACAGGTTGCCGTATCCTTGAAGAGATCTTTGCTCTGTTTCCTCTTGCCCCACGATGACACTGAGGGCCGAACCATGTCGGCCTCGGCAGTCGAGGGTATCTATCCAGCCATGATGCTTGGAGGCACGCCAGGTTTTTTGAGATCCACTAAAATAAAGCCCTGGCAATAGGCATCAAGTCTGGTCATTTTCAGGTTTTCCAGGGTGGTTTAACTTATCCGTCGACCCTGGTCAGGCACCAATCAGGCAACTAGCCGGAGCCTAAAGAATAGTGGCCCGTCTGGCCGCACTGGGGCTCGTTAGGTTTCCCGGGGTACCACTCGCGTCCTGGCGATCCGGTGGCTGCGCAGCACCTTAAAGAGTACTTTTGGCACCTTAACGCATAGTTTAGCCAATTTCGCCAAATGTGTCAAGACCATTGGTGGACTGCCTCCCTGGGGCCCCCAGGCCTCACTCGAGGCTCATCTCCACGAGGGCGACCGCCTCCGCAAAGCCGCTTCCAGCGGCCAGGTCCTTAGGGGCCACCTCGCCGAAAAATCGGAGAACGACGCCATTTCAGGGAGCATGTTGCGCATGATAACCGGCCCTGCGAGCGTTTATCCCCGGATAATCCGCCCAAGCTGCCGCGCACGGCGGAGATAGATCGGTGTCCAGCCAGGCCAGGGGTCTTCCAAATCGTGAATCGGCGCAGGTTTTTCCGACGAACCAGGCTTGGCTCGTGGAAGATTCGCTCGAAAACCGTATGCCCGTTGGCGTAGGCGAGCGTGGAAAGCCCTGGGCGGTAGTTCATGCCGGTATGGTTTGTCTCTAAAGATGGCGAGCCCTTTCTCGAGTTCCCGCAGTGATG
>JAISEK010000133.1 GCA_031264145.1 Deltaproteobacteria bacterium
TCAAGTCAAATATGAATATATTGAATTAAAATATTGGATATGGCTGGATATTTTGTCTCCATTTTGAAAACGGCTGGTCGGCCTCCCTGATCTCAGGGGGGGTTTTTACATGGGCATCAAGATTGGCTTAAATTGCTGACATTGGTGCAGGGCATCATAATTCTTTTACTGTGGGTAGACGTATGAGCATCCGATATTCGATGCAAATTAACCGCATGACGGTCGATAAACTTGGGGTCAAGCTCTACGACATGGTATATGCTGTACTTGCGGAGCTTATCTCAAACAGCTACGATGCCGACGCTCGATTAGTTACCGTCAGAGCTCCTATGGGGCAATACCTGGCTGCGCGCAATGACGAGGGCGTACAAAGCAAGAATGTCGTTATTGAAGTCGAGGATGACGGCATAGGCATGGAGCCCCAGGAATTGCAAGATTTTTATCTTGTTGTTGGGAAAGAGCGGCGCAGCGACCCTAAATGCGGGGGCAAGTCTAAGAAATACGGAAGAGCGGTAATGGGCCGTAAAGGCGTTGGCAAGCTCGCTCCATTCGGCGTTTGTCGATTCGTCGAAATCATGAGCGCGGGCGGCGAAAAAGTCTCTGAAAATGGCGCGGCGGGCTTTCGGACCGCGCATATCATCATGGACAAAAACAAAATGATTCGAGATACGTCTGACCTGTACTTCCCTGATGTTGGCTCAGAAGACGGAACGCTAAGTGAGAAGACTTACACGAAAGTAATTTTGCGAGAGTTTGACTATAGAAAAATAGGCTCCATCGAAGAACTTTCCCGTCAGCTTGCCCAACGTTTTGGGCTTGAAACGCAAGACTGGCACATAAAACTTATAGATACCTCAAAGACGCACGGACACCCCGAATCGTCCGCGACTGTCGGAAAATTCAACATTGATGTAATGGACAACTCAAAGATCAGGTTTGAAGGGCCTAGACCAACCATTGCATGTGCATGTGCCTCCTCCGGCGATTACGTCACATGGGACCCCGATGGAAGCGTCAACGATGAAATCCTTCCAGGGTTTTGCAACGAAGGAACGTTTTACCCGGTGACGGGTTGGGTTGCGTATTCAAAAGTTCCGTACAAAGACGAACTTATGTCCGGAATACGCATCTACTGCCGGGGCAAATTCTCAGCCCAAACGGTCGTATTTAACCGAAAAGCCGGTTTCACGGGCGAACACTCTATCCGCAGCTACCTTGTGGGAGAATTACACGCCGATTGGCTTGATGAGGCGGAAGATCTTATTCAAACTGATAGAAGAGATATTTTGTGGTCTCACGAACTTGGCGCTCTATTTCAAGAGTGGGGACAGATAGTCGTCAAGCATGTTGGTACTATAACGCGAAACCCCATGCGGCAGAGCATGGCGGACAAATTTTTTGAAACCGGAGACGTCATAAAAAAAATCGAGAAAGCTTTTCCCGCAAAAAACCAAAAAAGCTTACGCGATACGGCAATCGGTGTGGCGAAATTGCTAGGAAGATCCATGCGGGGCGACGAATTGTCAGACCTAGACATGGTTGAAGATATGGTCCAGCTATGCATACTTCTCGCGCCTATCCAAAATCTTGACGAGAAGTTGCGGGAAGCCGCTGAAACAGATATCAACCCATTGCGTGTCATAAACGATATCTTGAAGACCGCCAGGCTTGCCGAGACTGTGACGTTCGGACATCAAGTTGTAAAACGCCTTGAGATAATAGATAATTTAGAGTCCTTAAAAGATATGGACGACACTCCCGAGAGTGATTTACAGAATCTAATAGAGTCTGCTCCGTGGTTAATAAATCCACAATGGATTCCAGTTACGGCAAATCAAGGTTTTACAACATTAAAGCGTGAATTTGAAAAGTACTTCAAAGACAAAACTGGCGATGAAATATATCTCTCTGATTTTCCGGAGACAGCGAAACGCCCAGATTTTGTGTCATTTAGCCAAGATGGAGTTCTTCAACTTATTGAAATCAAGAGACCTAAACACAGCATTGACGACAAGGAATGGGAGCGTGTTCAGACTTACTTTGACCAGCTTAAGGCCTTTTTTGAAGACCATAAACATAAGTCTTTTTTGGACATAGTATCAAGCTTTCATATCACCATAGTATGTGATGCGGAAAAATTGAAAGGCTCCGCAAAGAAGGCCTATGATTCTTTCAGAAAAGAGGGATTACTGACTGTTATTGGCTGGAGTTCATTCTTGCTGCGGACAAAACAGACACATCAGGTCTTTCTTGACGAAGCTGAACGACTCAAGAGCATGTAGCATGTCTGTCAATGCGACAAAGACGCAACATGTCGCCGTAGACCTTTTTTGCGGCGGCGGCGGGTTAACTGTGGGCCTAAAAAATGCCGGCTTCAACGTTGTTGCCGCTGTTGAGATGGAACCAGCCGCCGCGTCAACGTTTCAGGTAAATCATCCTGAAACGACGCTCTTCTATCAAGATATCCGGTATGTTTCCGGTAGGGATCTGCTAAAGCAGTCTCCCACAGGTGAGATTGACTTGCTTTCAGGATGCCCCCCATGCCAGGGATTCACCAGCCTTACGGCAAAATACAGGCGCGATGACCCTCGAAACAACCTGGTCAACGAGATGTCACGCCTCATAGAGGAAACCGCTCCAAAAGCAGTCATGATGGAAAATGTTCCTGGCCTCGCTAAACGGGGGAAACATTTGCTTGACCCCATGTGCCAACGACTGGAAGAATCGGGTTATGAAATAACTTTGAATACTTTACAGGTTGCTGATTATGGCGTCCCCCAGTTCAGGAAAAGGCTGGTATTGCTTGCAGGGCGCGGATTCAGTATTTCGATGCCGCAACCAACGCACTCAAGCGGCGGCGACAATGGCCTGCCTATGTGGAGGACGGTGCGCGAGGCGATATCAAAATATCCCACCCCCATCACTTTCAGTGTGGCAAAATTTATGGGAAAACTACCGTCACGCGAGTGGCATGTGGTCCGTGATTTGTCCGCCCTGAATATCGCGCGTCTGCGAGTGGCTAAGCCTGGAGCGGGATGGGAAAGCATCCCCGAATCGCTTCGGCCTCCTTGCCATCAAGGGAAGTACAGAGGATTCTCTAACGTTTACGGCAGAATGGAGTGGGACAGGATTTCTCCCACCATAACAGGAGGCTGTACAACGCTGAGCCGTGGGCGGTATGGGCATCCCGTCGAAGATAGGACCATTTCGGTACGTGAAGCTGCTACATTGCAAACATTCCCGGAAGATTACATTTTTGACACGCAATATATGGATAAAGTTTGTAATATAATTGGGAACGCCTTGCCTTGCGAATTTGCAAGACTGATTTCGTCGCAGTGTCTCAAGGCACTGCAATCGGCCAGATGACACCGGTCCAGATCATTTCAGTGACTTTCAGTAAAAACACATAATTTTGTTTATATCTAAAAATATTATCTATGTAATCATAAAAGTCTTCCTCACCATTAGGCTGCATCAGCAGTATAAAAGGATCGGCAAATTATATGAACTTACTGAGGTTTTTTCTAACCACATGTTGTTGTGCTGATTTGACTAGAATATGTTGTTATTTTCAACTAGTTGTCTGATTATGACATACCCCATATGTGGTCTTTAGTTTTGCCTTACCGGCACGCCATATTTTTTTACTGCGCATATTGGAACCTGTTTTTTGCTTGCATCTTGAGTTCCGGCGTGATACCCCCTGATCTCTCCCCTTTTGCCCGCTTGAGCATCTTTCTTGACTCGTAGGCTTTACGGTCGATATCCAGCCCAATTAGCCATAGACGCCGTTCACCTTGCCCAGGTTCCCATAAGTCTTCCGTGCCTCGTCTCCTTGGCGTCAGGCGTGACGGCAAAGCCTCGCGTAGAGTCCGCCGTCCTTCTTGCCGTGGGTGGTACCGATGGCAGCCCCCATTTGTTGGCAGAATTAATCTACCAGCAAATGCAGGACATCCAGAGGCAGTGGCAAGATATTTTTCGAAAAATAGCTATATTTTAAGCTTATATTTTTATATTAATATATTCAAACAATTAATTTTATATATGAATTGGCCTGGACTTAAATTGCCTACCTTGGCGGGCCCGACTCAAGGACCTTGGTCAACGCCCCCAGGGCCCGGTCCAGGTCGGCCAGGGTCGCTGAAGTGCCCAGGCTCAGGCGGATGGCCCTGGGGACCGGCGTCCGGCCTATGGTGAAGGCCTCCGCCCCGCGGATGACCAGGTGCTCCCGGAAAAGCGCGCCGGTCAGGGCCTGGGCCTCCCAGGCCCCCGGCAGGCTCAGCCACAGGTAGTTCGAGTTCCTGTCGCTCTGGAACGAGTAGCCCCTGAGGTGCTTCCCCGCAAGCTCGTGCCTCTCGGCCAAATCGAGATTCTTGGCCGCCAGGAGCCTCTCCATGGCCCCGGTCTCTATCCATCTGGACACGACCTCGGCCGACAGGAGGCAGGGCATCCAGCAGTTCAGGCGCAGCCAGGCGGAGATCCTCGCGAGGACGCTGTTCCGCGAGGCGATGAAGCCCACCCTGAGGCCCGGCGAGGAGAGCTTCGAGAAGCTCCCTATGAGGACGGTGTTCTCCGGGGCCAGCTCAAAGATGGTCTGGGGCTGTCTCTCCACGTACATGGCCTGGGTGATGTTCTCTATGACCAGGAGGTTCCTCCGCCGGGCCAGGTCGGCCACGGCCCTTCGCCGCTCCTGGCCGAGCGTCGAGGTGGTCGGGTTGTGGCAGGTCGGCTGGCAGTACAGGACCCTCGAGTCCGTGGTGGCCTGGATTTTCCCCAAATCGTCCGGGAGGAGCCCCTCCCCGTCCATGGGGACCGGCAGCGTCTGGAAACGCATCTCCCTGGCCATGGTGACTATCTGCGGGTAGGAGTACTTTTCGGCCATCAGGCTGTCGCCCTGCCTCAGGAGGGCCCTCAGGGCCAGGTAGAGTGA
Source organism: Deltaproteobacteria bacterium (assembly GCA_031264145.1). Taxonomy (GTDB): domain Bacteria; phylum Desulfobacterota; class Desulfarculia; order Adiutricales; family Adiutricaceae; genus JAIRNQ01. The sequence goes on from JAISEK010000133.1 coordinate 4,934, forward strand.
ATGCTGGCCTCCCAGGGTCATCGTCAGGTGGGCCGGGGCGACGGCCGGCAGGCCCCTGGCCTCCAGCCACCTGGCCATGGCCAGCTGGTGGGGCCTATGCCCGGTGTCCTCCTGGTAGTCGAGCAAGGCGCGCAGTTGCCCGGGGTTCCTTGCGAGCTGGCGCAGGGTCCCGGCCAGGAGGGAATCCTCGTACAGGATCCCCGGATGGTTTTGGCTGAGGTCGACCCTGAGGCCCTGCCCGGCTACCCCGTCGCTGCCCCCGACGTAGGTGCCGTCGCCGACGCGGCCGACTGCCAGCCCCTGCCTGGCCAGCTCCCTGAAGGCCCGGGCGACGGTGTCCAGGGTGACCGAGAGCTTCCTGGCCAGCGTCCGCCTGGGCGGCAGCTTGTCCCCCTTGCAGAGGTGCCCGGAGGCTATGGCCGAGGAGATTATCTTGCAGACCGCCTTGTATTTTGGCAGTCGGCCGTCCAGATCGGTGAGCCAAGGCATAGGGTAGGTCATGGCCGCCTCCAAACGTTCCTGGTGCGCCAATATTGATGCCCCTGCGAGAACCCTCGTGGAACCCAACGTGGAACCCAAGATGGCCAGCTTTTTTGGTCCATTATCAGGCGTCAAAATCCACGGGATTCTGAAAGCTGGTTTTTCCCATGGCCATCGTCCAAGGGCGTGCCGGTCCTGGCTGCCCCGGTCCTGATGGTTAAAAATCTACAAAACACGAAAAGCGGTTTTTTTTCATGCCAGTCAGCCACGGCCTTGCCCTGCCTGGGCGCGCCAGTCCTGGATATGCCGGTCCTATCCGTGTGCCTGTCCAGTCTACAGCCGTTGCCGCCGGCGCGCCAGGACAATTTCGGCTGACCAGTACAATTATCCAAATTGTCCGTCTTGCATGAAAAGCCGCCAAAAGGTAAATGTTGATAAAAGCCTGAAGCGATAAATTTTTAATGGCGCGCTTTTCAAGGGGCCATGGGCCTGGCTAATTGTCCTTGGCTGGTCCGACCCTTCCAATTTGATATCCATCAATATCTTTTGCATTGATTTATATATTTTTATAGCTATTTAAATATCATTGCGTCATTAACGATAAATACAAGATATCTAATACATATACAAACATATAGGCTTCGTTTCAACGCAAAAGGAGGCGCACAATGGCAAAAGATGACAGATTCAATCCTGGCCGCCGGGACTTCATCAAATCGGCGGTGGCCCTGGGCCTGGCCGCGGCCCTCCCCGGCCTTGGCTTCCCCGGGGTGGCCAGCGCCCAGGCCGGGACGGTGGCCCGCCTGGGCATCATCCCGTCCATGCCCCTGACCCCGGGGCAGGTCAATTCCGGCGACGGCAGCAACATCTGCAGCCTGATCTACGACTGGCTGTTCAGGCTGGAGGGGGCCGAGCAGAAGTTCACGCCCAGCCTGGCCGAGTCGGCCAGGCCCGAGCAGGAGGCCAGGGAGTGGGTCATCTCCCTCCGCCAGGGGGTCAAGTTCCACCACGGCACCGAGCTGACCGCCGAGGACGTGGTCTACACCGTCAACCGCTGGCTGGACCCGAGCGTGGGCTCGGGCCTCAAGAACCTCTTCAACCACGTCGACAGGGTCGAGCCGGCCGGGAAATACGAGGCCAGGTTCGTCCTGGCCAAGAGGGATCCGGACTTCCTCCTGAAATTCCTGGACTTCAGCGCCGCCATCCTGGCCCACGACTTCGACAACGAGAACAAGGGCAACACCATGCCCAGCGGGACCGGCCCCTTCAGGGTCGTCGAGCACACCCCCAACCAGAGGATGATGCTGGAGAAGAACCCGGACTATTTCATCCCCGGCCTGCCCAAGGTCGACCGCTTCGAGGTCCACTTCATCAACGAGGTCCAGGCCCAGCTCATGGCCCTGGAGTCGGGCAACGTCGACATCGTCAGGTGGGTCAGCTTCGACCAGCTGATCCAGTACCAGAACCACCCCAGAGTCGATCTCATCACCGTGCCCCTGGCCAACCTGGCCCCCATCAGCTTCGACTGCACGCAGAAGCCATTCGACGACCCCAGGGTCACCAAGGCCCTGCGGCTGGTCGTCGACCACCAGAAGATCATGGAGACCGTGGCCTACGGGTATGGCTATGTCTGCAACGACGACTACGTCTGGCCCGGTAGCGAGTGGCGGACCGAGGTCCCGGACAGGAAACGGGATCTGGCCCAGGCCAGGAGACTCCTGGCCGAGGCCGGCCACGGGGACGGCTTCCATGTCGAGATCCATTGCTCCAGCAACCGCCCCCCGACCCTGGAGATGGTCCTGGCCTTCAAGGACATGGCCAGGGAAGCCGGCATAGAGGTCGAGGTGCGGAGCCTGGCCCAGGACATCTTCATCTCCCAGTCCTGGCTCAAGGTCCCGGCCATGTGCGCCAGCTGGGGGCACCGGGAAAACCCGCTCGATCTCCTGAACGTCCTTCTCCGGAGCGACGCCAGCTGGAACGAGAGCAAGTACAATAACCCGGAGCTGGATCGGCTCCTGGACCTGGTTGGCCAGGAGCTTGACCGCGACAGGCGCAAGGCCGGCTTCAGGCAGATCCAGACCCTCCTGGCCGAGGATGGACCCGGGGTCCTGCCGTTCTTCTACAACGGCTTCGGGGCGACCAACAAGAGGGTCAAGGGCTACCTGATGACCCGGAATTTCATCAGCGACTACCGCTACGTGGAAGTGGCCTGACGGGACGCGCCGGCCGGGACCGGGGAGGACCGTCCCGGCCGCGAAAAACCCCCTGCCCCTCTGTCTTGGCCATGTTCAGGTCAAGGCATCCGGTAAACGCCAGCACATATAGATCTATTGCGATATATGACCAATAATTATATATGTTTGATTCCATATAAAATATTATATTTATTTTTACTGAACAATAAACTATTTGTTTTTATATATTGTATGTACTAATATCATATATTTATAGCGTATTAATTTTATGTTTACACACATTATTCATATATACCCAAACATGAACCATCATCGCATGGTTGGCCCCATATGCTGAGATTCGTCTCCATCCGCCTTTTGTCAATCGTGGCCACGCTGTTCGCGGCCTCCTTCCTGATCTTCGCCATCTCCCAGCTCCTGCCGGGCGACGTGGCCCAGATGGTCCTCGGCCAGAACGCCACCCCCGAGGCCCTGGCGCAGCTCCGCCTGAAGATGGGCCTTGACCAGCCCTGGCTGGCCCGCTATCTCGCCTGGCTTGGCGGGGTCCTGCGGGGCGACCTGGGGGAGTCGCTGATGGCCCCCGGGGTCATGGTCAGCCAGCAGCTGGCCCTGAACGCCAGGGCCTCGCTGGTCCTGGCCGGGGCGGCCACGGTGTTCGTCATCCCCCTGGCCTTGCTGTTCGGCTGCCTGGCCGGCCTGAACCAGGACAACCATATCGACAGGCTGATAAGCATAATGTCGATTTTCGCCATATCCTTGCCCGAATTCGTGTCGGCGACGTTCCTGATCATCATCTTCAGCCTGAAGCTGGGGCTTTTCCCGTCGGCCAGCCTGATAGACACGTCCGCCAGCATCATCGGCCAGTTCAGGTCACTGGTGCTCCCGGTCTTCACCCTGTCACTGGTCCTGTCAGGCTATGTGGCCCGGATGACCAGGGCCAGCGTGATCGAGACCAACGGCCAGCCCTACATCCGGGCCGCCGTCCTCAAGGGGCTCTCCCGCCGCCGGGTCATCGTCAGCCACGTCCTGCGCAACGCCCTCCTGCCCACGGTCACCGTCATCGCCATGAACATCGGCTGGCTGGTCGGCGGCCTGGTGGTCGTCGAGACGGTCTTCAGCTATCCCGGGCTGGGCAGCCTCCTGATGACCGGCATAATCCAGAGGGACGTTCCCCTCATCCAGGGCGCGGCCCTGGTCATCGTCGCCGGCTACATGGTCTTCAACCTCCTGGCCGACATCATCTACCGCCTGCTCAACCCCAGGCTGCGGGGCGGCTGAGGCCGCTGGGACGGGCTGGAGGCGCAAGTGGGACATCTCGCCGCGACAATCCGGGAATGGTTCTCGAGGCTCTGCGACTCCAAGGCCGGCCTGGCCGGCCTGGCCATCCTGGCCGCATGGCTCCTGGTCGCCCTGGTCGGCTATTTCTGGACCCCGTACGATCCCCTGGCCTTCGACGTCGCCTCCCGGTTCCAGGCCCCCGGCCCGGACCACTGGCTGGGGACCGACAAGTTCGGCCGCGACGTCCTCAGCCGGATCATGTCCGGCGCGGCCTACGTCCTGCTCCTGGCCCTGTCGGGCGCGCTGATTGCCCTGACCCTCGGGACGGCCATAGGCCTGTCGGCCGGCTACCGGGGAGGGCTGACCGACGAGATCCTGATGCGGGCCATGGACGTCCTCATGTCGTTTCCCAGCCTCCTCCTCGCCATTCTGGTCCTGGGGACCCTGGGCGCCGGCTTCCTGAACGTCGTCCTGGTCGTCGGCATAGTCTTCTGCCCCAGGGTGGCAAGGGTGGTCCGGGGCACGGTCATGGAGGTCAAGCCCTGCGAGTTCGTCGACGCGGCCAGGCTAAGGGGCGAGACGGACATCGCCATCATGCTCAGGGAAATACTGCCCAACATCCTCGGGCCCCTGGGGGTGGAATTCTCGGTCCGCTTCGCCTACGCCATATTCCTCAGCGCCTCCCTGGGGTTCCTGGGCCTGGGGGTCCAGCCGCCCACCCCCGACTGGGGCCTGATGATCAACGAGAACCGCGGCTTCATCGTCGTCGCGCCCTGGACGGTCGTCTTCCCGGGCCTGGCCATCTCCTCGCTGGTCATAGGGGTCAACCTGCTGGCCGACGCGTTCCGCCAGCTGGCCTCCGGCGAGGTCTGACCCTTGCCCGGACCCGGCATCGAAAGGACGGCCCCCATGGAGACAGGGAAACCCGGACCCGGCGGGAAGCTGCTCGAGGTCACCGGCCTGGGCATCGCCTACAAGGTCCGCCGGAAAAGCGTGGCCGCCGTCAGGGGCGTGAGCTTCGCCATCGACAGGGGCGAGACCTTCGGGCTGGTGGGCGAGTCGGGCTGCGGCAAGTCGACCGTGGCCTACGGGGTGATGGGCTTCCTGCCCAGGGGGGCGAGGGCCCAGGGCCGGGTCCTCCTGGGCGGCCGGGACATGCTGGCCCTCTCCCCCGGGGAACTGCGCCAGGCCTGGGGCCGGGACGTGGCCATGGTCTACCAGGATCCCATGGGCGCCCTCAACCCTTCCCTGAACATCCTCGAGCAGCTGGCCGAGGTCCTGGTCCAGAAAAGGGACATCGCCAGGAAAAGATGCCGGGGGATATGCGCCGACCTCCTGGGGCAGGTCAACATACCCGACCCCGGGCAAATCCTGTCCCGCTACCCCCACCAGCTGTCAGGGGGCATGAAGCAGCGGGTCTGCATCGCCATGGCCCTGGCGGCCGAGCCCAGGCTCCTGGTCATGGACGAGCCGACCACGGCCCTGGACGTCACCACCGCCTCCCAGGTCCTCGATCTCCTGCCCTCCCTGCGCCAAAAATACGACCTGTCCGTCCTGTACATCAGCCACGACCTGGGGGTGGTGGCCAGGGTCTGCGACCGGGTCGGGGTCATGTACGCCGGGAACCTGGTCGAGGAGGCCCCGGTCAGGGAACTGTTCCGCCGCCCCCGGCACCCCTATACCAGGGGCCTCCTGGAGTGCCTGCCCCGCCCCGGCGAGACCAAGGACAACCACAGCCTGGCCGCGCTGCCGGGACAGGTCGGCGACCCCTCGGAAATCCAGGGGCCCTGCGCCTTCGCCCCGAGGTGCCGGTTCGCCCGGACCGACGGCTGCGCCAGGGAGACGGCCCTGCTCTCCTCCAGGCAGGGCCAGGGCCTGGAACCGCCCTCCGAAAGGGCCGAGGGGCACAAGGCCGCCTGCGACAGCCTTGGCTGGCCCGAGCCGGCCGGCCAGGCGGCGGGCGAGGGGCCAGGGGCCCCGTCCCCTGGCCCGGGGAGCCCCAGGGGGACGCTCCTCCTGGAGGCCGTCGACCTGAAGGCCCACTATCAGGTCGCCAAGGGTCTCTGGTCAGGGCGGCAGACCCTCAGGGCGGTCGACGGGGTGAGCTTCCGGCTGGCCGCGGGCGAGACCCTGGCCATAGTGGGCGAGTCCGGCTGCGGCAAAAGCAGCCTGGCCAGGACCGTGGTCGGCCTCCAGCGGGAGACCGGGGGCCGGCTGGCCTTCGGGGGGCACAGGATTGGCCGGGAGACGGCCAGGGGCCAGAAATCGCTGGCCAGCCTCATGAGCATGGTCTTCCAGAACCCCGACTCGACCCTGAACCCCAAACACCGGGTCAGCTACGCCATCTCCAGGCCCCTGAGGCTGAATTTCGGCCTGAGCGGACGGGAACTGAGGAAAGCCACCCTGGAGTACCTGGGCATGGTCAGGCTCGGCCCGAATTACGCCCAGCGCTATCCCCGCGAACTCTCCGGCGGCGAGAAGCAGAGGGTGGCCATAGCCAGGGCCCTGGCCGGCCAGCCCAGCCTGGTCGTCTGCGACGAGCCCACCTCGGCCCTGGACGTCTCGGTCCAGGCGGCCATCATCAGGCTGCTCCTGGAGATCCAGGGGAGGCTGGGCCTCTCCTTCCTCTTCATCTCCCACGACCTGTCCGTGGTCAGGTATTTCAGCGACCAGGTCGCCGTCATGTATCTGGGCAGTTTCTGCGAGACAGGCTCCACGGCCGAGGTCTTCTCCGGCCCGGCCCATCCGTACACCCGGGCCCTCTGGTCGGCCATGTCCTCCCCCGACCCCGAGGCGGAGCGCCACCCGACCGCCTTGCCCGGCAGCCCGCCGTCGCTGGCCTCCCCGCCCGCCGGCTGCCGCTTCCATACCCGCTGCCCGAGCCTTCTGGGGCCCATCTGCCTGGAGAGAAGGCCCCCGGCCGTGCGCCTCAGCGACTCCCACACGGTGCATTGCCACCGTTACCAACCTCCCCAAGGTATGCAGCCATGAGCACGAGAATCGAGCGCATCGAGATTTCCTTCCACCAACTGCCGCTCAACCCTCCCTTCCTCCCGGCCTGGGACACCCAGCCGCGGGCCAAGTTCCCGGCCACCGTGGTCAGGGTCCTTGACGGGGACGGGCGCATGGGCGTCGGCTCCGGCGACGCCATGTACGGTTTCGGGGACTTCGAGTACCTGTTCGTCGGCCAGGAGGCGGACCAGCTGGAACGCCACGGGGCCGTCCTCCACAACGTCGGCTTCCACGCCGGGCGCTGCTTCCCCCTCGAGATCGCCATCTGGGATCTGGTGGGCCAGCAGAGGGGCGTCCCCTGCTGGAGGATGGCCGGCGGCGGGCGGCGGTCAATCCCGGTCTACGCCTCCAGCGGCGTCCACCGGGGACCCGAGGAATCCCTGGAGCAGATCGAGCGCTACATCGCCTCCGGGTTCAGGGCGGCCAAGCTCCGCTTCGGGCGCCCCCGCCTGGAGGACGACCTGGCCGTGATGGCCCACGTGGCCAAAAACGTGGCCGGCAGAATCAAAATCATGGTCGACTGCAACCAGGGCTGGCGGATGCCCTGGGACACCGCCAGGCCCTGGGATCTCGGCCACGCCCTGAAAGTGGCCAGATTCCTGGAGGAACACGGGGTCTACTGGATGGAGGAGCCCCTGCACCGCGGGGCCGTCGAGGACATGGCCGCCCTCAGGAAGGAGCTGAGGACCCTCCTGGTGGCCGGGGCCGAGCTGACCAGGGAGCCATATGAGTTCGAGAGCCTCCTGGACCACGACTCCCTGGACATCTACCAGCCCGACGTGGCCGTGACCATGGGCATGCACGGGCTAACCTGCCTGGCCGAAAAGGTGAAGGCCAGGGGCAAGGTCCTCTCCCCGCACACCTGGGGCAACGGCATCGGCTTCATGGCCAACGCCCACATAGCGGCGGGGGTCAACGGGCCGGGGACCGAGATGTATCTTGAATATCCCCATGATCCCCCGGAATGGACCATCCAGAGGCGCGACTATATCCTCGCCTCGCCGATAGAGGCCGACAGCCAGGGCCAGCTGACCCTGTCCGATGAGCCAGGCCTGGGCATCAGGCTGAATGAGGACCTTTTGGCCAAGACAAGGAGCAAGGTTCAGAGCTACATCTAAATTTAAATTTAAATGCATTACTATATATAGCAATATATTTAGAACTCTCTATAAAATAAATATACTTATAATATATACACATTTATCCTAACAAATAGTTTTTTGATTCTGGCCGAAGAATATGGTTTAGTCGTCATCATATTTTAGCCTATAACTGGAGCAACTATTGCCACCGACATTGACACTCTGGCTGTCAACCGCAAGCTCCTGCAAGATCGCACGGCCGCGACTTAGACCCGTAAGCTTAGCCAACTGCTATGACGTGACTTTAACCACAATCGTCCAATAGTTAACCAGATATGATTGTGTGGGATATCCATGCCAAGTTTACCGAATTAGGCCCTGAAACATCAAAAGACCGGCACGAAGTCAAACATATCGCCAATGGCTGCTATATGTGCAAGCTGGAATCAAAATGGAGCCCCCAAAAAAAGAAGGCCGTGAAGGTGAGCGGGGAGTATATAGGCGTGGTGACTCCAAGCGGTCACCCCCAAAAGAGGCACGGTGCCCGCCGTGAAAACCTACCGCAACTATGAATTTGGCACAACACCGGATCTCGGGCGACCTGATTGAGGTTCTGACGAGACACTTCGGCAAGAAATCGGCCGTGGAGATATGGAGTACCGCCGCCTGCGGCTCGCCACGCATTGCCTTTTCCGAGCCGTACGGATCAAGTACGAAAAGTCCAGGATATCAAGACAGTTTTCGAATACCCCCCTTTTCCCGCTCCGACATGACCAACAATCTGCGGCGTGTCGGAAACGACCGCACCGCCTGCGCCGCCTTCATGCGGGAAACGATGATGCCGGTGCCGTCCATGATCGCAGATGGCACCCGAATCATATCGCAGTCCGAGGGGATCACGAAAGCGATGCCCGGGCATGGCCATGACCATTGCCATATGCCGCAGGTGGACAAGATTTACGTCATGTCCCCGGACAGCGGATACGGGTACCCGGCGTTCTATCGGAACGTGGACGGGAACACGCCTGACGTGCCGGTAATGGTCCTCACGATGGAAGATGCCGGCATCAGGAAGGCGATCGTGCTTGGGGACGCCTGGTTTGGGAGCGATGGCAACTACAAGGAGCTGTCCGATCCTCGGAAGGAATTGGACTATATCATCCCGCTGAGGCAGAACACGTCGGAAACAAAGTTGGAAATTCGGCATTATACCCATCCGCACGTCCCTCTTGGATTTCACGCCGCAAAAAATATACGAGACATACAAAATACGCTGGCAGATCGAGGAACTCTTCACTATCATGAAGAACACCTGCGAACAGGACACAAGCCACGTGCAAAACAATGCCGGGTTCGAGGCATGGTCTTTCATTACCCACATCATGTTTATGATGGCGTGCTGAATTCTGACCCGCATACGTGACAATGGGTTGAAAAAGGACTGGTCCATAACGGCTCTCATGTCCGCTTTCACCGATGTGCACGTTGGGTTGATTGGAAACAATTTCGTGCTCGATGAAACAACAAAAAAGATAAGGAACATTTTCTCAAATCTAGGTGTCCAGCTTGCCTTGCCTGATCACCTACCTAAACTCTGGACGATTGTGGTTAATCGAGCTAGACCACGACCGTTTTACGTTTTGTGCTATAATAATATGGTATAAAAATTTAGAGGTGCCATAATGATGGAAAAACAAATCGCCATTTTTGAAGAGCATGAAATACGTCGTATCTATGATGAAAAGAACTAAACATGGTTATTTTCAATTATTGATATAATCAATGTACTGACTGAGCAGCCGAATTGCGACCGTGTAAAAAATTATTGGAAAGTATTGAAAAATCGTCTCAAAAAGGAAGGTTCTGAGTTGGTTACAAATTGTAACCAACTGAAGCTCCCGGCTGAGGACGGCAAGATGTATTTGACCGACGTGGCCAATGCGGAGACACTTCTGCGTCTGGTTCAATCCGTGCCCTCGCCAAAGGCGGAGCCGATCAAGCTGTGGTTGGCTAAGGTCGGTTATGAGCGCATCAAAGAAATGGCCGATCCCGAAATCGCCCCGAACCGGTCTAGGGAGCTAGGGAAAAAACACGGCCGCCCTGCCAAGTGGATAGAGCAACGTATGCTGGGCCAGGAGACCCGCAACAAGCTCACCGATTATTGGAAGGATCATGAGGTCAAGGAAAGGGTGGAGTACGCCGTCCTGACCAACATTATTCATGAGGAGTGGGCCGGCCTCAGCGTCAAGGAGCACAAAAGCATGGAGGGCCTCAAGACCCAGAACCTGCGCGACCACATGAGCGAGGCGGAACTCATCTTTACCGCCCTGGCTGAACTGTCCACCCGCCAGATCGCCGAAAGTATGGACGCCACCGGCTTTGATGAAAACAAGGAGGCCGGAAAGAAGGGTGGCGGCATCGCCAAAAAGGCCCGTCAGGAGTTGGAAAAAAAACTGGCCGCAAAGTCGTCACAGCCTGTATGGGCGAAGGTAAACTGATAACGAAGTAGGTCCTGTCTACTGAAAAAGATTGCCCGTTCTGTTTCCTTACTCAGCTTCGCTGTCAACTTGCTTTCCATGTGGCTGGCCTTGCAGCAGGTGGTCTGGCACTAAATGAGCATACGCATCGTTATACTGATGTCGCTGTGCCCCATAAGCTTGGAGACGATGAAGAGCTGCTCGCCGTCCATGACCAACCAGGAGACGAAGTTGTGGCGTAGGAATGGAACACCACTTCCAGGCGCCGATCGCTGACACCGTTGTTCCAGCATAAATCGCTGACGGGTTCCCTGAATGTGGTAGAGATGGCCTTTTGCTTGTCACCGTCCATTTCAGTGAACGCCAACACGCCGGGCTTTTCGCCGACAGTATGCCGAGACTGTCTCAAGTTATTAACCCTATAAATAACTACCTGGGTATAGCGATCACCGGAGTAAAAATTTTTTTCTAACAGTTTTGAGCGATCACAGGAGTAAGCCCTATTTTAAACGGTTTCATAAAGTCTCCATTTTTTTGCTATTCCAGCATTGGCACAGTTTATGCCGAGAGGCTGTTAAAGATGGCAGGTACGTTTTTTGCATAATAATGCAGTTATAATGCCAATTATTATGCAATTGCAATTCAGTGGGCACCGTAAAACTTCTGGAACGGCTTACCCATCAGCAAATCCATGGTTCTTAACCCTCAACTCACGCCTGGTGACAGGAGGCGTCATGACCGACTGTTCCATGAGCCGCCCGAAGAGTTTTCCCCGGCTCTTGGACTTTCTTCGGTTAAATCGAAAGACATACTCATCAAGGTAAAAGTCAAGGTAGTATTTCTTAGTCGCTCCTTGAAATGTTCCATCAAGCCATCTTTTTAGTAATGAAAACACTAAATGCGCATGTGGAAGAATGTCTTGACCATTTTTAATTGTCTTGACTATGTGATGGTATCCCTTTATTTTTAAAGAGGCATATCCTTGCCAACCATCCGTCAGTACTTTAGAGCCTGGTTCTACGTTCTTTGCTATGAAAGGGAGAAGTGAGTCGCTACTTGCGTTTGGTATCGTCGCAAGCCTGATCCGGCCTACCTTTTTCATGTCGGCGTCAAGCTCTACCGCCACGACCACCAGACTCTTCTTCTCCGCTCCTCTCCCAGGTTTGCCTTTCTCGACGCCGCCGATGAAGGTTTCGTCAATCTCGACCACTGGCCCGAGTTTCTCCCGCTCAGCCCTGATCATGGCCCGGCGTAACTTATGCAGGATGTTCCAAGTCGTCGAGTTAGCCACGTCAAGCACTCAGGCCAGGCCAATGGCATTGGCCCCATATTTTTGCGACATCATGTGCCACATGATCTTGAGCCAGCTCTTCAGGGACAAGTGGGTGTCCTGAAAAATCGTCCCTGCCAGGGGCCGTGTCTTGTGGCCACAGGCGGAACACTGCAGGACAAGGCCCTTCTCGTTGCGCCAAAGCTTGTCGTGCAGGCAGATGGGGCAACGCGGTCCTTCGGGCCAACGGACGGAAATGATATGGTCAAGACAGTCTTGCTCTGTCCGAAATGCCTCTTCAAACTCTTGGTCGCTGGCAGGATATTGCGACATAAGTCTTTTCCCCGTCATTGCTGGACGCCTGGCCAATGCCTGGCTTGGGTGGAGTGATGGGGATTGTACCATGAAGGGGGGCATTTATGCAATATTTGTGCCGTCACTGAAAATGCCAATTTTTTCGAATCACATTATGCCGTGCCAAATAGGCTCCTCCGATGATCGCTCAAACTGTTGGAAAAAAATTTTTACTCCGTTGATCGCTATACCCAGGAATAACTATTTAATCAACTAAAAATTATAGCAATAATATAATTTATTTTAGTTTTTTAGGCCTATATACAATAGTAAAAACTATTAATTTAACTAGTTTGACTTGAATTAGATGTTTTACTGCATGCGAATCATGAATCGCAGCCAAGACATGACGTATTCATACTTGATATTACTTGGTTCGGGTCCACGAAGACTCGGCTGAAATTGAGCCGACTTCACCGGACAAATCAAGAAAAACAAGGTGCTAGACCAGTACCTACTTTATGCGCCTTTTTTGGAGCCCCAGGAGGCCATGAACCAGACCAGAAGATTCAACATCGCCGGAACCTGCAATCCGTCCCGACACTACATGTTGCCTGTCATCCCGCGCCTTCCCGGCGTCGGCGCGATGATCGAGGATGAATCCTATTTCATTCTCCATGGCCCCCGGCAATCCGGAAAGACCACCTTCATAAAGACCTTGGCCAACAACATCAACTCGGAGGGCCGTTATTACGCTTTGTTCTGTTCCCTGCAAACATTGAGGGGCGTCGGCGACAAGACTGAGGCCATGGACGCCATCGCCTCTTTAATCAACAAATATCTAAAAGGTTCAAGCCTGTCCGCGCTAAACGAGTTGGCCTTTCCAGACGACTCGATTCCCCAATCCGGCTTTGCCGTTAAAATCGTCAACTTGCTCAACTACCTGTGCGTCAACCTCGACAAGGATCTGGTCGTTTTCTTCGATGAGGCCGATTGCCTGTCCGGTCCCCCGCTTATTTCCTTCCTGGCCCAAATCAGGGACGGCTACAACGATCGCTTCGACTCTCCCAGGACAAAGTTTCCCCGTTCCCTGGCCCTGGTCGGCATGCGGAACATCAGGGACTACCTGGCCTCAAACCATCCCAAAGCAGAGAGGGAGCGACTGGCCAGCCCCTTCAACATTGTGACAGAAAGGATGACCCTGGCCAACTTTACCCAGGATGAAATCGGATGCCTATACCGCCAACACACCGACGCCACGGGCCAGCCCATTATGGCGAGCGCCATCGAAAGGGCCTGGCACTGGACGGGAGGGCAGCCCTGGCTTGTCAACTCCCTGGCAAACGAAATCGTGGTCAAACAACTTGGACGCGATTATTCCCGGAACATCGCTGGCTCCAACGTCGACCAGGCCGCCCAATCATTGATCACGAGCAATGATGCCCACTTCGATTCACTTAGGACCCGGCTTGACGAACCCAAGGTAAGGAGGGTCATGGAACCAATAGTTGTTTCGGCTGAAAGTCTTCCCTTGGGTCTCTCGGATGATGATATCTCTTATGTTTTTGACCTTGGCCTCTTAAAAAAAGATATGAAAAATGACTCGATATTCTTACCGGCGAACCCTATCTATGAAGAGGTGATTGCAAGAACGTTATCGCGAGGAATTCAGCAAAGCCTGCCAACCTCATTGTCCCAAAAATGGATGGACGAACGTAGTATCGACATGAGTGGCTTACTTAAAGCTTTTCAAATTTACTGGAAGGAAACCGCCGAACTGTTGAAAGATAAAACGGGAGAAGAGGCCAACGACAATGCTTTCAAGACCAATGAAAATCTTGTCATCTTGGTTTTGTATGCTTTCCTGCAAAGGGTTATAAACGGAGGTGCCGAAATAAAAAGGGAATACGCCCTTGGGCGGTTAAGGGTTGATATCTGCGTTACTTATAAAGGACATCACTATCCATTGGAAGTCAAGATCAAGGGTCATAAAAGCGAGGAAGACAATATTGAGCAATTGTTAGGCTATATGGATAGATGCGGCTCATCAGTGGGCTGGCTGGTGGTGTGTGATAAAAACTTAAACAAAATATGGAGAGATAAATTGTCATTTGAGACAAATATTTTGAATGGCCAAACTATACATATAATTAGTTGTTAATATTACTATTTTAATGAGACATTAACCATATAAAATATATTAATTTTCTATATATTATTTAGTCAATAACTATATATATTATAAATTTAATTTTACATTTTACCAAAGCAAATATTTTATTCATATCATAATTATATATAATTATTATGATAGTGTTATCACTTTGCACATACTCATCTTCAAGTTTTCAGTAGACAATTCCGCTCCCACACCTAAAGCCTTTGTCGTCTGAGCCTTCGATCGTTCGGTCAATTCCCATGCGCTAATGGCAGTCAGGATTCTCAGAACCGTGAGCGCAGGACGAGTGCTTTTGGCTTCACCTCACATCCCGAAAGGGACCTTCGACCAGGAGCAGGCCCGGCCAGGATAAAGAACGGCAGGATATACGTCGTCGCCATGGCCCTCAAGGCGGCGAGAGCGACGCCAAGATCATGTCATGTGCGGTCCACGTAATGATGACGGCCATAACGCCGGCAAACCCGTGGTTTTTTCCTAAGAGGCTCTCCCGGGCGTTCGTTAGGGCGGCCTGGGTGATGCCTCCCAGGCCGCCACGCTCGCCCATGGTCAGGAGGACTGACGCCTGCGCATGGAGGTAAAGCCATGATTCCGCCTGGCATGCCGTTCATGGCCGGAATGGACGGCAGCCCGGCCAATGCCGCTGATGCGGCTTGCACAGAGAACGGATGCCCGGCACGGCCAACAATGAGAGGCTCCCATTTTGTCATACTGGAATAGGAGCCTTTTCTAACACGATCAACAATATCATATAGATTAAATGATTAAATATAAGCACGATTATTGGCTTGACATGATATCAAACTGTCTATCGACCAGGGCCTTCATCTCCGGCTCCCCGAAAGACACGAACTCGCCGAGGGCCCTCATGGCCTCCCGGTCACAGGGAGTGACCCCGGACGGTCCCCTCTTGAGCTCGTCCAGCTTTTGCCCGGCCAGGACGGTGATGTCCTTTATGGCGTCAATCTTTTGCGTTTTCCCAAAAAGCGGGGCATAGAGCTCTTTCTTGTAGTTCTTGATGGTATGCTCGGCCGAGAGATAGCTCGAGGGGGTCTGGGAGATCAGATCCAGGCACAGGTGCTCCGGATCCGTCTCGACCGGCCGGCCAAGCCTCTCGATGTAGCCCCACAGTTCCAGGTCCATCACGAACTGCTCGAAGCTCATGCTGTTGATGCTGTCCAGGATGCCGGCCGCCTGGAGGGCCAGGCTGGCCCCCCCGTTCCAGGCGGCCATGGCCGTGACGGCGTGCTCGAGGGCGGTCCGGCCATCGGGCACCAGGGAACTGGTCACGGCGGCGGAGCAGCGGTAAGGCAGCCGCAGCTTCCTGGCCACCTGGGCGCCGATGATGGTGGCCAGGGCGTTCTCGGGGCGCCCATAGCCGGGATTCCCGGTGTGGAGGTTGCCCCCGAAGCCGCCGTTCCCCACGATGACCGGGTGCCCCGGGCGGATTATCTGGCTCACGGCCACGGCGCCCATCAGATCTGCGTAGGACTGGGCCATGTTGCCGGCGACGGTCACCGGGCCGGTGATGCCCATGCTGGCCCCCGGGGTGAAGATGACCGGCTGGCCATATTGGAGATAGGCCCGCAAGGCCCCGGCCATCCTCCTGTCCAGGCGCAGGGGGCTGTTGATGTTTATCAGGCCCAGGAGCCAGGGCCGTCCCGCGAGGTCGCCCAGGATTATCTCCGCGGCCCTGAAGGACCGCTCGGCCCCCTCCGCCCCCATGACCGAGCCCATTATGGGCTTGTCCGAGCCCACCAGCTGGATGGCCGTCATGATCTCCGGCCTCCTGTGGGTCAGGACGTCGGAGGGCTCGACCACCACCGCCGAGCAGATGTCGATGGCCGGGGATATCTGCGAGAGGCCCACGAAGGAACGGAAATCGTCCAGGGTGGCCTCGCGGCGGCGGCCATCGAGGTCGGCGACGAAGGTGCTGCCGTAGCCGGGGGAGACGCACAGCCTGTCACCCCCGATCTGGCGGCTGTTGGACTCCTTGCGGGCCTGGAAGGTCCAGACGGGCGGGGCCAGGGCCAACAGCTCCATGGTCTTTTCCGCCTTGAGGCGCAGGCGCCCATCGCGGCCCACCTCCACCCCGGCGATCCCCTTCCCGCCGATGAGGCCCGCCAGTTCCTCGTCCTGGATGAGCAGGCCCGTCTTTTCCATCAGCCACAGGCTGCCCGAGATGATCTCCCCCAGCCCCTTCTGATCCAGCTTTTCAAGATAGAACTCCGGATGGCGAATCATGTTTCACCCTGACCCTATGCGGATATGTGTTTGTCGGCAATGATGCTTGGTTTGTGGCCTACCAGATCTCCTCCTTCCGCTTTTTGACATACAGAGCCAGCTCATTTTCCAATTTCTCGTCCATGGGCGGCTTCTCGTACTGGCCAAGCCTCAGCCCCACCTCCTCCTGGCAGACCCTGCCGAGATCGACGCCGCTCTTCTTCAGCCACTGGTCATGGGGCAGCTTGTTGAAGAGCCTGAAGGAATGGACGTCCCTGAACTTCCTGACTGTGCTCGGCCGGACGAGGTAATTGGCCCCCGGGCCCAGCTTTATGATTTCCTCTATGGCCGCCTCGTCAATCGTCGGTTCCGACGGCCTGAGGGAGTCCAGGACGAAGGAGCAGATCTCCTCGTCCAGGACCCATTTTTCCAGGCTGGAGGCGAAGTAGCCGCCCATCATGCCGAAGGCATGCATGACGAGGTCGGCCCCGCAGCACAGGGTGTTCTGGAGGGACAGGGCGGCCTCGGCCGCGGCCTGCCCATCCACCAGGAAGCTGTCGGTCAGCCCCCCGCCGGTCCTGGAGGGGATGCCGTAGTACCTGGCCATCTCCACCGAGGCCCGGCCCAGCCACAGGGCCTCCGGGGCGCCCAGGGTCGCCGCCATGGCCCGCATGTCCACCGGGCAGGAGGTGCTGCCGTAGACGACGGGGGCCCCAGGCCTGGCCAGCTGCGACAGGGCGATCCCGGCCAGGATCTCGGCGTTCCCCAGGACCAGCGAGGCCGACAGGTCCACGGGGGCGGTGGAGCCGAGCATGGCCATGTTGGTCACCACGGCCAGCTGGTTGTTCCCGGACAGGATCATCAGGGCCGCCGACTGCTCGGGGGCATAGCGCAGCGGGCTCAGGACGTTGATGGTGGCCCTGATAACTGTGTGGCTGTCGAGGAATTCCCGGCCCCCGAAGACCAGGGAGGCCATCTTCACGGAATCCCCGGCGTTGGCCGCCTCCTGGGAATCGCCGCCCAGGAAGAGGTCGGTCAGGGTGATGGTCCCAAAGAGCATGTCCAGGTGGGCCGACCTGGCCGGCAGGTCCTGGGGGTAGATGGCCTTGTAGGGGGGCTATCTGCCTGAGCCTTGAGGTCTGGGCCAATTTCTGGAAGGACTCGTAGTCGGCCAGGGTCCCCGGCCGCAGCTGACCCTGGGGGGTCAAGAACTGGACCGGCCCGGTGGTACCCAGGACCACCGGGTCGGGACCGCCCAGGACGACGCTCTTCCCGGGATTCCTGGCCACCAGCTCGACGGACTTGGGGACCGTCGCCAGGCAGCGCGACAGCTGTTCCTCGCCGATGAAGACCCGGTCGCCGTCGACCTTGAACCCGTGGCCCCTGAACGCGTCCAGGGCCGGGCCCCCGGGAAAGGAAACCCCGGCCTGCTCCAGGATCCTGAGGCTGGCCTGGTGGACGAGCCGGAGAAAATCCTGGCTCATTTCGGAGAGTCTGTTGCTCATGGTCTGTCCCTTTCCCGTCAGGCGGCGTGGCTGTCGGCCGGCTGCCGGCCAATCTTGGCGGCTATGCGTTTCTTGAAATAAAGGCATAACCCAATGCCTAATATTGCCGTTATGATGGAAACCATAAAGATATAATTATAGCCGGTATGACTGTCCTTGCCATAAGCATCCAGGATGGCCCCCTGGAAAAGGGGGGCAAACAGATCCGGGGAGTAGGCCATGGTGGCTATGATGCCCGTGGCGATGCCGGTGGCCGCCACCGGCACGTGGCCTTCGGTCATGAGCGCGTAGTAGACGCCGCGCATGGCGAAATGGGCCATCATGAAGGACATCATGACTATGACGAAGGTCCAGAGGGTCTGGGGCGATCCGGGAAAGACGATGAACAGCACATTCGTGGCTATTATGACGACGAACCCCAGAATCATGGTATTGGTCGAGCCGATCTTGTCGCCCAGGAAGCCGCCGGCTATGGCCATGAAGCCCATGCCGTAGTACCTTATGCTGGCCAGGGTGGCGCCCAGGGCGGCCGTTATGCCGCACAGGTTGGTGCTGTAGGGGGTCATGATGTCCTGGGAACGGAACGAGACGTAGGCCATCAGGACGATCAGCGAGATCATCCAGACTTCCGGGATGCGGGCGACCTTGGCCAGGTCGGCCAGGGAGGCCCCGGTCTTGGCCAGGCCGCTGGCGTCATATTCCTTCATGAGCAGGATGATGGCCAGGGCCAGGGCCCCGTTCAGGATCCCGTAGAACAGGATCACGTGCTTGACCCCGGCGACGGGATCGGCGGCCTGGGAAAGCAGCCAGGCCCCGACCAGGCCTATGCAGGTCGAGACCACCCTCCTGATGCCCTCGACGAAGCCGAAGGCCCGGGCCTGGGCCTCGGGGGGAGCGCAAAGGCGGGTCGCCTTGATGTAGGCCGCCCAGAAGGTCAGGGTGCAGAAGATGCCCAGAAGGATGTGGATGAAGACGACCACCTTGAAGGAGGGCAAGGACGAATACCAGATTCCCAGGACGGCGTTGGCGATGAAGCTCGTGGCCAGCATCTTCTTGGCCGAGAAGCGATCGGCCAGCCAGCCCCCGGGGAAGTAGCAAATCAAGGTCAAAAGCCCGAAAAAGCCCGTGATCATCCCGAGCTCGGTGTTGGTCACCCCCAGGCCCTGCATCAAGGGGTCATAATAGGTGGAACGGGCATAGGGCATCATGTAAATCGTGCCGCCGCTAAAGGCCAGCAGCACGATGCCTACCCAGTTCACCTTCTTCAAGGCGCTTCCTCCGGCCATAATCAAGCCTCCCTTTGGACAAATGTTTTTTAAAAAAATATTTGTATCTTATTGTGGATAAGAAAACCCACAACCCTCGGTAATTAAGTTAAGTCTTTTTCTGTTTTACCAGGGGGATATGAAAACATTTGGCCAAATATAGCTAGGCCCTCAAGCTCTGTGGAGTGACTTGATCATAACCTAAAAAAAACAATTGTCAAGAATAAAAAATTTATGTTATTTTTATCCCGGCCCTGTGGGCCTGAAACTCCCGGCTGCCCAACCAGGGCCCCGGTTTGTCCGGCAGGTGGAGACGGTGGCCGCCGACCCGAGGGGACATGGGCCCATTCCCTGTTCCGGGACCGCGCACCCGATCGTCGACCCATCTTTCCCATCCCTGGCCCTCACCGAATCGTGGTTTATTTTTCCCTTGACTTTATTTTAGTTTAGCCATAAAATATCCCTAAATTAGGCATTTTAATTTCCATTGGCACATGCCAGGAAGATGGGCCGCGATGACGGCAAAAATCAAGGACACGACTGCGACTACCGCCGAGGACGGCGAAGGGATCGTTCATTGCCAGTCCGAGTGACATCCCTGGTCTCGCCGAATTCGGGAAACCGGGACAGCGCTTCGCCTTTGGCCGTTTTGA
>JAISEK010000136.1 GCA_031264145.1 Deltaproteobacteria bacterium
TAACATTTCTATGTATGGCGATCACGTGGGGATAATTTTTTTAAGTTGAAACCGATAGCCGCCGAAGTCGCATTGATGTGCCCCCGTAATCCCATGACGCATGTTACGGCCACCCCGCAGTCGCTCCCACTAGCTGAACGCTTTGTCATACCCAATACCTACAATCTTCTCGCTGACAAATTTGGAAATCATTTAATTAGTCAGTATAAGTCCCCTGCCTGGGGCCCATCTTTTTCTCTTTCCGTCCAGCCCGTCAGGAAACGGCCCCAGCCGGCCGCCACCCCGGCCCAACAGTTCTCTTACAGTCGCCCGGCGATCATGAAAATGGCCAGCCCTGGGGCAGGGGCGGTCCCTGCTCCAGGGCTGGCCAGGATGACGGCCCCATGTCTCAGGCTTTGTCCAGGGCCTCCTGT
Organism: Deltaproteobacteria bacterium; assembly: GCA_031264145.1. Taxonomy (GTDB): domain Bacteria; phylum Desulfobacterota; class Desulfarculia; order Adiutricales; family Adiutricaceae; genus JAIRNQ01. Next base: position 414 of record JAISEK010000136.1, read on the forward strand.
CCGGACAGGTCCGGGGCCAGGCCGGGCTCGGGGACCAGTGGTCCCCCTTGCCCAGGGCTCCCCTGCCCCGCCTCCCCTGTGCCTTCCTTCCCCAGGCTCTCGCCCCTGGCGGCCTTGAGGCGCAGATCCTCCTTGCGGAAGAAGAGCATGTAGCAGACCGGCACCAGAAAGAGGGTGATGAAGGTCGAGGTGGTCAGGCCCCCGATGACGGCCCGGCCCAGGGGTGCCTGGGACTCGCCGCCCTCCCCCAGGCCCAGGGACATGGGCACCAGGCCCAGGATGGTGGTCAGGGTGGTCATCAGGATGGGCCGGAGCCGGCGGCGGCCGGTCTCCATTAGGGCCGGGACCAGCTCCAGGCCGTCGCGGTGCCTCAGGAGGTTGGCGTGGTCGGTCAGGATGATGGCGTTGTTGACCACTATCCCGGCCAGCATGATGACCCCGATGAAGGAATTGATGTTGAAGGCCGTCCCGGTCAGGAAGTGGATCCAGATGACGCCTATGGCCGCGAAGGGCAGGGAGAACATGACGACCAGGGGCCCCTTGACCTGCTCGAACTGGCAGGCCATGACCATGTAGACCAGGAAGACGGCCAGGGAGAGGACCGTGAAGAGGCCCCTGAATGTCTCGGCCTGCTCCTCGGCCTCCCCGACGAAGCTGTAGCTGAAGTCGCTGCCCATGGGGAGCTTCCTCAGTTCCCGATCGATGTCGGAGACCACGTCGCCCAGGGGCCGGTCGGTGAGATCGGCGTTCAGGGTCGCGACCCGGGCCTGGTTCTTGCGGGTTATTTTGAGGGGCCCGGCCCCGGGCACGGCCTTGGCCACGTTGGAGAGGATGACCGTCTGCCCCTGGGAGTTGGTGACCGGGAGCTTCATAAGCTCGTCGATGGTCACCCGCTCCGGGTCCACGAGCGAGACGTTAATGTCGTACTCCTTGCCGTTCTCGCGAAAGTAGCCGGCGGTCGAGCCGCCCAGGGCGGTCTTGATGAGCCTGGAGATGGAGGCCACGCTGACCTTGGCGTCGGCGGCCCGGTCGCGGTCAATCACGACCAGCTCCTCCAGGGTGGCGTCCTCGTTGGCCAGGTAGACGTCGGATACGCCGGGGACGCTCTCCATTATCTTCTTCATGGCCTTGGAGAGCCTGACGCTCTCCTCTATGTTGTTGCCCCTCAGCTCCACCTGGATGCGGTCGGAGCCCGAGCCACCGGCCAGGAAGGACTGGTCGGCCCTGAGCCGCACGGTGGCCCCGGGGAGGGTCGTCAGGAAGGGCCTCAGGGAATCGATGATCTCGAAGACGGAGCGGTCCCGCTCGGCTATTGGCCTGATCTTGACCATCAGCTCGGCCGTGTGGCTGCCCCTGTCCCCCCGGCCGCCCGAGCCCCCTATGTCCGAGCTGGTGGTCACCAGCTCCGGCACCTCCTGGGCCACTATCTCCTCTATCACCCTGAGGGTCTCCGAGGTCTTCTCGACCTTGGTCCCCGGCTCCAGGGTCAGGTTGACCCTGAAGGAGCTCTCGTCGGTCCGGGGCATGAACTCCGTGCCCACCTTCGGCACCAGGCCCGCCGAGCCGGCCAGGAGGGCCAGGGAGAGGAGGATCACCGTCCAGGGATGGGCCAGGGCCCAGTCCAGCCAGCCCTGGTAGGTGGTCTCGACCAGCTTGAAGTATTTGCGGCCATAGCGGGGCTCGCCGAAATTCCTCCGGGGCCTGTCAGGGACGCTGGGCCCCCTGTCCCTCAGAAGCTGGCTGGCCAGCATGGGCACCAGGGTCAGCGAGACGGCCAGGGAGGCCGCCAGGGCGAAGCCGATGGTCAGGGAGAAGGGCCTGAACATGACCCCGGCCAGGCCCTGGAGAAAGATCATCGGGAGGAAGACCGAGAGGGTCGTGAGCGTGCTGGCTATGATGGCCCCGGCCACCTCGTCCGTCCCCAGGCTGGCGGCCTCGGGGGCGGAAAGCCCGGTCGATCTCAGACGGAAGACGTTGTCCAGCACCACTATGGCGTTATCGACCAGCATGCCCACGCCCAGGGCCAGGGCCCCCAGGGTGACCACGTTGAAGGTGAGGCCGCAGAAATACATGGCCATGAAGGTGGTGACTATGGAGATGGGGATGGACAGCCCCAGGACCAGGGTGCTGGGGACGTGCTGGAGGAAGACGAGGATGACGATGATGGCCAGGAGGCCCCCGCTGAGTACCGAGCTGGAGACCGTGCTGAGGCTCATCTTGATGTAGGTGGAGCTGTCGAAGAGGGGGAAGAGCTGGACGTTGGAGAGGGTCTCGTTGATCTGCCCTATGGCCTCCCCGGCGCTCTCGGCCACGGACACGGTGTTGGCCCCGGACTGCTTGAAGACGCCCATGAACTGTCCGTCGCGGCCGTTAATGCGGGTAATCCTGGTCACCCTGGCCCAGCCGTCCGTCACCCTGGCGATGTCCTGGAGCCTCACGGGGGTCCCGCCCTCGTTGCGGGCCACGATGATGGAGCCCAGATCCTTGATGGAGGAAAACTCGCCCTTGGTCCTGACGGCCACAGAGAGGCGGCCCCGGTCGATCTCCCCGCCCGCCTCGGTCAGGTTCTCGTTCTGGATGAGGTTGACCAGGCTGTAGAGGTCCAGGCCCAGGGCCTTGACCTCGGCCTGGTTGACCTCGACCCTGATCTCCCTGTCGAGCCCCCCGAAGCCGGAGGCCGAGGCCACCCCTGGGCTGCGCTCCAGCCGGTAGCTGACCTCGTCGTCGATGTAGCGCTTCAGATCGACTGGATGGTAGTTTGAGGCCACCCCCAGGAACATGATGGGCCTGGAGGATATGTCGAACTTCTGTATGAGGGGCCGGTCGATGTCGTCAGGCAGCCACCTTATGACCCGGTCGATCCTGTCCCTGATGTCGTTGGTGGCCTCGTCGAGGTTGGTGCCCCAGACGAACTCCATGAAGATGCTGCTCGAGCCCTCCATGGAGGTCGAGCTGATGTTCTTGATGCCCGGCACGGCCACCAGGACCCTCTCCAGGGGCTTGGTGATCTGCTCCTCTATCTCCGAGGGCGAGGCGTTCTCGTAGGTGGTGCGGACGGTGATGATGGGGTAGGTCATCTCGGGCATCAGGTCCAGGGGCAGGCGGCCGAGGGAAAACAGGCCCAGGACGACCACGATCAGGGTGGCCATGGTGGTGAAGATGGGACGCTTGACCGAGGCCGAGGCGATGCTCACGAGGCACCTCCCTGGCCGATGCCGGCCGAGTGCCCCGTCCCGTCACCGGCGCCATCCTCCACGACGGCCTTGGGACCGACCTCCGGGAGGGGCGGCAGGACGGCATCGCCGGCCACCTTGAAGGGCTGGCCGTCCTGGAGCAGATGCTGGCCCAGGGTGACCACGGGGGTGCCGATGGGCCCGGAGCCCACCAGCTCTACGCGCCCGTTCTCCACCAGGCCCAGGGTGACCGGGACCTGCGTCACGGTGCCAGTCCCTGTGTCGGCCTGGAAGATGACGTAGCCGTCCTGGCGCCGGAACGGGACGTCCTCGTCCACGCTCCAGACGTCCCGGTGCTCGTCGAAGACGAAGACCACGTCGGCGTACATGCCCGGCTTCAGCCTGAGCCCTGGGTTGGCCACCTCAAGCTCCAGCCTGGCCTGCCTGGAGTCGCTGGAAAGGACCGGGGCCACCCTCAGGACCCTGCCCTTGAAGGTCTGGCCGGGGTAGGCCTCGGTGGACAGATCGGCCTCCATGCCCACGAAGAACTTGGGGTAGTCCTTCTCTATGACGTCCACGACCACCAGGAGAGGGTCAAGGCTCACCAGCTCGTAGAGGGGGGTGTTGGCGGTCACCAGCTGGCCCTCGCTGGCCAGCCTGGAACCCACGTAGCGGGTGCCACCGGCCTCCTGCTCCGGCCAGGAGGCCACGACCCTGGTGTAGGAAAGCCTGAGCTCGGCGTCGGCCAGCTGGTTCCGGGAGGACTGGAGCTGGCTCTGGGCCACGTCCAGCCTGGCCTTGGCCTGCAGGAGCCTGTTCTCGGCGGCCTCGTACTCGCTCTGGGTGACGATGCTCTTCTGGGTCAGGCTGGACTGGCGGCGCATGTCGCTCTCGGCCAGCTCCAGGTTGGCCCTGGCCTCGGCCAGCTGGGCCTCGGCCAGGCGGACGCTCAGGACAGCCCTGTCGCGGGCCAGGACGTACTCCTCGTCGTCCAGGCTGGCCACCAGCTGCCCCGTCTCCAGACGGTCGCCTATGTCGGCCGACAGCGACTTGATCTCGCCGGCGGCCTTGGTGGAGAGAAGGAAGCGGTTCGGCGCCGAAAGCGAGCCATAGTAGCGCCCCAGCTCCCGCATGTCGCCGAAGGAGGCCGAGCCCAGCTCCACGTAGACCGGCTCCGGCCCGTCAGGCCGGCCAAAGGGGGCCGCCTGGCCGCTGACCAGCCTGAAGACCGTGAAGCCGGCCAGAATGACCAAGACCACGCTCAGCTTCTTGTGACGATACGGAAACCCGCCAAGCCTTTTCAGGAAGGGCTTCCCTGTCTGCCTTTCTGTCAAGATAACTCCCCTGGAAACCTTACTTTTCGGGCCACCAATTCCCTCGCCATCATTTGGTATAGAATTGTGACTATGCCCCGAACATTATAAAGCAAATGACATGCCAAGGGGAAAGAAAATCCATTTCTGGAGCCAAACCACGGATCCGGCAAGGTGAACAGGACTCCGATGGGCGCAAGCGGGAGCTTTTGTCTCCGGACGCCGGACGCCTGAAAGCGGCGTCCAG
>JAISEK010000179.1 GCA_031264145.1 Deltaproteobacteria bacterium
AGCGAATATTTTAATGTACTGGGGCATTTTGCTGCATTGACAGACTTGGGTCAAGAAGAAATGCTAAAGCTACCAGCTAAAGCTGGTGGTTTTAATCCACCAAAAAAGAGACAATAAATCTATGGAAAATTTTAACGCATTTGTCATGCCATGGTCGACCAGGGATGATGGACAACCGCCCTTCCATCCAACTGATCTCCGCCAGTGAATTGAAAATGGCCGAACAGGAAAAGCTGGGCTCGCTGGTCGCAGCCGGAAACCCAAAGGAAGTGTTGGCGGCCATCAGGGCCGGAGCCGACGTTAACGCCAGGGACCACCTGGGACGAACTCCGCTTATGTTGGCCTTCGATCGGAACAAGCCGGCGAGGTCGTTTTTCTGCGCAATCGTCCAACAAGCCCGCCCTGGGCGACGGCCATCGTTGGCGGCCCTCCTTATTTTGGCAGGGGCCGAGATCGAGACCCGGGACTGCCGGGAAAGGACTGCCCTCATGTACGCAGCGGCCTGGGGCGGTCACTGGGAAGTGGACCTCTTGCTGCGGGCCGGAGCAGTCCTGGAGGCCCGTGACGGAGAAGGCAGGACCCCTCTCATGTGGGCGGCCCAAAACGGAGGGACGGGGACACTGTCGTGGCTTTTGCGTGCGGGGGCCGAAAAGGAGGCCAGCGACGGCGAGGGCCTGACCGCCCTGGCCTGGGCGGCCCGAAACCGCAACCCGGAGTCATTGTCCCTGCTTCTCCAGGCAGGGGCACTGGTCCCGCCCCTGGCCAGGGACTTGCTGACGTCCTGGCTGAGGAAGGACATCGGGGCGGTCTCGCCGAAAAGCCTGAAGATTCTGCTCCAGGCCGGGGCCGATGCTGGGCCAAAGGGACGCCGGGGCCGCACCACCCTGATGCTTGCGGCCAGGCATTGCCCCGACCCGGAGGTCCTGGCCACGCTCCTTGAGGCTGGGGCCGACCTGGAGGCCAGGGACAAACAGGGGCAGACGGCCTTGACGCTGGCCTCCCGCCACAACCCGGAGCCCAGGATCCTGGCCGCCCTCCTGCTGGCCGGGGCCGACCCTGGGGTCAGGGACAGACAGGGACGGACGGCCTTGACGCTGGCCGCCCGCCACAACCCGGAGCCCAGGGTCCTGGCCGCCCTCCTTGCGGGCGGGGCCGACCTGGAGGCCAGGGACGGCCAGGGCAGGACCGCCTTGACGCTGGCAGTCCAGGACAACCCCGGGCTGGCGGCCCTTGAGGCCCTGCTCCATGCCGGGGCCGACCTGGAGGCCAGGGACGGACGGGGCCGGACCGCCCTCATGCTGGCCACGGCCAGAAACCGCCTGAACGCCCGAAAGGCGGTCCAGATCCTCCTTGAGGCCGGGGCCGAGGTCAACGCCAGGGACAATCAGGGCCGGACGGCCCTCAGCCTGGCCGCGGAAATGACCATGGTGCCGAGAATAATCGACCTGCTGCTGGAGGCCGGGGCCGACCCTTACCTAAAGGATCTGTCAGGGCAAGACGCAAGGGACCGCTCGGCCCTCAACCCCATTCTCCGAGGGAGAGACGCCGACCGGCCCAGAAAGGGACACCATGCTGCTTAGCCTCACATGTTTCGGCCCCCAGGCCACCGACCTGGGCTATCTGCTGCACAAGAACCCGTCCCGGGGCCAGGCCTTTCCCCTCCCATTCGGCCAGGCCCTGGTCTTCTATCCCGAGGCCGCCGGGGATCGATGCACGGCCTGCCTCCTTCTGGACATTGACCCCCTGGATCTGGCAAAGGGACGTGAGGACGCGGACGGCGGCGGCCTTTTCCAGTACGTCAACGACCGACCCTTCGTCGCCTCGTCATTCATGAGCGCCGCCATGGCCCGGGTCTTCGGCACGGCCATGGCCGGCAGGTGCGCCAAGCGCCCGGAACTGCCCAGGACGGCGTTGGACCTCGAGGCCAGGCTGACCATGCTGCCCTGCCGGGGCGACACGGCGTGGCTGGAGCGGGTCTTCGCCCCCCTGGGATACCAGACGTCCTTCACCCCGGTCCCGCTGGACGAGAGCTTCGAGGAATGGGGGGCCAGCCTCTACGGCGATCTGGCCATCCGGGGCAGGGTGCGCCTGTGCGATCTCCTGAACCACCTGTACGTGCTGATCCCGGTCTTCGACCGGCAGAAACACTACTGGATGGGCGAGGACGAGGTGGACAAGCTCTTGCGCCACGGCCAGGGCTGGCTGGAAGGGCACCCCGAGAGGGACTTCATCGCGGGCCGCTACCTTAGCCCCAGCCGGGACCTGGCCAGGATGGCCAAGGATCGCCTGGACGGCGACCCTGGCCGCGAGGTGGCCGAGGATTGGGGCGATGAGGCCCAGAGCCTTCGCGAGACCAGGCTGGCGGCGGTGGTGGAGGTCCTGAAGGCCAGCGGTGCCAGATCGGTGCTCGATCTTGGCTGCGGCGGGGGCACCCTTCTGCGGCGACTCCTAAAGGAGCGATGCTTCACCAGGATAGCCGGGGCCGACGTCTCGCCGGCCGCCCTGGAACGGGCCGCCAGGCGCCTTAGGCCGGATCGCCTGCCCGAGGGGGCCAAGGACCGGCTCCAGCTTTTCCAGGCCTCCCTGGCCTACGCCGACGACCGGTTCGCCGAATACGAGGCCCTGGCCCTGGTGGAGGTGCTGGAACACCTCGACCCGTGGCGCCTGGATGCGATGGCCCAGGCAATCTTCCGGGAGGCACGGCCGGCCACGGTCGTGCTCAGCACGCCAAACCGGGAATACAACCAGGCCTTCGGGCGGCCCAGGCCGTCCGGGCTGCGCCACGCAGACCACCGCTTTGAGTTCACCAGGCAGGAGTTCAGGGACTGGGCCGGAAAGGTGGCCGTGGACCACGGCTACCGGGTGGACTGCCAGGAAATAGGCGTCCCGGCCGAGGGCCTGGGCGCCCCTTCCCTCATGGGGGTTTTCCAACGATGCGGATAGAGATACCGTCCTTCTGCCTCGTGGCCCTGGTCGGGGCCACCGGCAGCGGCAAATCCACGTTCGCGGCCAGGCACTTCAAGCCCACGGAGGTCCTCGGGTCGGATTTTTTCCGGGGACTGGTGGCCGACGACGAAAACGACCAGGGTGCCAGCCAGGACGCCTTCGACTGCCTTTATCACGTGGCGGGGAAACGCCTGGCGGCCGGCCGGCTCACGGTCCTGGACGCCACAAACCTCAAGACCGAGGCCAGGGCCAGGGCGCTCAGGCTGGCCAAGGACTGGCACTGCCTGCCGGTAGCCCTGGTCTTCGACATGCCCAGGGAGATCTGTCTTGAGCGCAACCGCCTGCGGCCGGATCGCCAGTACCCGGCCAGGGTAATAGACGCCCAAATCCGGGAACTAAAAAGAAGCCTGGGGCGCCTCAAGCGGGAAGGCTTCAGGGTGCTCCAGGTCTTCGGCACCCCTGGGGAGACGGAGGGCATTGAGATCGAAAGGGTCAGACTGTGGAACGACAAAAGGACGGAAAGCGGCCCCTTTGACGTTATCGGGGACATCCACGGCTGCCACCGGGAACTCTGCGCCCTCCTGGAAAGGCTGGGCTACGCCGTCCGTCAGGACGAGAACCGGGCCTGGTGGCCCCAGACAGGTGACGATGGGCCCGGAGCGGCCGCCAGGAGGGTGATCTTCCTTGGCGACTTCTGCGACCGGGGGCCGGAAAACGTCAAGACGCTGCGCCTGGCCATGGACATGGTCCGGACCGGGCAAGCCCTGGCCGTCCTCGGCAACCACGATGCCCGCCTCCTGCGCCACCTCGAGGGCCGCCAGGTACGGACGGACCATGGCCTTGACCTGACCCTGGCCGAGCTGGCCAAAGAGCCGCCGGAATTCCTGGCCCAGGCGCGCGACTTCCTGGCCGGGCTCATATCCCACTACTGCCTGGACGGGGGCCGACTGGTCGTGGCCCACGCCGGCCTCAAGGAAAGCATGCAGGGCCGGGCCTCGAAGGCTGTCCGATCCTTCTGCCTGTACGGGGAGACGACCGGGGAGACCGACGAGTACGGCCTGCCCGTGAGGCTGGACTGGGCCAGGGAATATCGTGGCCAGGCCCTGGTGGCCTACGGCCACTGCCCAACCATCGTGCCCCAGGAGCTGAACAACACCATCGGGCTGGACACCGGCTGCGTCTTCGGCGGCCGGCTGACCGCCCTCCGCTATCCGGAAAGGGAGCTGGTCCAGGTGGCGGCGGCCAAGGAGCATTGCGCCCCCGCCAAGCCGCTGGGCCGCCGGGACGGACACGACGGGGAGCTTCTAAACGTCCGGGACGTCCTGGGGCTGCGGCGCATCAGCCCCAGGCTGGCCCCCGGCATCGCCATAAGGGAGGAACAGGCCGCAGCCGCCCTGGAAACCATGAGCCGCTTCGCCGCCGACCCCCGCTGGCTTGTCTACCTGCCGCCCACCATGTCCCCAGGGGAGACCAGCGGGCTGGAGGACTTCCTGGAGCACCCCGCGGAAATATTCGGCTACTTCCGGCACCAGGGACTGTCACAGGTGGTCTGCGAGGAAAAGCACATGGGCTCAAGGGTGGTGGTCATCCTGACCAGGGACGCCCAGTCCGCCGCCAGACGCTTCGGGGTCACGGACGGCCGCCAGGGGTTGGTCTACACCCGCACCGGCCGCCCGTTCTTCGAGGCCGGCGAAAGGGCTCTTGAGGACGAACTCCTTGGACGGCTGGCCGTGACCCTGGAAGCCACCGGCTTCTGGGGCCAAAATGCCACCGACTGGCTGGTCCTGGACGGGGAGCTGATGCCCTGGTCGGCCAAGGCCATGAAGCTTTTGGAGACCCAGTACGCGGCCACTGGCACGGCCGGCCGGAGGGCCCTGGCCGAGGCCGGGGCGGCCCTGGCCCTGGCCTCGGCCAGGATGGCCGGGCCGGCCGAGGAGGGCGACCCCGACCTGGCCGCCACCCTTGCCCGCTTCCGGGACCGCCAGGAGGATCTGGACCGCTTCCGGGAGGCCTACCGCCGCTACTGCTGGCCGGTGGCCGGCCTCAAAGGCTTCGCCCTGGCCCCGTTCCACATCCTGGCCACCGAGGGCCGGGTCTGGAGCGACGTCGGGCACATGGCCCACCTGGACATCCTAGACAGGTTCCTGGGCGGTGAGCCGCTCTTCCGGACCACCGCCCGGCTCCTGGTGGACCTCCCCGACCCCGCTTCCTGCTCCCTGGCCACCGACTGGTGGCTGGACCTCACGGCGGCCGGCGGCGAGGGCCTGGTGGCCAAGCCGCCCAGCTGGATCGCCCAGGGCCCCCACGGCCTGGTCCAGCCGGCCCTCAAGTGCCGGGGACGGGAATACCTGCGGCTCATCTACGGCCCAGAGTACCGGCGGTCCCTCGACAGGCTAAAGAAGCGCCAGCCTGGCCGCAAGCGCCGCCTGGCCAGGCAGGAGTTCGCCCTGGGGCTTGAGGCCCTTGAGCGCTTCGTGGCCAGGGAACCACTCTATCGGGTCCACGAGTGCGTCTTCGCCATCCTGGCCCTGGAAAGCGAGCCGATGGACCCCCGCCTGTGAGTTCCGGCCCAGGCGGCCATCTTCCCTGGAGACCAAGTCCTGGCCAGGCCTTGGGCCCTGGATTGGGCCCTGGATTGGGTCGCCGGACAGTTCCTGCCTTGGGATGCCCGTACCGGCCAGGGGACCCGGATCCTCGGCCTTGCCTTACAGCCTGGCGAGACAGGGGCAGGGGGCCCAGGCGACAGTTGGCTTATCGCTCAGGACAAGGGTGCTCGGTCGGCCCATCTGGCCAGGCTGCCGGTCCGAGCATGGCCCACTTGATGGCGTGGCATGAAACCTAGAAGCCGCCGTTGTCCCGGCAAGACCGCTGCCGTGGCATTCCCAAATTATCGTAAACAAGGCAGCCATGAAACAAATATATGTACTTTCTGGCCTAAAATAAATTTGCCAGATTTAAAAAAAAACTACCATGTCACATAAAAACAACAATTGGACCGCTTGGTCAACGAAATGGCCACAGCGGCTCGAGGAGGAAAAATGACGCCGGAAAATGATTCCTTTCGCACGGTTGAGTCAGCCCTGGATCTGGCCTGCCAGGTGAAAAAGGGCAAGCTCTCACTCCCGACTATCCAGAGGGGCTTCGTCTGGCGACCGCATCAGATTGAGCTATTTTGGGATTCCATTCTGAGGGGCTACCCCGTCGGCGTCTTCATCGGCGGGGATATTGCCGGTGGGGGACAATTGGAGATACTTGACGGCCAACAACGGCTCACGGCCCTGGCCTTGGCATTTGACGACCGCAGTGAGGAATTCCCTGCCGAGTCAGATCAGGATCGGGTAATGAACGCCAATTACCGAAATTGGCAATTATTCATCGATCTGCTCAAGCCTGCCGGTGCCGATGACTCCTCTCAGACGCCTGACAACAGGCAGTTCATATTCAGGGTGATCACCAAATCCCAACCCTGGGGCTACGACCTGCGGAACAACTGGGAGCGCTTGAGATCTGGCCGGATCCACGCCGCCCTGGAAGCCTATCGGGCTGACGGCCTGTTGTCCCCTGACGGGCAGTATTACCACAAGGATCTTGACCTGAGGCGATTTTACCCTTTTTCCGCCGTGGCTCCCGTGCCGTTTCGTTTTTTTCTCAGACATGTCCGCGAAACGAATATCCCCGAACTCAAAGCCAATATCAGACGTTGGCTGGGCAACTTCAAGGCCCTCAAGGACGCCCCTGACGCCGACCGAATCCCTGAAATCTGGATGGGACGGTTCCCGGAACAAAGAGAATGGCCATCATACCAGGAGCGGTTCCACGGTAAGGGTGTGATTAAGCCAAGGTTCTATACTCTTGAGGAAATAGCCGAAGCGGTAAAGGCAAAACTGAACACGCCGAGCATGGTCATCTTCACCCCCTCCGTCTTGGCCAAAGACCAGGACGTGAACGACAATAACATCGAAAATATGTTTGTCAGGGTAAACACCGGCGGCACGACTATAACCAACGAGGAACTCAACTATTCCTTGACGAAACGGTATATCGATAGAGAAACTATTGAGAAGATCGAGAATAAATGCAAAAGCCGTATGTTTCCGGCCAGATTCATCGCCATTTCGTACCGTCTATTCAAAGTTTGGATGGATGAGACGAGAAGAGCCACATTGGACCTGGGCATCAGCCCCAGGCAATTCGCCCGTGAGTTGAATGAGTCTTTGGCCGGCCAAACCAGGCTGGAGCACTTCAAAAAATTTCTGGAACAGCATTTCCTGGGGGAGGGCTCGCTGTTGGACGAGTATGAGGACCTTCTCAAATACAGCCCCGACAACCCCAACGGCTGGCCCCAACCCCTCTTCCCCAGCCTGGCTGGACGGGCCCCGCAGCTGGTCTTCCTGCTATGGTATCGTCGGCTGGAGGAGGAGAAGGACCAGCCGATCGACAAGGAGAGGATCCTCTCGGTTCTGACAACTTTGTTCTTTTTCCCCAGCTGGGGCAATTACCAAAACACCCTGAGACATATCTGGCCCATAGCCGTGTCAGGAAAATACCCGGCAAGCCGTTTCTGGGGCCAGGAGATAATGGAGAGGGCCTTATGCCTGGAAAATGAAAACAATGAAAATGGCGACAAGGATGCGCCTCGACCACCATTGCCCAAGCCTGAAGACATCGACGGGAACGAGGACTATCTGAACCGCCGAGTTTTCGCCAATAACAATGTCAGCCATAACTTCCTGCTTTATGCCCAAAGAAGGTACCTCGACAAATGGTTTCCCAAAGAACTCTTCGAGCTTGATGACGTCAACACTCCTTATGATTTTGATCACATCCTGCCCCACAGTTTCATTTCCTACCGTTCTGGACTCAAACCTGAATTCAAAAGCCTCTACAACGGCATTGGCAATTTGAGGGCCTGGCCGTATGAACTCAACAGAAGCGACCAGGACAATGGTTTGGGCCCGAAATTCAACCCCTTGGGCATTGAAGGCGCAACCAGAGAAGAAGAACATGACTTTTGGCGTAATAGTCCATATTTTAAAGAATATATCGAAGAACACAAATCCGATGACATACCAGTATCTTTACGGAAAGTCTTACTTGCCGCATCTTTATGCGATGACGATTCATTTTGGACCGGGGATGGGATTGAAATAAACCCTGATAATATCAATAATAATATTGAAAAAATTGAAAAAGCGATTAAAAATCGAAGAAATAGACTTTATATTAATTTTTATAATGATTTAAAAATAAATAACTTTTCTCCAAATGATATATTGTCTGATTTTAGCACTTTTTTTAAGCGATATTTCTCTCTAGCCCAGGAAATTAAGAAGGAAAAGGATGGCAGCTTGGCCTCCTTGCTTGTTGGCGATCGGTTTTATTTGCGCCAACCTGCGGACTGGAAGCCTTACTGGGGAGATAGAAACATCGAGATATCCTTTGAGGCCAGAGAATTAAGGAAAGTCGAAAAGCCCTCAGACAATGGCAACCCCAATCTAAATGCGTGGCATCAAAAAAACATTGACAAGTATTTCATCCTGTGCACCTTGGCCTCGGTCAGCGACAAAGCCGCCATGGACTTTTTTGCAGAGGTGGCCTTGGAAATGGAAAGAGTGTATCATGACCTGTCGAAGGTCTTTCTGGAAACCTTGACAGATGATGCCAAGGCCAAGACCGTGGCTCTGATGGGGGCTTTAAAATCTCAACCTCCACTCTAATCAACGCACAGTGTCTATACTAAAATATAGATGCTATTTTCATATTAATATATTATTTATACTAGTACCATATTTTCTTGATTTGAGCAGTTAAAATATATCAATATACTATTATTTAACTACTTTTTCTTTATAAAATATATATTTTAACAAATAATATCAAAAAATATGGTACTAGTCTATTGTAATAATATATAACTTAACGATACAAATATTGTTTATTTAAGCAATTTTGCTAATTATAACCTTGAAAATAATTAATAATTTTTTATAATATAGTTTTATTTTGTATTTATATCTACTTTTTTAACATTATTTATTTATAACTAATTTATTATTGTCACTATTTTGGTAATTTTATATAATTTTGTTAATTATAACAACTATATATAATTAAATATCATCAATACATTGAATTATAATTTATAATATTATTTTAAATAAATATTATATTTATTATAAATATGATAATGAGATTTATATAGGTTAACATACAGCACAAGGAGTACATATAATGGCAAAATATAAAGTAAAAGTCAATAAAATAGCTCAGGGTCAACTGCACCGACTATTGTTGTAAAGACTGTGGAAGCGGCAAGCGAACAAGACAGCTTCAGTAAAAGCTGAAGACCAAGTCAAAAAAGAAAACCCTAAATATACTAATATTATGATTATAGATATGAAACTTATCTAGGGTAAAATACTTTCTCTACTTTATAATTTAATTAAAGTTGATTGTTCACAACTTTTTATCAGTGAACAGATGCACACCCCTGCCAACCAATCTTACCTGGTTCGCATCTTCAAGTTAGGCGACCTGACGTTACCACTTCTTATATACTTGACAGATATTTTTAGCAGTTATTATACATGCTATCATTTTTTTAAATACAATAAAAATATATTTTAAATATATAATTATTTAAAATATCATGCTTTTTAGCCCGTGATCGGGCCAGGCCGCCTCTTTCGTTGTCAAGGTGCTGGCTTTAGCCGTGATTTTGGCTTGGCAAACCCAGTACCTCAGGACGGACAAGATTTTACAGGCGGCCTGATTTGGGGTATATTTAAGAATCAATTCTTCACACCGGGGCCAAGTGGCCAAAACCGGCGACGGAACATTTGGAAAGGAGGCGCGGCCAGGCCGCAAGGATGGAAAGCGAGGATAGGACAGACGGCTACCCCTCCGCCAACGATCTGGCCATGAGGGCGGTAAGACTGTTCAAGGAGGGCCTGGATTGCGAAACAGCGGTGGTCACGGTCTTCGACGAGTTGCTGGGTCTGGGACTGGTGGACGGCCTGGAGCCCAGGATCCGCCGCATCGGGCTTGGCTTCCAGGTGCCCTGCGGGGCCATCCTTGGCGCCAGGAGGGTCCTGGCCAGGACACTTGATGGCGACCCCGACCTGGCCAGGCTGGGCCAGGACCTGGACCGGGCCTTCGTCAAGAAGTACAAGGCAACCACCTGCCAATACCTGACTGCCCACATCAAGTGGGGTGAGCACCATGTTCATTGCGGTAAATACGTCTACGCAGCCGTTGAGAACCTGTGCGCCGTCATGGAAGAGCGGCTGGACGGGAAGATTTTGGAGGCCCTGGGGCAGGCCGAGGCCCCGCAGACCAGACACTAAGGGTCTCCTTGAAGGGCAATAATTTATTTGGCAAAAAATAACACATTGCAAATATAGATATTTAATTGATCTAACTAAATATTATTAATTACTAGTTTAAGCCAAACAAAAAGAACAATATCGAACCAGAACTACCAGATCTGCCCATGGACAACGGCAACTTTGATGAGCTGAGGCATGGAAATTACCTCTACGTGGACGAGGCCATGTATCTCCCAATCCTAGGAAGACAGATGATTTTGCCATATTCCCACAGTCTCCTTGGGTTGTCCTTTCGTTGATGCCCTGGGGAAGCCATGGCCCAGGTCCATTTCTGGGGGCACCAAGAGCCAGGGTGACCAAGACGATGCTCAACGATAGGATCCTGCCGGCCATCGGACCAATTCTCTTCGCCATCCTGTGCCTGGCCCAGCCCTTCTCCAGGGGCCTGGTCAACGTCTCCTTCGCCCTTTTGGCCCTCTGGGGCCTCGTATGGCTGGCCTGGGGACGCCTTAGGTGGCCGGCAGCCGTCACGCCTCTCCCCAGGGCCTGGCTCAGGGCCCTGGCCATATTTCTCCTCGTCTACCTCCTCGCCGCCCTGGCCGGGGCCAGGCCTGGCCGAGGCCTGGCCTCCCTGGCCACGAGTGCCTACGTCATCTCGGCCCTGCCCCTGGCCTGGCTGGCCCTTGCCCACTGCCCCCGCCTCATCCGGGCCTTGCCGTTTCTCTACGGCCTGGGCCTGATCGTCACGGCCGTCATCACCTATTTCGAGGCCGGCCAGTGCCTGGCCTGCGTCAGGGCCAAGGGTTCCCTGGGAATCATCGAGTTGGGCGGGGTCCTGGGCCAGCTGCCGCCCCTGATGGTCGGGGCCCTGGCCATGGCCGCCCCCGAGGGGAGACGCGGGATTCCCAAGACACTTTTCTTCATCCTGGCCCTGGCCGCCTCCTACGTGGCCATCAGGACAAACTGCGGGCGGATAGCCATGATTTGCGCCCCCCTCCTGATGGCCGCCATGTTCGCGGCCAACCTCGGGAAACTTAGGAACCTGACCGGCCTGCTCCTGGCCCTGGCCTCCCTGGCCGGCATCTTCCTTTTGGCCACCAACGAGGCCACCATGGACCGATTCAGGGACATGTTCGCCGGCCAGGGGCAGAGCGTCAACAACACTGAGAGGTTCAATTACTGGCGGCAGGGCATCGATGTCTTCAAGGACCACCCGGTCCTTGGCATAGGGCCGGCGGCCAAGCCCAACCTTCCGCCAGACATGAACATCAACCGGCGACCCGCACCCTACGCCCACGCCCACAATGTGTACCTTACCTTCCTGGCCGAGACCGGCGTGGTCGGCCTCGCGGCCTTCCTTGTCCTCATCTTATGCCCGGCCCGGCTCCTGTGGCCCTTCCTCCGGAGCCGGGACCCCCTGGCCTTCCTCTGGTCCTGGTCCGCCATCATGGTCCTCCTCCAGCTGGCCCTCAACGGGGTAACCGACCACGTCTACGGCAACAAGGTAATAATGTTCCTCCACTTCTCGGTCATGGGCACGGCCCTGTGGGTGGCCCTGGGCCGCCGGCCAGAGGATGGGGTACCGGGCAGGACGATGGGCGGGACATTTTCATTAAAATTTTGACTCCTTCGCAGTTCAACGCAAAAATAGTCCAGTCAGCGCATTATTTTGGGAAACGGGCGGGAAATTAAGCCACCGTCCAAAAGGCGCGCCTGGCCTGGACAGGGATCGTCCGTCGGGCGAACAGGCCAGTGGAAAAGCGGAAAAACCTGATATTGCTTTGTATGGCCAAAAGATATATATTGAACGGGTCCGCCGCCAAGGTTTGATGATGAATGTCGGGCCAGCTGGCCAGGGCCAGGCCGCGGATCGGAACGCCCAGTCACAGAAAGGACGGACCTGGCCGGTCTCCAGGACCGACATGACCATCGAAGCCCGGCTCGAGTTAAGCTACGCCACCCCAAGGGAAGACCAGCGTCTTGACTTCAAGTTCGAGATCTCGCTTCCTGGCCAGGGGATAACCGTGATCACCGGGCCCTCCGGGGCCGGCAAGACCACCTTCCTGCGCTGCCTGGCCGGGCTGACCAGAGCCAAGGGTTTCGTCTCGGTGAACGGCAGGATATGGCAGGACGGCCAGTTCTTCCTGCCCACCCACCGCCGCCCCCTTGGTTACGTCTTCCAGGAGGGGGCCCTGTTCCCCCACCTCACGGTCCGGCAAAACCTCGACTACGGCGCCAGGAGGTCCGAGAAGAGGATCCGGAACCCCAGGGTGGTGGACATGGACCGCTTCGTCGGTATTCTGGGGATCGGGCACCTGATGGAGCGCAGGCCCGACAACCTCTCGGGTGGCGAGCGCCAGAGGGTGGCCCTGGCCAGGGCCCTGGCCTCCGGCCCGGAGATCCTTTTCCTCGATGAGCCCCTGAGCGCCCTGGACCAGGAGCGCAAGAACGAGATCATGCCCTACCTCAAGAGCCTCAAGACCCTGGACCTGCCCATAGTCTACGTCTGCCACTCCAAGGATGAGATTGACCACCTGGCGGGGACCATAATCCACATGGAAAGGCCCGGCGCCCCCATGAGGGCCTTGGCCCGTTTCGCCGAGGGCCGGCTGTTTTGAGCGGGGAACACCAAAATCTCTCCAGGGAAGAAAGGCCCCTGCCCGCGATGGCCCTGGGCCGGCTTTTGCTGATTTCCCTGGTCCTCCTCCTCATTTCCTTCCCGGCCGCCTTGTGTGCCTCAGGGTCCGGCTCGGACTACCCTGGCCTGGACGACCAGGACAGGCGTGACATCGAGACCATCCGGGCCCTGGGCCGGCCCTTGGTCTACGGCTCTCTCCAGACGAGCGAGGCCTTCCTCGGGCAGGACGGCCAGATCCAGGGGTTCTCCGCCCTTTTCGGCGACTGGCTGGGCGACCTCCTGGGCCTGGAGATAAAAGTCGAGATCCTCGAGTGGGAAGACCTGCTCAAAGGCCTGGAAAGCGGGGCCATCGACTTTACCGGGGAGCTTACCCCAACCGAGGAGCGCCGGCAAAAGTACCTCATGACCGGGCCCATCGCCGAGCGCCTGGTCAAGTACATAAGGCACCACGACGCCGAGAGCCTGGACATGTTGGCCAATTCGCGGCCACTCAGGTTCGGGTTTTTTAGCGGCTCCACCACCCTCGCCGACGTGTCCGCCCTGAGCCCCTATGCCTTCGAGCCCAGCCTCTTCTCGGAATCGGAGCCAGCCTACGCCGCCCTGACCGACGGCTCCATTGACGCCTTCATCGCTGAGGGCGTGGCCGCGGCCAGCTTCGACACCTACCTAGACCTCACCGCCTCGGATTTCATGCCACTCATCTACTCGGAAGTATCCCTGTCCACCGCCAATCCGGATCTGGAGCCAGTCATCCGCATAGTCCAAAAGCTCCTTCGGACCGAGCTGCCCCGGAAGCTGGTGGATTTCTACAACGAGGGTGAGCGGCAGTATCTCCGGCACAGGTTCTTCTTGAGCCTCGACCAGGAGGAGACGGAGTTCCTTTCTCGGCACGATGAATCCGGCCAGCCCATCCTTTACGGCGCGGAGAACGACAACTACCCCATCAGCTTCTACAATGAGAACGAGGGGGAGTTCCAGGGCATAGCCATCGACGCCATCGCCGAGATTGGGTCAGTGACCGGCCTGAACCTCAAAAGGCTCAACGACGCCCCGGTCGACTGGCAGGTTCTCCTGGACCAGGCCGAATCCGGCCAGGTGGCCTTTCTGACCGAGATCATACAGTCCCCCGAACGCATGGACAGGTACATCTGGCCGGAACACCCGCTCATGGTCGACAAGTTCGCCCTGCTGTCCCTGGCGGATACTTCCGACCGCAAGCTCAACGAGGTCCTGTTGTCCAGGGTCGGCCTCATAGAGAGGACGGCCTACGCCGAGGTGTTCAGGCAATGGTATCCCAACCACGGCAACGTCCTGAGCTTCCAGACCAACCAGGAAGCCTTCGATGCCCTGGAGAACGGTGAGGTCGACCTCCTGATGGGCACCAGGAACCTCAACCTGAGCATGACCAACTTCATGGAGAAGCCATGGTTCAAGGTCAACCTGGTCTTCAACCAGAACTACTACTCGGCCTTCGGCTTCAACAAAGACCAGACCGTCCTCTGCTCCATAATCGACAAGGCCACGTCCGTCATCGACAGCCAGACAATCTCCGAGCGCTGGACCCGCAAGACCTTCGACTACAGCGCCAAGGTGGCCCGCTCCAGGGTGCCCTGGCTCCTCGGACTCTCGGCCATGCTGGTGGCCCTGCTGATCATGTCCGCCATATTCATCCACAGGCACCAGGGCAACGCCAAGATTCTAGAGCGGCTTGTCCAGGAACGGACCAGGGAGATGGAGGCCCAGAAGGAGGAGGCCCAGCTGGCCTCCAAGGCCAAGGGGGAATTCCTGGCCAGGATGAGCCACGAGATCCGCACACCCATGAACGCCATCATTGGCATGGCCGAGCTGGTCCTCCGGGAGGAAATATCAGACGAGATCGGCGACATGGTCGGCAACATCCGCCAGGCCGGCAACGCCCTTTTGGCCATCATCAACGACATCCTTGACTTCTCCAAGATAGAGTCTGGCAAGCTGGAACTCATAGAGGTCGAGTACCAGCTGGGCTCGCTGGTCCATGATGTCATAAACGTCATCAGCACCAAACTGGCCGACCAGCCGCTGGACTTCCTGGTCGAGGTCGACAACGAACTCCCAAGCGCCATGCTAGGCGACGAGATCAGGATCCGCCAGATACTCCTCAACCTATTGTCCAATGCCGTCAAATACACGAAGGAAGGCTTCATCCGCCTGACAGTCGATGGACAGGTGGACGGCGACGTCGTTCGGTTGTCCTTCAGGGTCGCCGACAGCGGACGGGGCATCCGGCCCGAGGACATGCGGAAGCTTTTCGGCGACTTCACCCAATTCGACCAGGAGGCCAACCGGGGAATCGAGGGCTCGGGACTGGGCCTGGCCATCACCAAGAACCTGGTCTCCATGATGGGCGGGACCGTCACCGCCGAGAGCGTCTACGGCGAGGGGAGCGCCTTTTCGGCCACCATAGTCCAGAAGCGCCTGGAGTCCGCTCCGCTGGCGTCCCTCAGGAACAAGGCCAAGGCCAGGGTCCTGGTGGTCGAGCGCCGATCCCTGTTGTCCAAGAGCCTGGCCTGGTCCCTCGGACGCCTGGGGGCCCCACTGGTCCAGACCGTCGGGGTGGTCGCGGCGGCGGCCGAGATCTCCTCTGGGCGCTACAATTTCCTGGTGGCCTCCGAGTCACTGGCCGAGTTCCTTATGCCCCTGGCCAGGGACGCCAGGCCAAAGATCCGGCCCATATTCTTCGCCCCCCTCGGCGGCCGGCCCAGCAGGATCGAGCACTCGACGGTCATTCCCTCCCCGGTCTTCTGCCTGCCGCTGGCCAACGCCATCAACGACGCCAGGACCAGCGTCATTAACCGCAAGGCCTCAGGGAAGGTGAGCTTCACGGCCCCAAAGGCCAGGGTCCTCATCGTCGACGACATGGAGATAAACCTGAAGGTGGCCAAGGGCCTGATGACGCCCTTCAAGGTCCAGGTCGATCTCTGCACCTCAGGGGCACAGGCCATGGACATGATCAGGGCCAACGCCTACGACCTGATCTTCATGGACCACATGATGCCCGAGATGGATGGCCTGAAGGCGACCCTCGAGATCAGGAAGATGCCCCAGGGAGCCACCGTGCCCATCATCGCCCTGACCGCCAACGCCGTCTCCGGGGTCAGGGAAATGTTTCTGGCCAGCGGGATGAACGACTTCATCTCCAAGCCCATAGAGCTGGCCAAGCTGGAGGGCGTCCTTGACCACTGGATACCCAGGGAGAAGCGTTTCGAGAGCCAGGCCGACCCCGCTGACTAGTCCCCCTTCACCTCTGGGCAACAGGCCTTTTCACCATGCCTCCCCCCCGTGGTGCCTGCGGCCCATGAGCCATCGGTGCCCCCATATGGCCATCGCATCAGCCATTCCCCGCCCCAGGCCAAACATGTCGCTCAGGTCCACAGGATTACATGGGTTTTAGCGAAAAACAATCCTGTGAATCTTTGACTATGCAGTAAAAATCACTGAAAGACCAAACTGACGTGATAGCCATTATCAAGGCTTTGGTTCCGCAAAAATCAAAAAAGAATGGATTTCACATTACCGTCATCTATGGCCATGGGTTCAAAGCAGCCTGATCGGACCGAACCATCGCCCTCTCCCGACGTCACCGGGCCCATGAGGGGCCCAAAAAACTGGGCGGCCTTTTCGCATGCGACCGGGGGCGGTTGTGGAAACATATAGGGGCAAAAAAAAAGGCCCCATATGGGGCCAACGTCAAAATAGCCAGCGTCTCATTTCTTCCTGAACGTGTGTCCGCGCCGGTTTAGGCGCTCGGTCAGGCTGGGGCTTGGGTGGAAAAGGAGGCCGAACTTTTTCGCCCCTGTGAGGTACCGGCGGGGAATGAGGCGGCCAAAGCCCCTCAGGGTCACGGGCCGGCCCTCGGCCAGGGCCTGGCCGAGGCTTTGGACGATGAGATCCTGGGCCGACCGGATCACGGCCTTGGGCATGTCGGGACATCTGTCGGCCAGCTGCAGGAACATGGCCTTGTCGTCCAAAACTACTTCCCTGGGCATGCGCTCCTCAGAAGAGACCAGGCCGGTAGATGAACTTGAGGGCGGGCGTGGCCTGGACGCTGGAATCGACCTTGTCCAGGAAGCTCAGCCTGGAGCCGACCAAGTCCTCCAACAGGCTGCCGCGGCCATCCTCGTATATTACCTGGGCATTGGACGGATCGGCAATCCCGCCCCTGGCCATGGCCTGCTCCAGGGCCTCCTTGAGTCCCCCCAGGGAGTCGATCAGGCCGGCCTTTAGGGCCGCCTGGCCGCTGAAGACCCGGCCATCGGCCATGGCCCTGACCTGCTCTGCGGTGAGATTTGGGCGTCCCGCCACCACGTCGGAAAGGAACTGCTCGTAGACCTCAAGGACCATGGACTGCAAAAGGGCCTGCTCCTCTAGGCCCATGGGCCTGAACGGTGAGCCGATGTCCTTGTACTGGCCGCTTTTAATTACCTGGGCCTTCAGGCCCAGCTTGTCCATGGCCCCGGCGACCTCCAGGGTCTCCATGATGACGCCGATGGAGCCGGTTATGGTGCCGGGGTTGGCCATGACGTGGGAGCCGGCCATGGCCAGGTAAAGCCCGCCCGAGGCGGCCACCGATCCCATGGAGACGACGACCGGCTTGGAAAAGGCCTTGAGGGCCTGGTAGAGTTCCTGGCATGGGGCCACGGCCCCGCCAGGGGAGTCCACCCTCAGGACTACGGCCTTGACGTGGTCGTTTTCCTCGAAAGACTTCAAGGCCGCCACGGCCCACCGGGTGTCGAAAATTTCGCCCTCTATGGCCAGCACGGCCACCCCTGGCCCGGTCATGGAGGAGACGCCGCCGGGCCTGGAGAAGGAGAGGCCGGAAAGGATCGAGGAGACGTTGTAGCTGCAGCTGCCGATGGAAAAGAAGCCCAGGATGAGGATGACCAGGGGCCAACTGAGGAAGGAGCGCCGGCCGCCTTCCCTGTCTGGCGGCGGTGGCGGGGCGAAGGACCGCCTGACGGGCGGGGGCGGCTGCCCGACCGAGCGTCTCAGGGGCGGGGGACCGTCAGGTCTTCCGCCCAGGGGCTGGCCGGAAGAAAAGGACCCGGACTGGGTGACCGGGGAGGCCCGCCAATGGTCCCCGAAGGCCTGACCCTGGACCGGCTCGTCCAGGCCCGTGGCATCATCTGACGGGGCCATGGTCCCGTCCGCCTCCGGTGGCAACGCCGCGCCCCCCTCGGGAGGCGCGGCCTGGGTTTCAAGGTCGTCCGGCGTCATGGTGGCCCGGCTCAGCTGCCGGCCTCGTCGTTGGACTGCTTCTTCTCAGCCAGGAGCTTGTCGAGGTTGCCGAAGGCGGCCCCGAAGGAGGTCGAGGCCGTCCCGTTGGTGCCGGTGGACTTGCCGCTGTCGGTCATGTAGTCCTTATAGAGGCCATCCTCGTCATCCTTGGCCTTCCGCTTGACCGACAGGCCAATCTTGTGGTCTGAGGTGGACACGGAGACCACCTTGGCGTTGACCGGGTCTCCGACGCTGAAGGCCTCGGAGAGCGGCTTGCCCTTGGGCAGGCCAGACTCCGAGACATGGATTAGGCCCTCCACGCCATCGGCCAGCTCGATGAAGACGCCGAAATCGGTGACGTTGGTGACCTTGCCGCTCACAGACTCGCCCACGGGGAAGCGGTTGAAGGCCACGACCCAGGGGTCCTCCTCCAGCTGCTTGATGCCCAGGGAGAAACGCTCCTGGTCGCGATCGATGGCCAGGATGACGGCCCGGACCTGGTCGCCCTTCTTGAAGACCTCGGACGGGTGCTTGAAGCGGCGGGTCCAGGAGATGTCGGAGATGTGGACCAGGCCGTCTATGCCCTCGTCGATGCCGATGAAGGCACCGAAGTCGGTGATGTTCTTGATCTTGCCCTCGATGATGGTCCCGATGGGGTACCTGTCGGCCACGGCGCTCCACGGGTTGGGCTCGATCTGCTTCATTCCCAGGGAGATGCGCTTGGCGCCCAGCTCCATCTTGAGGATGATCGTCTCCACCAGATCGCCGACCTTGAGAACGGTGGCCGGGTTGCGGACCTTGCGGGTCCAGCTCATCTCGGAGACGTGAATGAGGCCCTCCAGGCCGCTTTCCAGCTCCACGAAGGCCCCGTAGTCGGTCAGGGAGACGACCTTGCCGGAGACCCTCTGCCCCTCGGAGTACTTGGAGGAGGCGGTCAGCCAAGGATCGTCCGTCAGCTGCTTGAGACCCAGGGAGACGCGGCCCCGGTCGCGGTCGAAGGCCAGGACCTTGACGGTCACCTTGTCGCCGACCTTAAAGAGGTCGCCGGGGTTGCTCAGGCGGCCCCAGGACATGTCGGTCACGTGCAGGAGGCCGTCGAGGCCGCCCAGCTCGATGAAGGCCCCGTAGTCGGTAAGGTTCTTGACCGAACCCTCGACGATGTTGCCAACCTGGAGGGTCGACATGGTCTTGGACTTGATGAGCTCGCGCTCGGCCTCGAGTATGACCCGGCGGCTGAGGACCACGTTGCCACGGCGCTTGTTGTACTTGAGGACCTTGAACTCGAAGGTCTTGCCGACCAGGCTGTCGAGGTTCTTTAGGGGCCTGGTGTCGACCTGGGAGCCCGGCAGGAAGGCGGGAACGCCGATGTCGACCGAAAGGCCGCCCTTGACCCGGCTGATGATGGTGCCCGTGACCGTCCCCTCGTCGTTGTGGACCCTGGCGATCTCCTCCCAGACCTTCATCTTGGCGGCCTTCTCCTTGGAGAGGATGATCTCGCCGTCGTCATCGTCCCAGCGGACCAGAAGGGCGTCGACCTGATCGCCTTCCTTCACCGTGAGGTTGTTGTCGGCGTCCAGGAACTCGCTTATGGAGATGCGGCCCTCTGACTTGGCCCCCACGTCAAGCATGACGTGTTCCTTGGTGATCTGGACCACGGTGCCCTTGAGCACCTCGCCCTCTGAGGGGCACTTCAGGCTCTCCTCGTAAAGGCTGTCCATGGACTCTGGCTCATCGGAGGCCGAGCCGTCCTGGGCCGCGGCATCCTCGACGGCCGTCTCGTCGGAGGAACCGCTGTCGTCGGAGTCGATGAACTCCTCTTCGTCTGAACAAGGATAAGGGTTGGAATGGTGGTTGATGGAACTGTTTTGCATGTTATCCCCGAACTGTGAAATTCCTGAGGGGCTCTGGCATCCCCCCATCTCGGCCAAGATAATTCATGGCCGAATTCTATAAGCTTACCATAGTTTGAACAACTTTTCCCAATTATTATTTCGACTACATCTTCAGGCATCCCAAAACAAGTTTAAAGAGTCTAAATAACCGTAATTACAATCATTATTCCTCTTCAACACCAATAGGCCACGCCAGGCCGCTGACGGCCCGGCCAAGGAGACCAGAAGAAGGAGAAAAGACAAACCGAAAAAAGATCACTCGTTCGTAGGCCAACGGCGGCTCAAACACAGAAGCTTACCAACTTGTTAGAAATAACTATAGATCGCCTTGCCTTAACAAGTCAAGCCTTCTTTTTTGATCCCTGCTCAACCAAGAGCTTAGGCCTTTGTTTTAAGGCGATTAGGACTATATTTCCCTTACCAAGGAAATATTAGTTTTAATATAAATTTTGTTTAGAAAAATTTTTATTAAAAAATAACTTAGAGAATCTCTATAACAGTC
This sequence comes from Deltaproteobacteria bacterium, assembly GCA_031264145.1. Classification (GTDB taxonomy): domain Bacteria; phylum Desulfobacterota; class Desulfarculia; order Adiutricales; family Adiutricaceae; genus JAIRNQ01. The sequence goes on from JAISEK010000179.1 coordinate 20,560, forward strand.
CATTGGTCTCTTGTTCAGGGCGAAAACCAACCTTGGCCTGCCCTGGGCGAAGGCCATTTCGGCCAGAACGCCGGGGCAGGTGAACGAACAATCGTCTAGAGAGCCAAATCCTAAGGCCAATTATTCCCGCCAAGAAGCCCCAAAGGGCCCACCCACGACCGTCCCGGATCCGGCAACTTCAGAAGTACCCTGGAAAAAACCAGCCTAATGTCAATTTGGCGAATAGATATAAATGAGCATTTTCCCATGATTAACTTTGCAGATTGCATTTTGCGCACTTCTGTTGCTGGCTGGTTGCCGAAAAGGCACATATTACTGTCATTTATGGCCAAAAATGGCTAGGGCTGTTATAATTTTGCAACCTGCAAAAAAACGTCAACGATCCTTATCCTGGCTTTCGCCGTCTTGCCCGCTGAGTGGCGGATAGCCCCCCCAAAAGCCCATTCCTTCATCTTCCGGCGGCCAGAACGGGACAACATGGGGGGCCTAGTTTTTTGATTGGCATAAAATAGCCGATAACGTCGAAAATATCCAGAGGCAAACAGCCCCTGGGACCGAATTTTCATAATTATCCAATAAAATATGGCAATTAGCCATCACTTTCATTGATGCCAGGCCTTCCTCCCGCCCCGGCCAATGGCCAAGGCCGGTCCACTCAGCACCAGGCAGGCCGGGAAGGACCATGGGGCGCGGGCAGTCCAGGAAGCGAAAAAGCCTTTTCAAGCCAGGTGGGCGGATCGGAGCGGGGGCTAGGATGGAGCGGCCGCTGCCGCCCCTGTCTGGTCCGAAGGGGAAATTAGTCCTGGCTGGCCCCGGCCATTTGGCCTTAGGGGGCTGCCAGCCACAGTCTAGACCAAAATGGCCTAGTTATCAACAAACGGCTTGAGCTTCCGGCTCCGGCTGGGGTGCCTCAGCTTGCGGATGGCCTTGGCCTCGATTTGGCGGATGCGCTCCCTGGTCACCTGGAACTCCTGGCCCACCTCCTCTAGGGTGTGGTCGGTCTTCTCGCCGATACCGAAGCGCATGCGGACCACCTTCTCCTCCCTGTTGGAGAGTGTGGCCAAAACCTCGCTGGCCTGCTCGGCCAGGTTGTTGCTGATGACCTGGTCGGTCACGCTCAGGCTCTGGGGATCCTCTATGAAGTCGCCCAGAAGGCTGTCGCCGTCCTCGCCGATGGGCGTCTCCAGGCTGATGGGCTCCTTGGCGATCTTCAGCACCTTGCGGACTTTCTCCAGGGGCAGCTCCATCCTGGCGGCGATCTCCTCCGGCGTGGCTTCCCGCCCCAGTTCCTGGATGAGGTAGCGGGAGGCCCTTATGAGCTTGTTGATGGTCTCGATCATGTGGACGGGGATGCGGATGGTCCTGGCCTGGTCGGCGATGGCCCTGGTTATGGCCTGGCGGATCCACCAGGTGGCATAGGTGGAGAACTTGTAGCCCCTCTGGTACTCGAACTTGTCCACGGCCTTCATCAGGCCGATGTTGCCTTCCTGGATCAGATCCAGGAACTGCAGGCCCCTGTTGGTGAACTTCTTGGCGATGGAGACGACCAGCCGGAGGTTGGCCTCGATGAGGCTGTTCTTGGCTTCCGTCATCTGGCGCTCGGCACCGGATATGTCGGCCAGGATGGCCTTGATCTCGGTGGGGCCCAGGCCGGTCTCGGTCTCCATAGCCCTAAACTCGGAGTCGAGGGCCTGTGCCTCCCGGCCGATTTCCTCGATTCGGGCCGGGACACCGGAGAGGGCCAGACGGTTGGCGGCCCGTCCCCCTGGGACCTTCTTGGCCTTCTGGCAGAACCTCATAAGGGCCGGGAATCCGTCGACCCCCAGGGCGGCGCAGCGGGAATCCATCTCGCCCTGCAGCTCGCCGTAGCGGCGATCCCAGTCCCTGATGCGGCCGACCATTAGGTCGTATTGGTGCCTGTCCAGCCTCAGCCCGTGGAAGAGCCTCCCGATGTCGGCGTCGTAATTCTCAATGTGGGCCAGGATCTGGTCGCGCCTGGGCGAGGCCGCCGCGGCCAGCTCGGAGGCGGTCCTGCGGACGTAGCGGGCCTGGCTGCTGGCCAGGCGGCCAATCTCGTCAATGGCACCGACGACCTGCGCCAGGCGGCCCGACTCCTGGCCGTCGGCCTCGTCCTCGGCGTCCCTGACCACGTCCTTTATCCGCAATTCCCCGCCAATGAGCTTTGACCTGATTGACATTATCCCATCGAGACCCACCCCTGTCCTCATGATGGATCTTATGATCGAGCGCTCGCCCTCCTCGATGAGCTTGGCGATCTCGACCTCGGCCTCCCTGGTCAGGAGCTTGACCTGCCCCATCTCCCTCAGATAGAGCTTGACCGGATCGGTGTACCGCGAGTCGGCCTCGCCGGCACCATGGCGCGGATCCGACTCCCTGTCGCCCAGGCCAGGCCCCTCGAGCTTCTTGCCGGCCTTGGCGATCTCCATGTCCTCGACCAACTGGAGGCTGAGATCGTCGAAGACGGCCATGACCGCCTGGATGCTCTCGGGCCCATAGACCGCCTGCCCCTCGCCGAGTGGGGCAAAGTCTAGGTGGTCCGCAGAACTGGCCACGGGCTTTCTGATCCTCGAGCGGCTATCCTTGGTCACCCCGACCTCCTTTGGCCATGTCGTAGCACCCTGGCCCTAAACGCCTTCCCCGCTTGGTCGGGCTTTGTCGGCTATGGCCCTGGTTATCGCCTGGAGGATCCACCAGTTGGCGAAGGTGGAGAACTCCTGGTACTCTAGCCTGTCCACTTCCCTAACCAGGCCGATATAGCCCGCCCGGATCAGATCCAGGAACTGCGGGCCACTGTTGGAGAGCCTCACGGCCATGGAGACGACCAGCCGGAGTTTGGCCGCGATGAGGCTGTTCTTGGCCTCCGTCTTCTGGCACTCGGCGACGTGTATGTCGGCCAGGATGGCCTTGACCTCGGTGGGGCCCAGGCCGATCTCCCGCTCCAGCGCCCTGAGCTTGGTGTCCAGGGCCTGGGCCTCCCTGGCGATTTCCTCGATTAGGGTCTGGGCGCCGGAGGGGGCCAGACGGTTGGCGGCCCGTCCCCCTGTGCCCTTCTTGGCCTTCTGGCGTAACCTCATAAGGGCCGGGAATCCATTGACCCCCAGGGCGGCGCAGCGGTAATCAATCTCGCCCTGCAGCTGGCCGTAGCGGCGATCCCAGTCCCTGATGCGGCCGATCATAAGGTCGTATTGGCGCCTGTCCAGCCTCAGCCTGCGGAAGAGCATCACGATGTCGGCGTCGTAATCCTCAATGTGGGCAAGGATCCGATCTCGCCTGGGTGAGGCCGCCGCGGCCAGCTCGGAGGCGGTCCTGCGGACGTAGCGGGCCTGGCTGCGGGCCAGGCGGCCAATCTCATCAATTGCGCCGCGACCTGCGCCAGGCGGTGGCCCGCACCCTGGCCGTCGGCATCGTCCGCGGCGTCCCTGACCACGTCCCTTATCCGCAATTCCCCGCCAAGGAGCTTTGCCCTGATTGACATGATCCCATCGAGCCCCACCCCTGCCTTAAAGATGGATCTTATGAGCGAGCACTCGCCATCTATAATGAGCTTGACCGAGCCATCGTAACTCGAGTCGCCCCCGCCGGCACCAGGGTGCCGGTCCGGCTCGCGGTCGTCCAGGCCAGGCCCATCGAGTTTCTTTTCTACCTTGACGGTCTCCATGTCCATAGGCCTACTGCCCCTCGCCGAGGGCGGCGAAATCTAGACGGTCCTCGGAACTGGCCACGGGCATCCTGAACCTAGAGCGGCTATACTTGGTCACATCGGCCTCTTTTGGCCATGGTGCGGCGGCCCCCCGTTTCCTGCCCCTTCAGGGAAACGGGGGTCCGCCGCACCATGGCCCGAAATGCCGTCCACCTTGGCCGGGAACGGCACAAACACAGCGGCCCGGGGCCTAACGCTGCTTGGCGGCCAGGAGCCTCATGACGGCCTCCTGGTCGCCCGCCGCCTCGGCCATCCGTATGGCCCTGGTGAACTCCTCGTTGAGCCTTTTCCCGGCGTGGCTCTCCAGCTTGGTGATCATGTCCCTGGCCATGGCCATGGCCTCCTGGGGACCGCATTCCCTGGGACGCAGGGTGGCCTCGGAGACGAGGGCCGACATCTGGGGGTCGTCCTCCAGGCGAAGGGCACCTGGCCTGATGGCCGACCCGGCCCTGAGCTGCCCCAGAAGGGACTCGAAGACGTACCTGGTCCTGTCCTGGGGCCAAATCTCCAGCAGGCGGCCATCGAAAAGCCCCAGGCATTCCTGGTGGATGATGGAGAACCTCAGGAGACGGCCGGCCACGAAGTCGTAGTCGGCCCCGGGCCGCCCGCCGGGACTGGCCGCTGACTGGGGCCGCCCGCCTGGAACGGCCGGGGCCTGGGGCAGCCCCCCTGGCCGAAGGCTCAGGTGATCGGCTGACAGACCAAGGCGATCGGCCAGCTTGTTCCTCAAAAACTGGCCCTTGGCTGCGTCCGGCACCTGGCGCAGGATGTCCTGCATCTCGGTTACTATGCGCCCCTGCCCGGTCATGGTCGCCGCGTTGACGGCCAAGAGGCGGCTCAGGTAGAACTCCGACAGGTCCTGGGCCTGGTCGGCCAGGTCATAGAAGGACCGGCCGCCGAACTCGCGGATGAAGGAGTCCGGGTCGTGTCCGCCGGGGAGGATGATGACCCGGCCATCGAGATCGGCGTTGTACAGAAGCGGCAGGGCCCTCTTGGCGGCCTCCATGCCGGCCGAGTCGCCGTCGAAGACCAGGAGGACCTCCCTGGCCACGCCCCTGAGGAGATTGACCTGGAACTGCGTCAGGGCCGTCCCCATGACCGCGGCCACGGCCTTGACCCCGCCGGCGTGCATGGAGATGGCGTCGAAGTAGCCCTCGACGAGGAAGACCACCCCCCCGCCCTTGACGTGGGGCCGGGCGAGGTTGAAGCCGTAAAGGTGGCGTCCCTTCTCGTAGACCGCCGTGGTCGGGGAATTGACGTACTTGGCCGAGTCGTCGCCGGCGACGAAGGTCCGCCCGGCAAAGGCGATCACCCTGGGCAGCCCGTCCATGATCGGGAACATGACCCGGTTCCTGAAGGCGTCGTATACATGATCGGAGGCGGCGGCCTTCCTTGCCAGCCCGGCCTCCAGGAGGAGGGGCCTGGGGAACCCGAGGGCTCCCAGATGGGCCACGAGGGCCCCCCAGTCGTCGGGTGCCAGGCCCAGGCCGAAGGTCCTGACGGATTCACCGGAGATGCCCCTGCCGGCAAGGTACTCAAGGCCCTTCCCGCCTCTCGGGCCGGCCAGGAACCCGACGAAGAACTCCTGGGCCTGCCTCATGACCTCGTAGATGGCCGCCCGGTCGGGACCTTTCCTAGCCGCCGGCCCCTGGGACAGGACTGGCAGCTTGTAGCCGGCCCGCTCGGCCAGTTCCTCCAGGGCCTCGACAAAGCCCTTGCCGCCAATCTCCATCAGGAAGGTGACCGGCCCGCCGCCCTTGCCGCAGCCGAAACAGTAGTAGAGGTTTTTCTCCGCGTCGACGTGGAAGGAGGGGGTCTTCTCGTTGTGGAACGGGCAAAGGCCCTTCCACGACCTCCCGGCCGGCTTGAGGTCCACGTAGCCACGCACAAGGGCCACGAGGTCCGTCAGCCGGCAGACGTCGTCTATGACACTATCCGGGTATCTCAACGGTCCTCCTAGCCGGATCCCTCCCACGCCCCGACCTGGCAGGGCCCCTGGCAGACGGCTGGCGTGGCCCGGGGAGATCTGGCCTCATGCTGGAAAATGCGGGTTGGGACGATTTGAGACGACAACGGGTGCGGGACCTTTGGGATGATAGGGGCGTTGCCCGCCATTTCGGTCCAAAATTCGTTAAGGCACATTCTAAAGCAAACTAGCGACATTTTTCAAGCCACCGCCCGACCCAATGGCGAGGACGGAAAAGCAACATTTTCGGCCGAGAACGTTTCCTGGTTCCTTTTGGCCTCAAACTTGCCCGAGATGGCGGTTACACATCCCCCACCCGCCGATCGTCGATATCTGCCCGGTTCTTCGCAAAGAACGGCACTGGCTGTCCCCTGTCGGCCCCAGGCTAGTTCCGAGGCTCCCCGAGACATCCGCGGTTCCAAAGACCTTTGCGTTCCCATACCAGGGGCACGTACAAACATCTGTCAGTTAGTCGCTGACGGCTGCGAAGTTAATGCCCGCCCTAACAAATTCATAATTCCCACCTGATTCCCACCTGGAAAACGAACCAAATGGTGAATCACGCTTCTCGTCACCAATCCTCACCCATTTGCACTCATGGTTTGACCGCCATGGCCGATAAGGAAGTATATAGGGCTGGCCCGTGGCCTGCCCAGAGACACATTGTGCCACCGGCATATTGGGCCCCGGACGCCGAGTGCGGAATCGACCCGTCGGTCTGGCCTTGGTCCAGCAAGGGAAGCACTTGCCGACGACTTGGCCAGCTTTTGCCATTCCCTGGCCCGGCTTCGCACAGCCAGCCAGGAGCAGAACGGAACCACATGCGCCGCTTCATCTACGCCATCATAATAGCGGCCCTGTCGGGCTTTGCCTCCGCATGGTGGCCGCCAATGGGGCCAACGCTCCTCATGGCCATGACCAACCACCACGACTACTTCCCCTACGGCTGGGAAAAGCCGGCCCTCTACGGGGCCCTGAGGGTCTCCGACGAGATGATTGACTTCGACATCACCGTCGAGGGGGAGGAGACGAGGCGGGAGGAGTTCATCCTTCGGGATGGAGAGGGCCGGGCCCTGCGGCTCAGCCACAACGGGCGGGTCTTCTGCTACGTGGCCGATCATGACCTGGATGACCCCTGGGACTACCAGGTGGTCGACTACGACGGCAGCGGGGCCTTCGAGAGCAAGGAACCTCCCTTCTCCGACTTCCCTTTGCCCCGCTGGACCTTCATCAACTATCCCTTCCAGTACGTCAACAGCCGACGACTGACCGATCTGACCGGGGTCGACGACCCCTCGGCCAACCAGATGATCGACGCGCTCCGGCCAGGGCCACGAGCCAGGCGCCCGGCCTACACCCCGGAACAGAGGGCGGCCCTGACCATCGCCAGGGGCGGGACGCCGCCCCCAGAGGAGTACCTCAACGAGCCCGAGGGCGATGACCGGCCAAGGCTGGCCCTGAACATCCTCTTCGAGTTCGACAAGGACGTCCTGACCTCGGAGGCCCGGGACGTCCTGGACACCCTGGGCAGGGCCATCACCTCGCCCGATCTCTCCGGCAGCAGCTTCAGGCTGGAAGGACACACCGACGCCAAGGGTTCCTTCGAGTACAACATGGACCTCTCCAGGCGCCGGGCCCTGTCGGTCCAAAGGTACCTGGTTGAGCATTTTGGTCTATCCACGGGCCAGCTTCCCATCGACGGCCTGGGCGAGTCGAGGCCCCTCCCTAACCTGGACCCCGAGGACGGACGCAACCGCCGGGTGGAGGTCATCAACCTGTCCACCTCCGACTTCATGACGACCCAGGGACGCCCCTGAAGGGCTTTACGAAAAGGACGTTCACCACAAAGGGTAGCGGCCACCCTGGCCTAGGCAGGCCCCAATTCCAGGAATGGCCACCGTTGGCCAGGCCCCTACCGCCGAGAACACGGCCATCTTTATAGGAGCCAACGCCACGTCAGCCGCCTAGGAGGTTACTGGATCGAAAAGCCCCAATTCGTTTTCCCGAGCTATGGGCGTGATAGGACCACACTATGCTCAGCCGGATCAGGTCAAGCATATCCGGGCGAACATAAATGCACCCAAACAATATCATTAAATGCATCTATAAATTATATTTATATTGATTTTATAAAAATACCTGTCACGCCCGAGCCACCATCCCACATGGCTCCCTGGGCCGGCCAGACCGCCCCCCTCGGGCCATGGACCCCATAATGGCGCCTTGACCATGCCTTTGGGCAAAGGATCGGTTTTTTCCTTTTTTGGGCCTTGACAAAGGACTGGAAAAAGCCTAGACTCCCTATCTATGGAACGAAACCCGAAAATCGCCGCCATGGCGAACCCCTCCTCAAGCTGGCGTCCATTTGGCCAAACCCTATCGGCCTGCCAGGACTTTGGCTATTTTTACTTTTATTTTAATGAGTTTCCAGGGGGTATCGCTTAAAGCTGCGAACTTTTTCAAGTTCTTCTGAGAGCCGCCGCGATACCCCGCCGGCGGCTCTTTTTTTGCGCCCTTCCGGGAGGCCCGAAAGGGGGACCAGGTTCCCAGCCAGATTTTTCCAGCCGGATTCACATAATGGCCGCCTTTTGGCGGCCAGACTAACGAAAACCTTCCAAAGGAGAGTCGAGATGGAAACGCAAGCAAGCGGCCAGGGCCCCGCCGGGAGCCCTCCCCAGGCGGCGTCGCCGCCCAAGAAGCTGCCCCCGTACAGGCAGGCCAGCCGCCTGACCCACCCCGAGGACTCGGTCATCAAGTTGGGGGCCCACGCCATCGGCGGTCCCGAGTTCGTGGTCATGGCCGGGCCCTGCTCGGTCGAGGCTGACCCCCAGATGCTGGGGACGGCCTGGGACGTCAAGATGGCCGGGGCCCACATAATCAGGGGCGGGGCCTTCAAGCCCCGCAGCTCGCCCTACAGCTTCCAGGGCCTGGCAGAGGAGGGCCTGAAGATGCTGGCCAAGGCCAGGGAGCTGACCGGGCTGGGCATAGTGACCGAGGTCATGGACTCCTCGGACGTGGACCTGGTCGAGTCCTACGCCGACATCCTCCAGGTGGGGGCCCGCAACTCCCAGAACTTCTCCCTCCTAAAGCGCCTCAGCAGATCCCGAAAGCCCATCCTACTGAAGCGGGGCCTCATGAACACGGTCGAGGAGTTCCTGTGCTCGGCCGAGTACCTCCTGGCCGGGGGCAACGAGAGCGTCATCCTCTGCGAACGGGGCATCAGGACCTTCGAGACCTCCACCCGCAACACCCTGGACCTCTCCTCGGTCCTGGCCATAAAGGAGCGCAGCCACCTCCCGGTCATCGTCGATCCCAGCCACGCCAGCGGAAAGGCCCACTACGTGGCCCCCCTTTCCAGGGCCGCCCTGGCCGTGGGGGCCGACGGGCTCATGATCGAGGTCCACTGCGCCCCCGAGCTGGCCCTGTGCGACGGCGACGAGTCGCTGACGCCGGATGCGTTCAGGACCCTGATGGCCGACCTGGCCTGCCTGGCCCCGTCCTTCGGCCGCCAGATCTCCACCCTGCCCGACCATGGCCTGAAGCTGGCCGACCAAGGAGGCAAGTGATGTCCGAGTTACCGAGGCGTTCCGAGATGGAAGGCATCCTGGGCCCGCTCCGCCAGGAGATCGACAGGCTCGACGAGGAGATCCTGGGCCTGGTCCAGAGGAGGGCCAAGGCGGCCATCGAGCTGGGCAAGCTGAAGAAGAAGAGCTCCTTCCCCATCATGGACCTGACCAGGGAGAGGCAGGTCATCTCCAGGATCACGGCCAACCCCGTGGCCCCAGGGGAGGGCCTGGGCCCAGAGGCGGTCATGGGCGTCTTCACCGAGATCATCAAGGCCTGCCGGGCCGCCCAGGCACCGACCAAGGTGGCCTTCCTGGGCCCGGCCGGGACCTTCAGCCACGCCGCAGCCCTCCAGCAGTTCGGCCGGCTGGCCCACTTCATCCCCTGCGACGACCTCCCGCAGGTCTTCAGGACCACCGAGTCAGGGGAGGCCGAGTTCGCCCTGGTGCCCTTCGAGAACACGACCGAGGGCATCGTTGGCCAGACCCTGGACCTCATGTCCAAGACCGACCTCCGGGTCCAGGCCATGCTAAACCTCAAGGTCAGCCTGACCCTCATGAGCGTCCACGGGGACATGGGCCGCATCAAGGCCATAAGCTCCCACCCCCAGGCCCTGGCCCAATGCCGCAACTGGCTGGCACTGAACATGCCCGGCATCGAGCTCAGGCCCACGGTCTCGAGCGCCGCCGGGGCCACCCTGGCCCTGGCCGACGAGAGCTGCGCCGTCATCGGTCACCCATCGCTGGCCACCTTCTATAACCTGACCGTCATGAGCGGGGATCTGCAGGACTTCCAGCACAACCAGACCTGCTTTCTGATCTTCAGCCGGGACGACAGCCTCCCCAACGGCCACGACCGGACCCTTCTGTGGTTCAGCGCCCCCCACAACTCTGGGAGCCTGTACAAGTGCCTACAGCCCCTGGCCGAGTCAGGGGTCAACCTCACCAGGCTCCACAGCCGGCCCAACGTGGACTCGCCCTGGGAATACCTTTTCTTCCTGGAGCTCGACGGCCATTTCACGGACGAGAAGGTGGACAAGGCCATCAGGGCCCTGGAGGCCGAGACCGAGAAATGCCAGGTCATGGGCTCCTACTCGGCCGTGGAGGAAATCAAGGGCCCGGGCAAGACCCAGGCCGACGAGCATCTCTACTAGACTGCCCCTCCCGCCGGAACGAAAAGCCCCGCCTTGG
>JAISEK010000180.1 GCA_031264145.1 Deltaproteobacteria bacterium
TTGACCCCTAATTTGACCCGTAAGTCGCTTACCTTCGCCAAGGCTCCCATATGGTTGAAGGCCAAACTGGCTATATTTTTCTGTATATGATGGTACAATGTTATGAGGTGCCATAGCTACCTTACCGGGCATCACGCTTTCAGTAAAATGCGGCGGCGCCATTCCAGGGATACAGAATGCGGCTCAGGAAATCCGAGGCCACCAGGGGACCATCCGAGCGGGGCCGAGATGAAGCGTCTCCTTGTCCGGGGCAGGCCGCTTATATTCCTTCAAGTGCCCTGCCTGGATTGATGGGGAGCGAGGCCCGCTTTGCCTGGCACCGGATAATGAAGTCCGAGCGGGCTTCCACCTGAGAGCGGCCTGGTGTCACGGGGACGCCCGACAATGGGAGATGCGCTTGTTGATGCCAGTGCCGTGGGCATGGACTGGCCAGGGTATTATCGGCGGCGCTTTGCTGGGAAAAAAGCGGGGGTGGGGGGGTGGGGCCTCAGATGGCCAGCAGGTCGTCGTGCAGCTCGACCACCAGATCCGAGCTCAGGATGGTCATGGACTTGGCGGACATGGCCACGAAGTTGGGGTCGGAGACGTCCAGCCTGACCAGGCCGCCACGGCTTGAGAGCTGCCGGGCCTGGAGCAGCCTCTTGCCCAGCACCCGGCCCCACTGTGGGGCCAGGCAGCGGTGGATGTTGCCGCTGACCAGGTGCTCGGGCAGCAAAAGGCCGGGGGTGAAGCATCTGAGGCAGTAGTCGCAGCCGCCGTTGTCTGGGGCGGTCACGGCCAGGACGGCCGCCCCGGTCTTTTGCAGCTTTTCGCGGTCCGGTTCCAGCCGCCGCATCTGGACAGAGGAGTCGACGGCCAGGATGGCGGCCCTGGAGGGGGTTATCCCGGCCCAGGCCACGGCCTTGGGGGTCAGCGACATCAGCTCGCTGTAGATGTTGATGTTGGCCTGGTCCATCTTGTTCAGGGAATGGGCAGTGAACCTCACGACTGTCTGGTCAGGCGGGACCCGCCTGGCCAGGATCTCGCCGTCCTGGGTCAGGAACACGATGGTCTCGCCAGGCGGCAGCAGCCCCAGCTCGAATATCAGGTGGGCGGCCGCATGGCAGGCGTGGCCACCGATGGGCAGTTCCTGGGTCCGGCTGAAGAACCGGAGGAGATACGATTCCTGGTCGTGCATCAGGACGTAGACGGTCTGGCTGGTCCCCAGCTCGTTGGCCAGCGAGAGCATCTTGAACTTGTCCATGGGCGTTTCCAGGAACACCACGCTGGTGGGGGCTCCCGAGAAGGGGCCGTCGACCAGGGCGTCCACCAGGAAGGCTTTCCGTATCATCGTCACCCGCTCGTGGCGGGGCCGCCGGCGGCGCCGCCAGGTCCCCCGCCGGAGGATTGCCCACGAGCCCCGAGGACTGTCCTCGGGGCGTGCTTTTCCGCCCCGGAAGGCCCTACCGCTGGTCCGCGGCGGCGGCAGAGTCCACGGGAGCCACGGGAGCCGGGGCCGTGTCCACCCGCAGGTTCTCGTACTGCCTGTTCCGGGCCGGCAGGTCAACCAGGCCCTGGGTGGTCACCCGGCGTCCCATGGTCCGCTCCAGGGAAGCCCAGGACAGGTTGTAGTTGTACAGGGCCGAATAGTACTCGTACTGGGCCGAGCTGTAGCGGGTCTGGGCGTCCAGGACCTCGGTGTTGGTGGCCACCTGCTCCTGGTAGCGCTCCGTGACCATGCGCAGGTCCTCGGCCGCCGACTCCACGGCCTTCTGGGCCACGGAGATGTTCCTGTCGGCCGAGACCAGGTTCTGGAAGTTGGTGGTGACTTCCAGCCTCGTGTTGTCCTCAAGGCCGGTCAGGGTGTTTATGGCCTGGTTCAGCTGGACCTTGCTGATCTCGACGTTGGCCTTGGAGTTGCCCCATTCCCAGACGTTGAAGCTGGCGGTGGCCGTCATGTTCCAGTTGCCCGAGTCGCCGACCCTGGCCGAGGCTCCGGAGGCGTTGGCGTTGTAGTTGACGTTGACCGTCGGGTACAGCGAGCTCCTGGCCACGTCGATCTGCTTGGCCCCGGCCTCGACCTGGACCCGGCCCAGCTGGACCTCGGGGTTGTCCCTGAGGCCCACCTGGAGGCAGTCCTCCATGCCCAGGGGGAACCTGGGGTGGCCAAGCTCGTCCTTTAGCCTTACCGGGAAGTCCACCTGGCGCCTAAGGAGGATGTTCAGGCGGGCCTTGTTGACCGTTAGGTCCCTCTGGCGGTTGGTCTCCTCCTGCTGGGCCTTGGCCAGCTCGACCTCGGCCTCCAGGACCTGGTTCTGGGGGACCATGCCGACGTCGAAGAAGTTCCGGGCCACGTTGAGGTGGCTGGACAGGTTGACCACGGAGGTCTTGGCCACGGCCAGGGCCTTTTCCGAGGCCAGGATGCCGTAGAAGGCCTGCTTGACGGCCAGAAGGAGATCCTCCTTGGCCTGGGCCCTCTTGATGTCCGCCGCCGACAGGCCCAGCTGCCCCAGGAGGTAGGTGGCCAGGTTGCGGCCGCCGGTGAAGACTGGCTGGCTGATCTGGGTCGTCCAGCCGTACCGGTCATGGGTACCAGACATGGGGTCGAAATCGCCGCTGTGGGTCAGCCCGTAGTTCATGTTGGCCGTGGGCAGGAAGTTGGTGATGGACTGCCAGCGCGACCACATGGCCCCCAGGTATTCCTGGTCGGCCGAGTCCAGGGCCGGGCTGACCCTGGGGGCCAGGGCCAGGCAGTCGTCGAGCGTCAGGGGGCCGTCGTGCGGCGGACCAGGGACAGTGATGCTGGCGATGGCTTCCCGCGAGCGTCCCTCCCCGATGGTGGCGTCGCCGAAGATGGTCTCGGCGTCGACCGGGGCGGCTATGAAGGGCCGGCCGACGGTCTGCCGGACGGGATCGGCGCAGCCGGACAGGAAGACGGCCAGCATCAGTACTGGCAAGGCGGCCTGGCCAAGGAGGAGCGTCTTGAGCGACTCTCGCATGTTGTTCATTTTGTCAAATCCTCTTTCCGCGTGTGTGGGCCTCTCGGGGAGGGCGGGGAGGCCCCAGGGCCGGGGCCAGGTAAAAAGGCCGTGGCCCTGGGGAAGCCAAGGAAAGGCGGGGCCGGGACCGTCGCCTGGGCCTCTCGTGGCCCTGGCCGGGGCTCCACCGGGGGAGTCCTCGGCCCAGGGCCGTGCGCCGCGGTTGCCTCGCCTTTGGAGGCCCTTCTTTGGCGTCTCGATTTGGGCGTCTACTTGGCGGGGCTGAACTTGGCCTGGGCCTCGGGCAGGTAGGACTCAAGGTTCTTTATGCGCTGCTGGTTCGAGGGGTGGGTGGACATGAAGAAGGGCGGGCTCTTGCCTCCCGACTGGGCGTCCATGCGTCTCCAGAGGTTGACCGCCTCCTGGGGATCGTAGCCGGCCATGGCCATCAGGGACATGCCGATGCGGTCGGCCTCTGCCTCGTGGGAACGGCTGTAGGGCAGGAGGATCCCGAACTGGCTGCCCACGCTGTAGGCGGTCATGACCAGATCGGAGGTGACCCCCGAGGCTCCCCCTATCGAGAGGCCCAGGCCCAGAAGGTTGGCCCCGATGCTGGTCATCATCTGCTGGCTGACCCGCTCGTTGCCGTGCTTGGCCAGGGCGTGGGCAACCTCATGGCCCATGACGGCGGCCACCCCGGCCTCGGTCTCGCAGATGGGCATGATTCCGGTGTAGAAGGCCACCTTGCCGCCCGGCATGCAGAAGGCGTTGACCTCCTCGGAGTCGATGAGGTTGAATTCCCACTTGTAGGCGTCGACCTCGGCCTCGCGGCCCTCGGCGGCCATGAGCTGGCGGGCCGCCTGGGCGATCCTGGCCCCGACGTTCTTGACCATCCGGGTCTGCTGGCGGTCGCTGGACAGGTGGCTTTCCTTGAGAAGCTCGGAGTACTGGAGGGAGGCGGCCTGGTTGAGTTCATCGTCGCTGACCAGGTTGAGCTGCGAGCGGCCCGTGCCGACGACTGAAGTGCAGCCGGCCAGGAGGCAGGCCAGGGACAAGATCAAAAAAATTGACTTAAGGTGACTAATCTGCTTCATATGTCCTCTTTTTTTATGACTATGAAGTCAATGGATAATAAAACGTGAACGATTACCAAAAAACAAGCCGGGTCAAAAACGGCGGCCCAAAAGACTCTCGGGGTCGTTGACGGCCAAGAATGGCAGCCAGGCCCAGTAGGAGCAGGGGATAAAGCTCCTGATGGTCAGGTGGATGAGGTCCGAGGCCATCTGGAGGTTCTGGGGGGCGCCGGCCTTTTGGGCCACGGCCCCCAGAAACCTGCCCAGCCCGATCGGCTCGGCCTCCGCGGCGGCCCCGCCGCCGAATGGCCTGGGCCCTGGTTGGCCTCCCCGCTCCACGAACTCGGCGAACTCCAGGTCAACGTAGGCCCCAGAGCTCATGTATTCCAGGACCAGCGAGAAGACCTGGCCCGGCACGGCCCCGGGCAGGACCGCTGCCGGCCAGCCCCTCTTGTCGAGGAAGACCAGGGTCGGCACGGCCCGGACCTTGTAGGATCTGGCCACCTCCTTGTCCTTGTCCACGTCGACGGGGACGAACAGGAAATCGCTGTTCATGGCCTCGATGATTCGGCCGTCCGACAGGACCATCTCGCTGAAGATGGCGCAGTTCCCGCACCAGTCGGCCCAAAAGTACAAAATCACGTACTTGTCGCCCTGGATGGCCAGGTTGGCCGGATCCTGGTAGGGGATCGGCCTCAGGCCCAGATCGAGCTGCTCCTGGGTGGGGAACACGGCCGCCGGGGCCGGTTCCGGCGCCATCAGGGTGGCCAGGACGGCTAAGACCAGGAGGATTCTCATCTTGCTCCTGCCGCCCATTAGGGCGGTCTTTTGGATAGGCCAGGAAAGGGCCCACTTGGCTGGCGGTGCTCCCCCTGGTGCCGGGGCTCAGGTCAGGCTTTCGACGAAGGCCCGGAATTCCTGGTCCGAGTAGGCCCCAGTCCTGAGGTATTCCAGATAGACCAGGAAAAAGTCCCTGGCCACCGCCCCGGGGATGATGGAGACCACCTGGCCGGAGCTGTCCAGGAAGGCCAGATAGGGGACCGAGGGCAGCCGGAACTTCCTGGAAAGCTTCCGCTCCCTGTCCGCATTGACCGAGACCACTACGAAATACCGGCCCAGGCTCTCCAGGACGTCGGGGTCGCCGAGGACAGCGTCGCTGAACTCCCGGCAATAGGGGCACGACGGGGTCCAGAAATACACGAAGGTGAGCTTCTTTTCCTCCCGGGCCTTGTCGAGGGCCTTGTCGTAGGCGAAGGTGGCCAGGTTAGAGGCGAAGTCGCCTGGCGAGCCGGCCGCGGCCGGCCCGGCGGCCAGGCAACAAGCCGCCAGGGCCAGGGCGATCGGGCCCAGCCACCGCGCTTGATGGGGTAATCCGGGGCCCTGGGCCATGAGCGTCCTCCAAACAGGCTGTTTCCACCGCCGAGGCCGGGGAAGCCGGGTTCAATATCCTAGGTTCAGGAGGCTGAGGCGGTCCGTCATCACCAGGACGGCCAGGGCGATCATCAGAATCCCCAAGATCCTGTGGGTCCAGGCGGCGTAGCGGCCCAGTCTCCTCATCCAGGGCATCAGGCTGGACCACATGAGCGACAGGGCCAGGAAGGGCAGGGCCAGCCCGGCCGAGAAGAAGGCCAGAAGCTCGGCGCCTCTCGCGACGCCCTCCTCTGTGGCCGCCAGGGCCAGGAGGGCGGCCAGGACGGGCCCGCTGCAGGGAGTCCAGCCGGCGGCGAAGGCCATGCCTACCAGAAGGGCCCCGAAAAGGCCGGCCGGCCGGCGGGAAAGCCGGAGACGTCTTTCCCCCAGGAGGGCCTGGGGGCGCAGGACGCCCAGGAGGCACAGGCCGAAGACGATCATGATCGACCCGCCGACATAGCGCACCGCCCCGTGGTGCTCCCAGAAAAAGTCGCCCAGGGCGCTGGCGGTGGCCCCGATGGTGACGAAGACCGCGCCGAAGCCAGCCACGAAGAGAAGCGTCGAGAGGAAGACCCCCAGCCGCCTGGACAGGGTCGGCCTCGGGTGGCCGTCCAGGAACTCGCCCGAGTCCAGCCCGGCCACCAGGGCCAGCCATCCCGGCAGGAGGGGGAGGGTGCAGGGCGTGAAGAAGGTCAGCAGGCCGGCCAGAAGGGCGGCCCAGACGTCCACATGCGGCGTCAGGAACAAAGGCGGCCACCCGTGGCGGCTGGCGGCGGGAGCCTCACCAGTTAGCCTCGCCCAAGTCATCCAGCCGGCGCAGGCGCCAGCCCAGGGCCCGAGCGTTGAAGACGAACGCCAGGAGGCCGATAAGGGCCAGGGCCATGGCGGCGGCGTCGGCGTAGAGCAGATACTCGGCCTGGATCTCGTAAGGCCAATGCCGCCTGAAAAGGTTCAGCCTGGGGACGATTAGCCCCCAGGAACCGACAAGGAAGGCGAAGAAGGCCAGGACGAGACGCCGGAAAAGCTTGCCTAGCGAGGTTTGGCTGGCTGGGGCCATATAAGGGCAACGGCTCCTAAAAACGATGTCTCGGGACAGGCCCCGTCATCCCGGCCCGGAAACGTCCCGGCTGGGGAAGGGCATGCCACGGGAAGTGGCTGGCCTGGGAAGGCATCGGGCAGGTTTTTATCAATAATTTAGTCGCGATTCATGACAAAAAGGAACATTTTCCTGGTCCCGGCCAAAAAGCGGGGACAGGCGGCAGCCTGGAGCCGAGGGGGACGCCGCCGGCTTCCGGGTCCGGCCCTCAGAAGAGCCCCAATCGCAAGAAATCTGGGCCAGGCGGCATTTAGGCCTTGACCAGGGAGGCCTGGCGGCTCAAGGTCTTGGGTCCGGGAGCGGAGAGGCCTGGCTTTCCAAAAACTCCCAGTAGCCAAAATTTGCCATGGCCGAAAGGCCCCGCTATGGCTTAAACCCGTTAAAATATAGCATAGAAGGCCATTCTATGTAAAGATTCCCCGCTGGGTCGGGTCTGGGTCCCCTCTGGGCCTGGCTGGGCCAAGGCCCCAAATCCAGTTAACGCCGCACTGGGCCGGAAAGCCGGGCCCGGATCCCCGGAGGCTCCTGGGCGGGGTAACGTCTCCCTGGACGAGGCCGTCGATTCCTGGCCCGACCATGGTGCCTGGCGACATGGGGCCGGGCAGGATTTCCGGCCAGCCTCCCCGCCAAGGAAGACATTGCGGTGACGAGACACGGCCGGGGCCCGTGCCCGACGTAACCGGATTTTTTGAGGCCAAAGGCGGCCCGGCTGGTGTTTGGTCCATGGGATTGCCGATTTCCTCCCCCGGCCTGGGGGTCTTGAAATCGTACTTTGTAGATGCCCAGGGAACGTACGGAGTGGCTTTGGCCGGCTGGCTGGCTGTCAAGCGAAAATATTCGTGCCCCCTTCGGGGCCTTTGGAATAATTGATCCTTTAGTGGCGGTTTGTCATGATGACCATTGGGCACCCTCCGGAAAGGAGGTGCTCTCATGGGAGGTTTCCTCTTGGGCGCGCTGGCCTCGCTGGCCAGTTCGCTTGTAGCTGAGATTTTGTTCGTTTAGTCGTACGCTAAGAAGCGTAAGCGTCTATGAATCGAATGCCCCCACGAGGTCCGGTAAACCTCGTGGGGGCGCAAACTGACAACGTTTGGAGGGTTTCCCCAGCCGGGGGGAGTACGACCTTCCCTCGGCTGTTTTTTAATTTAACGCGAGTCTGGCGGGCTATCAAGCGAAATTATCATGGCCCTTTTGGCACCTTCCGGGCCAGGATTGATCCTTTCGGCACGGTTTGTTAAGATATCCGCAAGGCGACCTCCTGGAAGGAGGAACCGCCTATGGGAAATTTCCTGCAGGGCGTGCTCGCGACCGTCGTGGGCTCGTTCGTGGTGGACATCTTGAAGCGCATCTTTAAGCGCAGATAATGGAAGCCGCCGCGGGGATTCGTAGGTCCCTGCGGCGGCTAATTCAATTCCGTAGAAATACGAGAAAGGAGGGTTGCCCCTGCCGCTGGGAGTTAGAGTTCCCGGCGGCATTTTTAACTTAACGCAAGCATGGCTGGGTGTCAAGCGAAAACTTTATGCGTAACCGCTAAAAAAGGCCCCTATAGAAACTGCTCATTCCTATAGGGGCCAAGACTTCCAGACCAAAAAAGGAGGGCTGCCCCACCAGCCGGGGGAGTTTGGCGCTTTCCCTCGGTCTTTTAAATTTAACGCAAGGCCGGCTGGCTGTCAAGCGGATTTTTCATGCCCATGCCCATGCCCCTTCCGGGGCCTTCTGGGCAGGATTGATCCTAAGGACGAATGCCTGAATTTTAGGGTAACGGACAGGGAACGGGGCAAGGAAGGCCCAAAAACGATCATGGAGATATTGAGAGATTCGGCAATTCCGTCCCCCGGCCGGCCTTGAAATCCCCCATCGTATCTGTTATCTAATCCTGGATGTGTTTTCCCATCCTTTCGTCCCATTTTCCCTCAGTGGCGACGCCCTGGGAACGGACGGAGCGTCTTGGGCCGACTGGCCGGCCTGCTACCCCATGGGCCATTCCCTGGTCCTGACCCAGGGAAACCCCGGACTTCGGGTGGCGGAAACGATCCGGCACAGAAACCGCCCGCCCAGACGATGGGCGGCAGCCTGCGGCTGAAAGGAGCGCCCTATGCGCGCAAAGAACCGGCGGTCTTGGTCTTGCCTGGTGGCCATGGCTCTCCTCCTGTGTCTTGGCGGCCCGGCGAGGCCCGTCTTTGCGGCCGAGCAGTCCGTCGCCGAATTCCTGGGCATGGAGTTCGTCCTGATTCCGGCCGGGCAGTTCATGATGGGGGCTGACCCGCAATTCACAATTAAATCTAGTGATGGCGTTAGCGCCGTCGGGGACGAAAGTCCACGGCACCTGGTTGTCATCAGCAAGCCCTTTTACCTTGGGGTCCATGAGGTCACACAGGAGCAGTGGGAGACGGTGATGGACAACAACTTCAGCCATTTCAGGGGACAGGACATGCCGGTGGAGAACGTGTCCTGGGAGGATGTCCAGGAGTTCATCCAGCGCCTGAACCGGGAGGCAGAAAATGGCCGGCGTTACCGTCTGCCCACGGAGGCCGAGTGGGAATACGCGGCCAGGGCCGGGAGCGCTGGCGCCTATTCCTTCGGCGATGACTCCGGGATGCTTGACGCCCATGCCTGGTACCTGGACAATGCCGAGGGGACCACCCATCCTGTGGGCACGAGGGCTCCAAACGCCTGGGGCCTGCATGACATGCACGGCAACGTCTGGGAATGGGTGGCCGACTGGTATGGGCATGACTATTACGCCGATGCCCCGGGGACGGACCCGGCCGGGCCGCCGTCAGGCCAGGATCGCGTCGTCCGGGGCGGCGGCTGGAACATCTTCGGCGATCTCTGCCGCTCGGCCAACCGGGACCGAGGGGCACCAGACAGCCGCACCGACAGGAAGGGCTTCCGGCTGGCCTTCACGGCGGAGTAGACGGCCCCGCCGCCTGTCCCCGCGATAGCGATCATCCCTCCTGGCTCCACCCGGGCGGAGCGGGCCGCCGGTGCCGCCAAATACGCTGGCCGTGACGTCATTTTCCCCTGACCGTCCCTTCTTCTTCCTCCCTGGTCTTGACACTCAAGAATCCAGTCTGTCCCGAGGCGAGAACGCCGCGCCCTTTCGCTTGCCCACCCGGCCCTGCGCCCCGAGAGGGACAGGGGTGGATTAGGTGAGGGCGTGCCTGACAGGCCGATCTCGCCGCTGCCCAGGCCGCCCGTCGGGGAAGGCTCGTCAATCGTCGCTCCTTTATTAGACTTTACTGTGACCTATGCGGGAGACCCTCTTCAGCTGGTGCCCAGATTTGGATGGAGGAGCCCAACGGTCGCCTAAATTAGCGGACATTGGGACTGACTCGCACTGGTGCCCGGCTTGCCTTTGGGCGTGGCGGGCTGTTATTTTTTTGGGGGCTGGACAGGGTGGAGCGGTTATGTTATATTTATTGAGTCTCACTAACAATAAGTGGGCAAAGGCCCGGCAAGCGGGTGGGAGGGGAAACGCGCCATGGTTTTTTGGGCCGGGAGATTTTTGACAATTCCAATCCAGGGCGCTAGATTTAGACATGGCCAAGGGGGAGCCGGCCAAGGCTCCCCGGCCGTTCCCCCCAGAGGCCCGTCCGGCCAGGCGGGCCGCCGGGGGGTCTCGAAACCGGCGCAAGGCCACGAAGGCCACCCATCAGGGCTCGTCCTGGCCCAGGTGGGTGGCCTTTTGGTTTGGCCGGGAGACGGGCCCTGGCCCGTCCGAAAGGAGCCAACATGCTGCGCGATCCTTACCGCCGCCTCTTCCTGGAGGCCAACGCCGCCAGCCATCCGATCGTCGTCGAGGCGGCCGGGTTTTCTGGGCCGGGGGCCCTACTGTCGGGGCGCCTGGGGCTGGGTCTTGGCAGCCGCCTCATGGTGGCCGGGCTCACGGACCCTGGGATACTGCCTGGGCTAAGGCTCAGGCTGGGCCTGACCGGCCAGCTGATGGTCATCGACCCCAGCCAGGAGAACCTGGGGGCCATCCCCGGCGACGACGCCTTCTGGGCGGTCGTCCTCAAGGCCCAGGCCAGCCAACTGCCCAACCTGGACTCCAGCCTGGACGCCATCCTGTGCTGGTCGTCCTTCATGGGCCTTGGGCCACTGGGGCGGATAACCGAGGAGTTCTTCAGGGTCCTGGCCCCGGGCGGGCGGGTCTTCGTGGCCTATGCCGGCAGGTCCCTGGCCGATAGGCCCAGGCCTTGCCTCGTGGGGATGGAACGCCTCTTCCTCCAGGCCGGCTTCAGTCGCCTTGACCTGGAGGAGGACGAGGATTTGTGGCTCTTCAGGGCCGAAAAGGTCGCCGGCTTCGACTTGTCCCTTTCCATGATGGGCCGGGCCTAGGGTGCCTCCCACGGGCGGAGGAGTCGTGATTGGGCCTGTTGGGCAAAAAGGCCAATGCCAGAAAAACTTTACACCTGGTATAAAATGTTGCTGGACTGCTTGATGAAATAAATAAATTGATAGAACAAAAATTCAAACAATCCCCGCTATGTCGGACGCAAAGCCAGAAATTGCGTCATGAGGAATGGTTTGCCATGAGTACTTCCCATATGGCGTTGACCAATGGGGAAGTCTATGCATTGGCCGGTGCTTCTCTTGATGCCCATCGGGCCGGCAATTTTGAAGAGGAAGCAAGGCTTGTGAAGCTGATACCCATGCATCCTATGATTGCAAAAAATGTTAAGTGTTTTTTAGGTCCAAAGTATTTGATTGAACATGCTTTTGATTTGAGCAAGGCTTTTGAGGGGTTTGGCCCACGAGGTGAAATCGATATAATTAGATGATATACCCTAATTTTATATATAATATTGATAATAAAATATTATATATAAGTAAAACTATCTTATATAATTAGATATATATAGTATAATATATTAAAATAGTAAAGTATATGTATTATCTGGTGTTCGTTGATGTTTTATAAACTGAATAAAAATAGTCAATATTTATATTGGTCATAAATATATAGTTATTTTATTATTGTTCCTATGGCAAAAAAGTCATGGCAAACACGTGTTTTGACGATATCGTTTGTCTTCTTTCCCATGCGACTGATGTCTGCGAAAGACCAACTGCCGTTCAGCACAGGACAGACCTCCCGCCATTCCCCACGCCCAGCGCTCGGCCAGGCGTGGAGTTTTTTCCTGCGGCGGGGGTGCTATTCGGTTATTCCGAATTCGTCGGCCAAAACCTCCCTGGCTTTTTCAAAGCCCTGTCCGGCGGCCTTCGATAACCAGTACTGGGCGATTCTTTTGTCCTTTTTTACGCCATCGCCCCTCAGGAAGGAGATGCCCAGATTAAACTGGGCCGGGGCGTGGGCCTGCCTGGCGGACTGGGTGTACCAGTGGATGGCCTTTTCCTTGTCGATCCCCACCCCTTCGCCCTCGTCGTAGGAGACGGCCAGA
Source organism: Deltaproteobacteria bacterium (assembly GCA_031264145.1). Classification (GTDB taxonomy): domain Bacteria; phylum Desulfobacterota; class Desulfarculia; order Adiutricales; family Adiutricaceae; genus JAIRNQ01. The sequence continues at coordinate 11,939 of JAISEK010000180.1, forward strand.
TTGAACTGGGCCTGGGGGTGCCCTAGCTCAGCGGCCATGGAGTACCAGGAGACGGCCTCGGCGTGGTCCACTTCCACCCCGTTGTCGCCATTGTCATGGATGATGCCCAGATTGTACATGGCGCTGGCGGAGCCGTTCTCGGCGGCCTTCAGGTACCACTCGAGGGCCGTGCGCTGGGACTCGGCGTCGCCGGCCTCGCCTCGCCGGTCATGGAATAGGGCCAAATTGAACATGGCGCTGGCATTGCCGTTCTCGGCGGCCATCCCGTACCACCGCAGGGCCTCGCCCTCATCGGGCTCGACCCCGTTTTTGCCGTTGGCGTATATGGAGCCCAAGGCCAGCATGGCGCGGTCGTAGTCGTTTTCCGCGGCCTTGAGGTACCACTCTAGGGCCTTGGCCTCGTCAATATCCACCCCTTCCCCCTCGTCGTAGGAGACGGCCAGATTGAACTGGGCCCCGGCGTGCCCGAGCCCCGCGGCCCTGGAGTACCATGAGACGGCCTCGGCGTGGTCAACCTCCACCCCGTTGGTGCCCTGGTCATGGATGACGCCAAGATTGTACATGGCGCTGGCGGAGCCGTTCTCGGCGGCCTTCCCGTACCACTCGAGGGCCTTGGCTTGGTCCACCTCCACCCCGTTGGCGCCCTGGTCATGGATGACGCCAAGGGTGTACATGGCGATGGCGGAGCCGTTCTCGGCGGCCTTCCCGTACCACTCGAGGGCCTTGGCGTCATCCTGGTCCACGCCCTCGCCAAGGTCGAAGGCCTGGGCCACCTCCAGCTGGGCCGCCGGGTCGCCTTTTTCGGCCCCCATGAGCAGCTGGGGGTCCAAATCGGCCAGAAGGGCCGCCGCGGGCAAGATGATGGCCATCGCGAGCGCGGCGGCCATTGACGGGATTGGTTTAGGAAATAAAGACATGGATTATCCTCTTTGTATGCCCTGGCAGTGGCGTCAGCGCCAGTTGCCGGGTCGGGGTGGCCAGATTGGCAGCGCCCAGGGGACGAATGTCCAGGCCAGGGCCGCCTGGGGCCTCCGGTTGGCCGCGTCCCATCCTGGCCGGCGCGCCTGGGTGGGGACGGATGCGCTACGGCGACGGGAAACGCCAGGCACCATGTGCCCGGCTGGTTTTTTCCCTCACTGGAAATCCGCCGAATCGGCACTACCCATGTCCAGCTCGGTGGCCAGAAAACGCCTGGCCACTTCCAGGTCCTGATCGGCGGCCTTCGATACCCAGTATCGGGCCGTCTCGATGTCCTTGCCCACGCCATCGCCCCGCCAATAGGCCAGCCCCAGGTTGAATTGGGCCTCGGCGTGCCCGAGTTCCGCCGCCCTTGAATACCAGGAAAGGGCCTTGTCCTTGTCCATCGCCACCCCGTCCCCCTCGTCATAGGCAATGCCCAGATCGAACATGGAAAAGAGGTTGCCCATCTCGGCGGCCTTCAGGTGCCATTCGACGGCCATTCGCGGGTCCGGCGCGGAGCCGTTTTCGCCATTCTTCTTGATGAATCGGGCCAAAACGTGCATGGCCATGGAATTGCCGTACTCGGCTGCCTTGAGGTACCATTCGGCGGCCTTGGCCGGGTCCCGCTCGACCCCATGACGGCCAAGGTCATGGGCTAAACCCAGGCGGAACATGGCCCTGTCGCCTCCGTTCTCGGCGGACTTGAGGTACCACTCGGCGGCCTTGACCGTGTCCCGCTCGACCCCATAAAGGCCATAGGCATGGGCGACGCCCAGGCGGTACATGGCAATGTCGTTTCCGTTCTCGGCGGACTTGAGTAGCCACTCGATGACCTTGGTCTGGTCTTTTTCGACCGCCGCGTTGCCGGCGTCGTACATAAAGGCTAAATTGTACATGACGGTGGCGTTTCCTTTATCGGCGGCGGCGGTGTAAAGCTAGAGGGCCTTGAACGGGTCGGCCTCGATCGAGCCGCCTCCAGTCTCGAATAAGTAGCCCAGGCTGGCCATGGCGTTGGTGTTGCCTTTTTCCATGGCCTTCCCGTACCAGAAGGCCGCTTGGCCGGCATCCGCCTCGCCCCCTTTTAGGCCGAGTTCATGGATGACGCCCAGGTTGTACATGGCGCTCTCGTTACCGTTCCTGGCGGCCTTCTCGTACCATTCGATGGCCTTGGCGACATCCTTGGGCACGCCGTCGCCCAGTTCATAGGCCCTGGCCATATTGAATTGCGCCTCCGGATCGCCGCTCAGGGCGTCACGGAGCATCAGCGTCGTTGGGGACATGCGTAGCCATTCCTTTCCTGTTTGGCCCAGGGGGCCCTCCCCCCTGGTCCACGTCTCGGTGTGCGGGCAGGGCGGCCACGTGCCTGGGAACCGCGTTTTTTGCGCCCTGAAGATCCCGTCCTCGGCGGAAGCCCTGGAATCGCCTCTTGACCCTGGCCTGACAATGGGGGAGAATCCCTTGCCAGGGGACATTGTCGCCTTCTGGCGGGGAGGAATCATGACTGGATTTGGGCCTGGTCGCCACGTCTATTTTCTGCACCACTTTCACATTGTCTGGGTCACAAAATATCGTCAAGATATTCTTAAGGGTGACATATCAATAAATTTACGTAAAATAATTAGAAAAATATGTATTAAAGAGTCGGCTACCATAATGAAAGGTTCAATATCAAAGGACCATGTGCGCCTATTCCTGTCACTGCAGCCCAAAACCTGCGTCGACGAGCTGGTACGAAAATTGAAAAACACTTCCTCCCTGCTGCTCAGGCGGGACTTTCCCTCCCTGGAGACAAGGCTCGGGAAAGGCGACGTGTGGGGCAGGGGATATTTGAGCCACTCCAGCGGAGACGTCACTGACGAGATGATCTCCGGCTATATCGATCGCCAAGGCCAGGACGAGGACGATGGCTTCACGATTGGGTGACGCCCGGTCCAGGCCGCCCTGTCGCCAGGCGACTTCAAAAACCATGAGAACCGCCGCGGCCGGCGGGGTCGCCCCCTGGGTCCGGGACGAGGCCAATCATTCGGGGGCATCCCTGTCTGGCCGATCCGCTGAATAGGGCGGCCCCGTGACCCCAAACTCACTGGCCAGGGCTTCCTGGGCCGGCCTGTAGTCATGGTTGGCCGAATAGCCCAGCCAGCGCCTGGCCCCATCAGGGTCGGCCGGCACCCCCTCGTAGCCCCTTAGGAGCAGGAGGCCCAGCTGGTACTGGGCCGGGGGATGGTTTTGCAGGGCCGCCCGCTGGTACCACCTGTGGGCCTCGGCGAGGTCCACTTCCACGCCGTCGCCGGTCTCGTAGCTGTAGGCCAGGTTGTGCTGGGCGCTCGCGTAGCCCTGCTCGGCGGCCTTGAGATACCACCCCATGGCCTTTGCCTTGTCGACGGCGACCCCGAGGCCAAAGTCATAGGCCACCCCAAGATTGTACTGGGCATCCGGCAGATCGGCCTCGGCCGCCTTGAGGTACCATTCCAGGGCCTTGTCCGCGTCCTCCGGGACGCCGTAGCCCATGTCGTAGGCCACGGCAACGCTGTACTGGGCCTGTGGGTAGCCTCCCTCAGCGGCCCTTAGGAACCAGACGAAGGCCTGGGACAGGTCCTCCGGCACCCCCTGGCCATCCTGGAAGGCCTGGCCGACCAGGAACTGGGACTCGGAATCGCCACTCTCGGCCGCGGACAAGAGACCCGGCAACAGGCCGGAAGGCGTCTCCCCGGTCCCGGCCTGGGCCAGGGCCCGGCCGCCCAGGGCAGGCGGCAGGAAAGCTGCGATGAGGAGGAAAAGAATAGTTATTCTCGATTTGGCCATGCCTAGTTTCTCCATTCGTCAAGATGATGTCTTTAGCCTGCCAGGGGCCAAAGCTGATGGCCCGCATTTGGCCCGCAATTCCGCGGCTCCGTCCAGGGGCCGCGGGGAGACGTGGCCCCTGGACGGAGCCGCGGCTGGTGTTGACGCCCGGGGCGCATCCAAGGGCCGACCTGAGGCTGGCCACGGTCTCCTTGAAGTAGCGGCCAATGCCGAGCTCACGGGCCCAGTGGTCGCCTCCGTCCGCGGCACTGTCCCGCGGCCGCGGGGAGACGCGGCTCCCGCAGTGCTCGGCCAGGACTCGGCTGGTGCTGGTGCCCGGGGCGCGTCTCAGGGCCGACCTGAGGCGGGCCAGGGCCCCCTGGAATTAGCGGCCAACGCCGGGCTCCCTGGCCCAGTGGTCGCCCCCCTCCACGGCAACGGAAGACAGGCCCGGCGATGGGCCGGGCGGTGCCTCGCCCTTGGCGGTCGGGCCCACGGCGAGGGGCATGAGGGCCGCTATTGGGACAAAAAAATCGTTTTTTTGCCATGGCCATGTCTAGGTTCCCCGCTCGTCCAAAATGGCTCCGGTCATCCGCCCTTTGGCCCTGGGGGACGCCCCTCATTTGGCCTCCAGGACCGTGACCCCGTCCCACCCGTCTGCCGGCGGCTGGGAGATGAAGCTCTTGCAGCGTTCGGCGAAGACGAGGC
>JAISEK010000115.1 GCA_031264145.1 Deltaproteobacteria bacterium
CCGAGCATACATTTATTGAGGTTCAAAACATAGACTAGCAAAAAGTAGACCAGGTTTACTAATCTAACTCAAAAAATCAACTTGAAGGGGGTGGTTATTTTATTTTAACTGATCGTAACCCCTTAAAAATTGGTAGCTATTTTTACATTTAGAATTTCTGCAAATTTCAAAGATATCCGCGCTTGACAAAAAATTGTCACGGCCATATCATGGGCCTAAGATAGCATTTTGCCTGGATCTGGTGCGACCCCAGGGAGGGGAGGACCAAGACGTCCAGCCCGGTCTCAAGTCGGCCGGGACGATGGGCTTGACTAATATATTGGCTAAAAAATGGCAAAAAAATATTTTATTTTTCTTGTTGACATAAAATTGACAGCATGGTATCCTGGTCCCCAGACAAGAAGGGCGAGGAGGCCCAGGGCCGCGAAGAGGCCGGGCAAGAGTCCCAGAGGCTAAAGACGCAGGCCACCAGGGACCGCGGGCCGACCCGGCGAATCTTGGGCTAATCCATCGGTTCAACGAAACACTAGGTTCTCTATTCCGTGAGGGCGAACGCTCCAGCGGTGATGGCGGACCTATTTTTTTTGTGTCTGCGCCTGTCGGGGCCATTCTTCATTATTGGCCCGGCTTTGGGGGCGCGTCCCGGTGATTCGCGGGAAACTGCGAAAAGCGCCGGAAGGGGTGGGCTTTGAGTTCGGGGAAGCCGGAAAATGACTTCTTTGTCGTGGAGAGGATCTCAAAGAGTTACGGGTCCAACGTGGTTCTGTCCGACCTAAGCCTATGCCTCGAGCCAGGGGAGTTCGTCTGCGTCCTGGGCCGGACCGGCTGCGGAAAATCCACGCTCCTGAAAATAATGGCCGGCATAGAGCGCCCAGACGCGGGCAGGATCATCTTCCGGGGGAAGGAGAGAGCCAAAAAGAACACTCCCCTGGGCCAGAGCCGGTTCGGCCTGGTCTTCCAGCAGGACAAGCTGATGGACTGGCGGACCGTGTCCGGCAATGTCCGCTTTCCCCTGGAGATATTTGGCGGAAAAGCGGGGGCGGGCACAAAGCGGGACGTCATGGCCCGGGTAGAGGAGGCCTTGGAGATAGTTGGGCTTGGGAAATTCAAGAACCTATATCCCCATGAGCTGTCAGGGGGAATGCGCCAGCGGGTGGCAATCGCCCGCTCCCTGGTCCACGACCCGGAGGTGCTGTTTCTCGATCAGCCCTTCGGCGCCGTGGACGCCATCACCAAGGTGGCCCTCTCGGGAGAGTTGAGGGGCCTCTGGCGCCGAACCCGCAAGACCATAGTCATGGTCACCAACAGCGTAGACGAGGCGCTGTCGGCGGGGTCCCGGGTAGCCGTCATGAACCCGTCCCCTGCGGGAATCGCCGGGATCTTCGAGGTCGCGGGGAAACCCGCCGGCCAGCCAGGAAAGAGCGACAATGCCGGGCCCGTTGCGGGCCTGCGGCGGGAGATAAGGGCCAGGCTGGAGAATTTGCCCGCGACCGGGGATGGTTATCGCGATGTTGGCTGAAACGGACGCGCCGGCCGCGCTGGCCGTCGATGGGAAAGAGACCGGGGGCCCCATGGGACTGGACGGGTCCGGCGGCTTGGGCGCGGAAAAGCCCTCCGGGAAGCCAGGCGCCGGGACGGTCTGGCAAAAGAGAGTCGCCTGTCCCCTTGTCCTGCTCTCACTGGCGATCCTGGCCTGGCAGTGGTGCGTGACCGTCTTCGTGTTGCCGCCGTCGGTCGTTCCGGCGCCTATGGCCGTGGCCCGGGCCCTGAGGGAGAATTTCGCGGCCGTTATCTTGCCCGATCTTCTCTTTACCCTGCGGACCATCGGAGGCGGCTACGTCATCTCCATCCTGGCTGGTTTCTCCCTGGCCGCCCTGTGTGCCCAGTCTAAGTGGCTGGCCCGGTCCGTCACGCCCGTGGCCGTGGTGTTCATGGTCATGCCCAACATCATACTGATTCCGATTTTCATGGTCTTTTTGGGCTTCAGCCCCCTTGTCCGCGTAATCGCCGTCGCCCTGCAATGCGCTCCCATCATCGCGCTCAACACCTTGGCCGGCTTCACGGACATGGAGGAGTCGGATCGGGAGTCGCTTGTGGCCCACGGCTGCTCAAAATGGCAAATATTCCGAAAATACACGCTCTATAAGGCCATGCCCCAGATATTCGCCGGCCTGAAGCTGGGTTCCATCATTTCCATCATCGTGGCCCTGGGGGCCGACTTTGCCATGGGCAAAACCGGGCTCGGCTATCGGATCAAGATCAGTTCCTCCATGGTGGCCCTGGACATGGTCTTCGCCACCATAATAGTGGCCGCCCTGGTGGGCGTCGCCATGTTCGAGATCGTGTCCCTGGTGGAAAAATCCGTGATCGTCTGGAAATAGGGGACTGGAGGCGATACGTGATCGAGCTGGACAAAATCTCCAAGCGTTTCCGCGCCCGCCGGGAGGAGTTCCTGGCCCTGAGCGACATAAGGCTCAGGGTCGACGACGGCGAGCTGGCCTGCGTCGTCGGGCCCAGCGGCTGCGGCAAGTCGACCATCATCAGGATAATATCGGACATCATAAAGCCCACTTCCGGCCGGGTAAAGGTGGACGGGATCACCTTCGACAACTCCGCTCCCGCCCCCAGGGAAACGATAAGGCGCATGGGTTTTGTCTTTCAGATACCCAATCTGTACCCCTGGCTGACCGTCAGGGAGAACATCAGGCTGCCTCTCGTGGTATTGGGGCTGAAGGGGCGATCCTGGCTAGACTACGCCGATTACCTCATCGGCAGGGCCGATTTGTCCGACCAGGCCGACCTGCGCCCGCAAAGCCTCTCCCAGGGCATGAGCCAAAGGGCGGGGGTGGTCAGGGCCATGGTCCACAAGCCGGACATACTGCTGATGGATGAGCCCTTCGGGGCGCTCGACGAGGGGACCAGGGAGAGGATGAATCTCCTGTTTTTGGACATCTGGCGTGAGACGGGCATGAGCGTGGTCTTTATCACCCACAACATCGAGGAGGCCGTCCTGCTGGGCCAGCGCGTCTACGTCATGGCCACCGGGCCGGGCCGGATCGTGGAGAGCGTCCGGGTAGAGCTCGGCGAGAGGGAGGCCCGGACAGTCGAGGGCCACCTTTTCGCCGAGTACGTCAGCCGCCTAAACGGCATAATCGGGAACGTTGAGCTGGAAAAGACGGTCTAGGAATGGGATTTCTTGATAAATGGACACCCTGTCTGCGGTGAACGGCGAGGGGGTTTCTTGGGGAAATCATGGCGGCTGTCCGACAAAATACGCCCAGGCCAGGTTCCGGGCGGCCATCCCCGGCCGGAGCAGGATCCTGGGCCCGGAGGGGAGCAGGAAGGATGGCGGAATTGCTGGTTATTCCAGGGCTGGCGCTGGCTCTCTGGCAAATCTTGGTCATGGCCCTGGACGTGCCCCAGTGGCAGCTGCCAGGTCCCTGGGAAATACTCACGGCCATGGTCGAGGATTTCTCGTCGCTGCGGGCGCACCTGCTGACGACATACGGAAATGTCCTGATGGGTTTTCTGCTGGCGGTGGCACTGGGGACCGGACTGGCCCTGGCCATATACTTCAGTTCCCTCGTCGGGCTGACGCTGACCCCCTTTATAAACATCATGTGCGTTGTCCCCGTGATAACCGTGGTGCCGCTTTTGATGCTCTGGCTGGGATTTGGCAGGGAGGCCAAGCTGATAGCCGTGGTCGCGCAGTCCTTCCCCGTCATCAACCTCAACGCCCTTTCGGCCTTCTCCAACGTGGCCGGCCCGAGGTTGGAGCTATTGAGGGCCCTGAGGGCCAGCAGGTTCCAGACGGCGATCCATTGTCTTCTGCCGTCATCCATACCCGGGATATTCACCGGGGTGAAACTGGCCGCCGTGCTGGCGCTGATCGCCGAGGTGACCGGCGAGATATCCGGGGGCGATGCCGGCCTGGGGGCCCAGACCATAAAGTACACCCAATTCCTGAAGATGCCCCAGGCCTTTGCCTGCGTCTTCTACGTCGCCGCCTTCGGGGCCATCTTCTACCAGTCCCTGGGTCTGATTGAGCGTTGGCTGACCAGGGACCATTGACCAGTTTGGACGGGGTTTTTCTCAAAAAACCAAAAGACGTGCCAGCTCGAGCATTCAAGAAGCCTCAGATGGCCAAAGATTGATTTTAAAGACAACTGGACAGGGATGGCGACAGACATCCGGCCAGCCGATCAAGCAAGGAGAACATCACCATGAGAACGGCCATATTTTCGATGTTGTTGCTTTTGGCCCTCAGCCTGGGGGACGGCCCGCGGCTGGAGGCCCAGGGTGGCGACGGGGCTGCCAATCAGCCAAGGGATCTTCAGGATATCGTCTTCGCCTCCTGCGTGTCTCTTGAGTTCTTCGGCAACTGCAACCTCTATGCCGCCGAGTATTTGGGATATTTCGCTGAAGAGGGGATAAACATCAAGTTCGAGGAGGCCATCGGCACGGTGGACGCCAAGATGGTTTCCACCGGGCACGCCCACTTCGCCTACCCCTCGCCGGGCATAATCCTGACCTCCCTCGAGGCTGGCCTGGAGATAATAGCCGTCCACGCCAACCAGCCGGTCAACATATTCGGGTTTGCCTACAAAAAGGGGACAATCAATGATTGGGCAGACTTCAGGGGAAAATCAATCGCCCTCGGCGACGCGTCCTGGAAGTCCATAGGGGCGCCCATCATCAAAGCCGCCGGCCTTGATCCGGACAAGGACGTCACCTGGACCACGGTCGGCGATGCCCGCTATCAGGCCACCGTCTCCTCCAAGACCGACACCCTGCTGACCTGGGACGTAGAGTACGGCTATCTGCTGGGCCTGGGATTTGACCTGGAGTACCTGGACGCCGACGAGGTTTTGCCGCAGTTGTCCAACTCGGTCATCGTGAGCACGAGACTGGCCAGGGAGGATCCGGATCTGGTCAGACGCTTTTCCAGGGCCGTGGCCAAGGCCCAGTACTTTACCCTGAAAAATCCCGCGGCCGTGGCCGACATAACCCTGCTCAAGTACCCGGGGATAGACGTCACCTTCGAGGGGGCGGTGAAGGCGGTGGAGTACCAGGTGGAGTCATATTTCGGGTCAACGGGGAAAGAGCGGGAGGAGACGCTGGAGAAGATAGGCTATTTCCGCAGGGAGCGCTGGGAGACGACCGTCAAGGCGGCGCTGGACTCCGGGATTATCTCAAGGCCAATCCCGCTCGAGAGAATTTACACCAATGATTTTGTCAATACGGACTGGAGCCGCGAAAGAATAGAGGAGGACGCCAGGAATTACGTTTTCTCATCCGAGGCCTACAAAAAATCAAAAAAATAAGGAAATGGCCATGAACATAGGCAACTGCTACCCTCTAAACGGGAAAATCGAGACCGAGGCCCTGAGCGTGGTCATCCTTCAGATGGGCCCAGCCCTGAGCGCCTCCAGCCCCCAGGACGTGGACAAGAACATTGACAAGGTCTTTGAGTTCCTGGATAGGGCCTCCTATGGCCTGCCCGGATATGATCTGGCCCTGACCCCGGAGATCGTTCTAAATGGCTTCGCGCCCGAGTTTTACCTGAGCGCCCTTACCCTGGGCTCGAGCCAAATCCGGAGACTGAAGGATAAATGCGCCGCCCTGCAGATCTGGGGCGTCTTCGGGGTCCTGGTCGACCTGGAGGATGGGATCTTCCCGCGAAACTGCGCCCTGACCATCAACCCTGATGGGGAGGTGGCCAACCTATACGTGAAGACCACGCCCTGGATCCCGGTGGAGCCCTTTACCCCGGGCGACGAGATTCAGGTTTTTGACGGTCCCAAGGGAGCCAGGATGGCCACAATCATCTGCTCCGATGGCGACTACGTGGACGCCTGGAGCGAGGCGGCGCACAAGGGCGCCAATGTCATCTGCCGCATCTCCGACTACATGACGCCCTATCAGGATGCCTACGAGATCACCAACCGGGCCGGGGCGTACTTTAACCGGACCTATGTGCTGGCGACCAATAGCGCCGAGATGGACGAGTGCTTTTGTCTCTTCGGCCGCAGCATGGTGGTCGGCCCTGACGGCAACGTCATCAGCCAGGCCCCCGAGGGCCAGCCCTACATTCTGAAGGCCGACATCTACCCAGGCCTGGCCGATCACATCCAGCGGCAGTCGTTCATGGGCAACCTCAAGTGGCAGGGCCACCACCGGGGCGCGTCCTCCCCTGAAACCGGAGGCGTGGGCCGGGACAAGTCGATGTATCAGTTCCTCAGGAACGCTAGACTCTAGATGCTATGGAGCGAGGCCAAAAATGTCTTCTGAGCCCACGGCGGAATCCAAGCCCAAAGTGTCAATCGATCACTTGTTCATCAAGGCCCTGGCCAAAGCCGGGGTACAATTTCCGGCCTCCAAGGCGGGGATTCTCTCCCGGCTGGGCGAGACCGCCCTCCGCTTGTCGGAGGCGGAGACGATCCGGGCCGGCAGCCTGGTCGAGGACATTGAGCCCGAGAGTTTCGAGAATGGTTCCGCTTTTCTCTGCGCCTTCCATTCAGCCCTGTACCGCAAGACCTATCGCCAGGCCTTCCTTTGCCACCGCCAGGCCCGGCAGCCTGGGCAGACCTGAGATGGCCGGTTGGCGGAAAATTCGGCCCATGCCTCCCCTGGATGACGAGGAAACCAGGGTCATGCTGGGATCCGGGACAGAGGCTCCCGGGAGTGGACGGTACGAGGCCCATTCAAGCCCTGGCCTCTACGTCTGCCGGCAATGCGGGGCGCCTCTGTACCGACATGAGGACAAATTCGAGACGGCGTGCGGCTGGGCCGCCTTTGATGACTCCATCGGCGACTCGGTCGCCGGCAGGCCGGATCCCAACCCTGGGCGCCCCTGGACGGAGATCCTTTGCGCCAATTGCCATGGACACCTGGGCCACCTTTTCCAGGGCGAGGGCTATACCCCAAAGAATACCCGACACTGCGTGAACTCGGTCTCCCTGGCCCACATAGGCACCCAAACTGCCTTCGTGGGCAGCGGCTCCGCCCGGGATCTTGGGAGGTTCATGGGTGGAGTCAAGGGCGTGGCGCTGACCCAGGAGGCGCCTGGCGCCGGCTCCTTGGCGATGCCGGGGGCCGTGGTTTCCAGGGCGTCACCGGTGGCTGTCGCGACCAACGCCGCCGGGGGGGCGGGCGCGGAGGGCACGCTGGATCGGGGCCTGCCCACGGCCGGGGCGGAAAAAAACGGGGGAGCCGAGATGACAAGGATTGACTTTGACCCGACGGTCATCGACTACGGGTCGGTCATACGCATGTGTTGCGAGCGTCTGCTCGCCCAAACGCCTGGCGAGCGGGCAACCATCTTTTGCCAGGGCATCGAGCAGTGGCGGACGGCGCTGGACCTGGCCCAATCCTTCCAAAAGAAGGGCCTGCCCCTGGACGTGGAATTCGTCCGGCCCGAGGCCGACAAGTGACGGGGATCCGTTCCCGCCGTGCAAGGATGGGCAAGGACATGGCCCCCAATCCTGGACCGATGGCCCCGGAGCGGTGCCGGATCGGCGCGGGAACCGGGCACCGGCGGGCCGGAAGGGAAAAACGGCCAAGAACGACGCCTCGAAATGATTTTGGACCGCGCAGCCTGGGGCGACACAACGGCATGCCAAAACTGCCGAACAAAAGGAGCCGATGAGCGTTGATGTGTGGAGTATTCGGTTTTGTCCGCTACCGGCCAGGCGCTGGCCTTGACGCGAGTGGCGATGGCCCCGGCGATTGCCGCGATGCCGGGCATCTTCCTGGCCCCGATGTCGGCCCTGGCGAGCTTGGGGACATATACGGGCGCCTGGCCCTGGTCTGCGCCGTTCGCGGGTCAGACGCGGGAGGAATTGCCTATGTCGACGGCAAGCGGGTCGTCGTGAAAAAGCAGGCCGGCGGGCTCGCGGAATCACAGTTCTCCTTTCCCAGGGAAACCCAGGCCCTGATTGGCCACTGCCGTCGGGATTTGGATGGAAACTGGCAGGATAACAGGAATAACCACCCTTTCCGGGGCCAAACCAGGGATGGGACGGGGTACGCCCTGGCGCACAACGGCATCCTCTCAAACCTACGGGAACTGCGGGCCAGCATGGATCTTGGGCCAGCGTCCATCAGAACCGACAGTTATGGGGCGGTTAGCCTGATAGACAGATCGGAGCGGCTGAACTTGGCGTCCCTGGCCGCCGCCTGCGGGAAGCTGTGCGGGAGCTTTCTCTTCACTATCCTTGATGACAGCAGCAACCTGTATCTTTGCCGGGGCGACGTGCCGGTCATCTTGGTCCATTTTAAAAAAAGGCGCTTGTTCCTGTACGTCTCCACCAGAGACTTGCTGGAGGAAGGACTGCTGGGGACATCCCTGGGAGAGGCCTACAAAAGCAGCAACCTGGAGCTCTCGACAAGTCCCGTCAGCCTCATCCACGTCGGCAAGGGCGAGATTGTCCGGGTCTCATCCACCGGCAGGACAAGTCGACGCAGGTTCCGCTTTAATGAGGACAAGGCCATAAGCCATAACTGGTATCGGCACGATGTCGAGTTGACCAATGAGCTAAAAAGACAGATTAAGGATCTGGATAACGACTGACCATTAGTTTTTGGAGTTAAAACAAAATAAAATAAATTATAGAAACAAAACATAATTATAAATCACCTATAAGACATGAAATGATGCATATAATATGATTAAGGCAAGAGGTTCCAGTGATAGAGCTCAAAGGAATCAACAAGACCTACCAAACGGCCAACGGGTCAATCAAGGCCCTGGAGAATGTGTCCGTCGACATCGGCCCAGGTAAGGCTTGGGGCTTCATAGGGCTTTCCGGGGCGGGCAAGTCGACTCTTCTGCGGTGCGTCAACCTTCTGGAGCGGCCAGACAGTGGGACGGTTTTGATTGATGGGGAGGATCTGATGGCCCTTAATAGCAAAACGCTGCTTCGTCGTCGGCAAAGGATAGGCATGATTTTCCAGCATTTCAATCTCCTCGCCAACTGCTCCGTCTTCGAGAACGTGGCCTTCCCGCTCTCAATAGCCAAGCTGAGCAAGAACAGGATAAGGGAGCTGGTCGGGGAAAGCCTGGACATCGTTAATCTCTCTGACCGGGCCAAGGACTATCCTGCCAAACTCAGCGGAGGGCAAAAACAACGGGTGGCCATCGCCAGGGCCATCGCCATGGAACCCAAGATCCTGTTGTGCGATGAGCCCACCTCGGCCCTGGATCCGCAGACGACCTCGGTGATTTTGGAGTACTTGAAAAAGGTCAACCAGGGGTTAGGCATAACGGTGGTCCTGGTCACCCATGAGATGGAGGCGGCCAGGAAAATCTGCGACACGGTCTCCGTCCTGGAGCACGGTCGACTGGTGGAAACCCTCAGCTTGTCCGATCCGGCGGTTGACCCCCAGTCTGTTTTGGCCAGACATCTTTTCGGCTACGGGGCCGGCATATGATGGACAGGATAATTGAGCTGGCGCCGCAAATAAACAAGGCCCTGGGGCAGACCTTCTACATGATGTTCTGGACCCTGGGCGCAGCCGGGGTCGTCGGGATCCCTCTGGGGACGCTTTTGTACCTGATTCGGCCTGGTTCGGTCATGGAAAGAAGGTTCCCCTATCTCGTTCTCGATGCCATCGTGAACATTGTCCGCTCCTTTCCCTTTCTGATCCTCATGGTGGCCATCATCCCTTTCACCCGTCTGGTCATGGGGTCATCGCTGGGAACCAGGGCGGTCATCGTGCCACTTTCGATTAGCGCCATTCCCGACTTCGCCCGCCTTGTCGAGCAGGTTCTGGTGGAAATAGACAGGGGGGTCATCGAGATGGCCAAATCCGTGGGGGCCAACACCAGGCAAATCATAGTATCGGTCCTCTACCGGGAAGGACGCTCCGGCATCGTTGGGGCCATCACCATGATCACGGTCAGTTTTCTGTCGTACTCGACCGTGGCCGGGCTGGTAGGCGGGGGCGGCATTGGCGATTTCGCCATCCGCTACGGTTATTACCGGTATGAGCCAGCGGTAATGGCCTTCACGGTCGCCCTCATCATCATATTGGTCCAGATTATCCAGACTTTGGGGCGGGTAATTGGCCGGGCCCTGGATAAACGGATTTGAGTTTCGGCGCATTAGCGGATAATGGCGGGAGTCGGCCAAGACAGTTTTGGAATTTAGCTTGGGGGCCTGCCATATCAATTGATCAATAATATTATTGATCAATATCAAAATGATTAGGAGAATTATTATGAAACTTATTTTCTCTAGATTATTTCTCTCTGCCGTGGCCCTGACGTTTCTAATCGGCCCCATTTTCTTCGCCGGCTTGGCGCAGGCGGCCGGGGCCGAGACCAGCAAGGTCATCAAGTTCGCCGTCAACAATCTCAAGGTCTATGAGGACACGACCAAGGTCCTGGCCGCAGAGGTCGGGAAACTGGGGTATACCCTCGAGTATATCTTTCTGGCCGACAACACGCAGATAAACGAGGCAGTCGAGAGCGGCGACTATTTCGCCAACTATCATCAGCACACCCCCTATATGGAGGAATTCAACAGGGGCCACAAGGGTCATCTGGTGGCGGCCTTTGCGGTCTTTACCGACAAATCTGGTATTTTTTCCAAAAAATATAAGTCATTGGGGGATTTGCCCGAAGGGGCAAGGATAAGCCTGCCGGTGGACGTGGGCAACAACTTTCGGACCTACGTCATGCTGGCCCAGGCCGGGCTAATCAAGATCAGGCCAGGCGTCGAGGGGCCGGCCATCACCCAGAACGATATCATCGAAAACCCAAAAAAGCTTGAGTTCATCGAGGTCGACTACACCATGCTGGGCCGGGCCATGGAGGAGGCCGACGCCGGCTTCCTTTACGCTACCGTGGCTGCCGAGATAGATCTGGACATCTCCAAGGATGCCCTGGCCACTGAGCCGGTGGAGTACCAGGCCGCCGACATCATCGCCGTCCGTGAGGAAAACCTGGATGACCCTAGGACCGGGATTTTGAAAAAGGCCTATTATACCGATGCCCTAAAGCACGCCCTGAGAGACTCCTACGCCGGGCGCGACATATTGGACCCGGCCTGGTAGGAGACCGTAGATGCCCCAGTACGCGCAGTCCGTCACCGATCTGATAGGCAACACTCCTCTCTTGGAGCTGAAGAAATACGCCTCCCTTCATGGGGCCCAGGCCAGAATCCTGGCCAAGCTGGAATTCTTCAACCCGGCTGGCAGCGTCAAGGACCGCATAGGCTACTCCATGATTCTGGCGGCCGAGGAAGAGGGGCGGTTGAAGCCGGGCGGGGTCATAGTCGAGCCCAGCAGCGGAAATACGGGGGTGGGCCTGGCCTTCGTGGCCGCGGCCAGGGGATACCGCCTGGTCGTGACCATGCCCGAGAGCATGAGCCTGGAGAGGCGCAATCTGCTAAAGGCGCTGGGTGCCGAGATCGTCTTGACCCCGTCCGGCGAGGGCATGCGTGGGGCCATCCGCAAGGCCGAGGCCATCTCGGCGCGGATTGAGGGCAGCTTCTGCCCACAGCAGTTTAATAACCCGGCCAATCCCAGGATTCACCGGGAAACCACGGCCATCGAGATATGGCGGGATACCGGGGGCGAGGTGGACATATTCGTCGCCGGGGTGGGCACCGGGGGGACCATCACCGGCGTGGGCGAGGTCCTGAAAGAGAAAAAGCCGGAAATCAAGGTCATAGCGGTGGAGCCCAGCGACTCCCCGGTCCTCTCCGGCGGCGCCCCGGGGCTCCACAAGATTCAGGGCATCGGGGCAGGATTCGTCCCGAATATCCTGAATATGGAAATCATCGACGAGATATTCAGGGTCACCAACGACGAGGCCTTCGAGACAGCCAGGGATTTGGCGGCCAAGGAGGGCCTGCTGGTGGGGGTCTCCTCGGGAGCGGCGGTGTCTGCGGCCATTAACCTGGCCAGAAGGGAAGAAAACAGGGGGCTGACCATCGTGGCCCTGATCCCCGACACCGGGGAGCGGTACCTGTCGACGCCGCTCTTCGATAACCCCAACAGAAGATGAGTTTGCTTATGGACTACCCAGTTGAGTCGCTGGCGGAAGCCCGCGAGTATATCGAGTCGAGGGGCCTTCGGGCCGTGGAGATAGGCTTCGCCGACATTAACGGCAACATCATCGGCAAGCGCCTGCCCACAAGTTTTTTATTGGGTCGGATGGCCTCGGGAACTGGGCTGTGCCGGGCTCCCTTGACCTGGGATATCCAGCATGAGTACTTTACCTCCTCGGCCTTCGCCGGATTCAGCCATGGCGCCTCGGACATGATTTTGGTCCCGGACTACAAGACCCTGCGGGAGATTCCCTGGCGTCCTGGGGTGGGCATAGTCCTAAGCGACCTGTACGTCGATACCGGCGAGAGGATCCAGGTGGCCCCCAGGCAAATTCTCAAAAACGTGCTTGGGAGACTGGACAAGCTAGGCTACGTCTCCAAAGTGGGGTCAGAGATAGAGTTCTACCTGTTAGACGAAAACAACAACCCGCTTTTCGGGGGCAAACAGACCTACAGTCTGGGACAGGCCGGCATCAACAGCGACATTATTGATCAGATCCAGTATTCCCTTGAGGGTCTGGGCATTCCCATCGAGGCCCTGCACACCGAGTATGGGCCCGGCCAGATGGAATTGATCCTTGAGTACAGCCCGGCCCTGTCCAATGCCGATAACACCATTTTGGCCCGCAACGCCATAAAAGAAATCTGCGTCAAGAACGGCAAGCGGGCCACCTTCATGGCCCAACCCTGGGCCGAGCATTCAGGAAGCGGCTATCATCTCCACCAAAGCCTCTGGGACCAGCGGGGAAATAACCTGTTCGACACCGACAAGTCGGTCTTGGGTCCCTACTCGGCCGGTCTGCTCAAGTGCGCCGGCGAGTTCATGGCTCTGGTGGCTCCCACCGTAAATTCGTACAAGCGGCTGGCCGATATGTCCTTCGCCCCGACCAAGATTGGCCTGGGCTACGACAATCGGACCGTCTCCACGAGGCTCCTTGGCAGCGGCCAGGGCGCGAGGCTTGAGCAGCGCACCGGTTCCGCCGACGCCAACGCCTATCTCCTTATCGCCGCCTCGGTGGCCTCCGGGCTTTACGGCCTGGAGAACAATCTTCCCGCCCCGGAGTTGGTCGTCGGCAATGGCTACTACAACCCTGACCTCGAGGATCTTCCCAGGACGCTGGTCAAGGCCGCGGCCTGGTTCGACCGGAGCGAGACGGCGATAGAGTACTTTGGGCAAGATTTCGTCAAGATCTTCAGCGAGCTCATCCACTTCGACATCGATGCCCACCATAGGGCCGTGACCGACTGGGAGCGCGAAAGATACATGGAGAACTCATGAGCCTGACGACGGATCTCCCCGATTTGAGCGGGGAAGAGGGACCGCGCCCAGGACGCTGGCCGGCCGTTGGGCCAGATCCTCGCCCAGACATTGATGGGCCCAGGGAGCTGACGCCAAGGGAGCTCGTTTTGCGGGCCTTCGATCCCAAACTCGAATGCCGGGGGGAGGGCCTCCCCGTGGGGGTCTGCCTTGGCGGCAGCTGGCCATTTTTCCTGGAGAAGGTACCCTTTCGGGATTTACTGGCCGACCCCAAAAGGGCGGCGGCCATTTTTTACGGGGTCAACGCCAGGGTGGGGGCCGACTTCGTGACCGTGGGGACTGGAGCCACGGCCCTCCTGTTGCAGGCCCTGGGGGCGGAAATCGGCTATAACCCCCGGAGGGCGCCGTCAATCGAGTCGACGCTGGTCAATTCCGAGGCCGACATCGAGAGGCTTGACGTCCAGAAGGCTCTCTCGTCGGAGGGGATCCGCTGGCTCGGGGAAGTCGCGCGGGAGACGGTCAGGCTAAACGCCGGCCGTCGGGCCTTGTTCGTCAGCGGGCGGGCCCCCTTCACGCTGGCCGGCCAAATGACCGAGCTTGAAGTGTTTTCCAAGGGCATCTACAAGAATAAGGCCTTTGTGGAACGTCTTTTGGACAAGGCCGAACAACTGTCCGCCGGTTACTTCGAGTATATGCTCTCAGTCAAAGGCCTGGACGGTATCTTCGTGGCCGACCCCAGCGCCTCGGGGGACCTCCTTTCGGCCCGGCACTTCGAGCGGGTGGCGCTGCCCAGGATAAAGGGCCTCCTGGATCGTCTCAAGACCCTTGGGAAGCCCAGCTTGCTGCATATTTGCGGCAAAACCACGGACCGTCTTCACCTTTTGCCCAAGACCGGGGTGGGTATGGTGTCCCTGGATAGCAAGGTCGACCTGGCCAAGGGACGGGAAATCCTGGGTGGGCAACTGGCCTTCGCCGGTAACGTGCACCCGGTTTTCGTCCTCGAGGACCTCTCCCCTGGCGGGGTGGCCGAGGCCACCCTGAGATGTCTGGGCGAGGCCAGGGCAGCCGAGGGCGGCTTTATGCTTTTGCCAGGCTGCGATCTCTCGGCCAGGGTCCCCGAGGCCAATGTTGCCAGTTTCGTCAGGGTGGCCCACGATTTTAGGGGCTGATGGGAAGTTTGCGGCTTATGTTTTAACAAAATGTCCATAACGTTAATATATTGATCAGATGATAACTTATAAAAATATTAAATATATTTATCTGACAATGGAAAAATAGAGGACACAGACCGATGGACTATATCAAGGCCAACACGGCCCCACGCCGCGAGGACAGGCTGGGGACCTGCATAGAGTTTGGGGGAACGGTCGGGGGGATTGCGGAGCCCTTTTGCCAGGGTTGCCTGAAGAATCGCCGCCGGAGTTTCAGCCAGGGGACCATTTGCCAACTTTTGCCTGCCGTGGCCATACTTACGTCGCTTCAAGACACGGTGGTCATCGTCCATGGAGCCATAGGCTGCGGCGGGGCCGCCCATGCCCTGGGAGCCAACGTGCGTCTGGGGCAGTGGCGCGGCGGCGACAAAAATCCCAGGGGGGCGCTGTGGCTCTCGACCAACCTCAACGAGCGGGACGTGACTAGCGGCGGTGAGGAAAAACTGCGGCAAGCCATAGTAGAGGCCGACAAGCGCTATCGCCCTGAGGCCATCGTCTTCCTCTCTACCTGCGTTCCGGGAATAATCGGTGATGACATCGACGGCGTGGCCAGGGACCTGAAGGATAAGGTCTCGGCCGCCCTATTGCCCGTCCACTGCGAAGGGTTTAAAAGCAAGGTCATGGCCACCGCCTATGACGCCATCTTCCATTCCTTCCTGCGAAACTTAATCGACGGATCCGACGAGACCGAGTTTCCCGTCTTTGACCCCGAGGCCGCTCAGGCCTCGGAGGCGATCCGGCGCAAGCGCCTGGTCAATCTGCTCAACGTCTCCTCCATGACCGGTCCCGACCAAAAGGAACTCATCCGCTTGCTGGGCAAGCTGGGACTGGAGGTCAACATGTTGCCCTGCGATGCCCATCCCGAGGCCTTCCGCCTGGCCCCGCTGGCCTCCCTTTCAGTTGGCGTCTGCCCCACGCATGACGATTACTTCATGAGCTATCTGGAGAAGAGATACGCCGTCCCCTATGTCGGGAGCCACATGCCAATCGGGATTGAGAACACGGGCAATTGGCTGCGGGGCGTGGCGGCCAAGGTAGGGCAAGAGGCCGCGGCCGAACGGATAATCGCCCAGGAGGAGGCCGAACTGGGCAGGGCCTTGGAGCCGCTTAGGCCCAAGCTAAAGGGGAAAACCTGCGTGCTCAGCGCCGGGGAAATCAGAACCCTGTCCACGGCCAGATTGGTCCAGGAATTGGGTCTGGAGGTCCTGGCCGTGCGGCCCTACCACTATGACCCCTTCGGCCAGCCCGAGGTGGAGCGGCTCAGCGACGTTAACCCGGGCATACGCCTGAACGTGGCCACGGCCCAACCGTTTGAGGCGGTCAATATCCTGAATCGGGTAGAACCGGATCTGTATATCGGGCACAACTCCGATAACGTCTGGGCGGCCAAATGCGGAACGGCGGTTCTGCCGATTTACGGCTCCAACGCCATCTACAGCGGCTATGCCGGAGTCTTCGACGTGGCCCGCAGGATTCACCGGCACCTGGAGAACAACTCCTTCAACGAGCGTCTGGTCAAAAATGTCCGTCAACCCTACCGGGAGAGCTGGTACGCCGAGGATCCCTACAAATACATCATAGGAGCGGAGCTGACAGCGTGACAAATCGTTTCATTGAGCGTCCCCGCGGCTTTTGCGCTCTGGGCGGGGCCGTGCTGACCGCCTCGGCCCTCCCCGGGGTGGTGCCCATCATGCATGCGGCCATGGGTTGCGGGGGCAGCATTTACTGGAACCAGTACGGCAGCACCGGCTATCTGGGGGCCGGCTATTGCGGGGGCCTGTCCGTGCCCAGCTCAAACATCCAGGAAAGCGACATAGTCTTTGGAGGCCTGGACCGGCTTGATGAGCAGGTCCGGAGCACCCTGGAGATCGTTGAGGCCGATCTGTACGTCATCCTGACCGGCTGCACCCCGGACATCATTGGCGATGACATCGAGTCCGTGGTCAGGAAATACTCCTCTGGCGGCCAGAGCGTCATCGGGGCAGAGACAGGGGGATTTCGGGGCGACGGTTACGCCGGATACGATATCCTGCTTAGTGCCCTGGCCAACTCCTACGTCAAGCCGGCCAAGGCCAAAACGCCCAACAAGATCAACTTGTTTGGCGTAGTCCCGGGCCAGGATGCCTTCTGGCGAGGCAACCTCTTGAAGCTCAGGTCCCTTTTGGAGCGCCTTGGCCTGGAGGTCAATTCCTTTTTTACCGAGCGCGACAGCCTGACGGGCCTATTGGGATCGGGCGAGGCCTGCCTGAACGTGCTGGTCTCCGACTTTTTCGGCCTGAGGACGGCGGAAGCCTATGAGCGGCGTCACGGGATACCCTATTTGACCAATCCCCTGCCCATAGGGCCCTCGGCCACGGAGGATTTCCTGAGGCGAGTGGGGGAGGCTCTCGCTATCCCCAGGCGCACGCTCGAAAACTTGATATCTGACGAGCGGCGCGGTTATTTCCGATACGTCGAGCGCATAGCCGACGCCTATAACGACCTCGACTGGCAGCGCTACGCCATTATCGTGGGCGATGCCAATTACGCCCCGGCCTTGACGAAATTCGTGGCCGATGACTTGGGCTGGTTGCCCAGGCTGACGGTGGTCACTACCTCCCTCGAGGGCAAGGACGAGGAAAAGATTGACAGGGTCCTCGGCAATCTCTCCTGCGGCTGCAAGGTCAAGGTAGTCTATGAGACCGACCCCTCCGAGGTGGCCGGGCATTTTTGGCGGATTGCTCCCCGCAGGAGCGACTCCCTCCACCAGCTTTCCTTTGCCCCAGCCTTTGTCATCGGTAGCCACCTGGAGCGGCCTCTCGCCACCGACCTGGGGGCCGAGCACCTGACGGTAACCTGCCCGGTGGGGAACAGGGTGGTCTTGAATAGGGGGTACGCTGGATTTGAGGGAAGCCTCTCCCTGATAGAGGACTTGCTCTCTGTCATCGCCTTTCAGCGGTAGGGTCGTGGAATGACGATATCGGCCGAGATCAGAGATTACGCCCTGGAAATGGGAGTTTCCCTTGTCGGGTTCGCCCCGGCCTGGCGCTGGGCCGAGCGGGGGGAAGTCGAGCCAGGGTTTCGGCCTGAGGCCATCTGGCCGGAGACAAGGACGGTCATATGCCTTGGTCTCCCCTCGCTCCTGCCCATCGTGGAGACGGTGGAGTCGGATTTGTATCGGGCCCAGTACGACATCGCCAACCGGATTTTGGACGAGACGGCCTATTCTCTGGCCCGGTTTCTAAATATCCGCGGCTGGCCATCCATACCCGTCTGCCGCGATGGCTACGGCGAGCAAAGAATGCTGCGCCAAATCCCTCGGGCCGCCTTCTCGCACGTCTGGGCCGGTTTTTACGCCGGGCTGGGCACCATTGGCTGGAACCAGACCCTCATCACGCCGGAATTCGGCCCCAGACATCGCCTGGCTTCGGTCTTCACCAGCCTGGAACTGGCTGGCGATCCGATGCTGGGAGGCGATCTCTGCACGGGTTGCCGAGTCTGCGCCAGGGTATGCCCGGCGGGAGTCTTTTCCGATGGCCCGAGAGGTCTGGCCATGGATAAGCTCGCCTGCGCCAGGCAGACCTTTGGGACGCTTTACAGCCACTGTGGCTTTTGCGTCAAAGCCTGCCCAGTGGGCCAGGACAGAAGGCTTTTTTCAGGCGCCGATATAGGCTCTTACCATCGCGCCCACGCCGACGTAGCCAGGTGGTCGATGGGTCTGTTTCCCATGTTGGCCCAAGGGGGGGAACAAGTTTTCGGGGCGAGAAATGGCAGGGGATCTGACGCCCCAGCCAGGTGGCCTGAAAATGGCCGCCATGTCGGTTGCCAAGAGACCGCGCATATAACGCCAAGCGGGGAAATTCCCGACAAGGCGAACCGGCTGGGGGCCGATCTGGTCCTTGTTTTGCCGCTGGCCTCGATGGGAAACCTCGGTCCCGGGTTAACCGCTCCCACCCGTGTCTGGGATCGGACCCAGACTCTCATAGTCCTGGGCATTCGGACCCTGGGGGAGGGGTCTGAGGGTGTTGAGGATTTAATTATTAACCAAATAGGCTATAAATTTGCGGTTTGGTTGAGCCAGTGGGCTATAGCCTCGGTCTATCTGGCCAGGGGGCCGGGGGTCTCGGGGAAGTTTTCCGCTGACCGTCTGCTCTCAGCAGGCGGAATTTCAAGGCCTGACTTGAAGAGATATAGGGCCTTGGCCGTGCTGTCGGAGCTTAAATGCCAGCGCATGTATGTAAAGTTTTTTGGTGATGACAAGTTGAGGCGGAATGTCTTTGTCTATAAAGGCACCAAGAAAGTTGCTTTAACGAAATTAAAGATACAAGAAATGTTAGCAAAAAGATATTTTAAGACCTATAAATATATTTACAAAAAATATAATCCTATATATTGGTATAAAAATACTATTGAAATATTAAAAGAAAACCTTACTCTGCGGGCCTGTTCCCTGGGGGCCGAGCTGGTAGGTTTCGCCCAGGCCAGCGCGACCGCCGCCGGCGAAGAGGCCGAAGCCGACCCCGCGACGGGGGCTGGCGTGGCCTTACCCGGGTGGGCCAGGGCCTTCGTGGTCCTTGGCGTACCCCTGTTGTTGCCCGTCATGGAGACTTGCCCGTCAGTCTGGGGCCTTGAGCACGAGAAAACTGCCCTCATAATTGGCCGGAAAGCGGTTAACCGTCTGGCGTCGCTGCTGGCCTCCCTGGGGTGCAGGGCCGCGGCCTTGGACTCGGGCGGCCTGGCTTTGGCCAAGATAGCGGCCAGGGCGGGCCTGGGAAGCCTGGGGAGAAACGGGAGGCTGCTGAACGAAAAATACGGGCCCAGGGTGGTTGTCGCCGCATTGGTGACCGATGTCCCGGTGGGAACGGAAGAGGGCCTGGCGGGCCAGGGCAAATCATCGGGCCAACTTTGCCAGAATTGCCAGAATTGCCTGAGCGTTTGCCCCGTGGGGGCTGAGCGCGTTGGCCAGGCCAGCTGCCTGGGCTACCAGAAGGGACTAACTGCCGATTACAAGAATCCCTGCGGATTTTGTCTCAGGGCCTGTCCGGTCGGGCTGGACCGCCAGCTCTACCGAAGTTTTGACTTTAAGAGCTATTTCGACGAGGCCAAGGCCTTGGCGGCGGGGAAACAGCCGGGGGGCAAGCAGTCCTGGCTGAGAGTCCGGAGCTACGGCAGTTACCCTTTGTCTAGATAGCCCAGGATTTTGCCGGTCTGGCTTGGTCTTGGCTGGAAAGCAGATTCCAGTCGGCCACGGTCACGGATCTGAGGCAAGAGCATCACTAAATTTTGGCTGAAATAATTATTGACCAGCCAAAGACAAAAAGGTGTGATTATGGCAAAAATAGAATGCTTGCACTATGAGGCCGAGGCTCCTGTCAGCCCTGGCGGGCAAGACTATCCACGGGCCCTGGATCTGCCCCCGGACGCTGGCCGGATGGGTTTGGAAGGCAAGGAGTCTTTGTTTCAGGCCATGGCCAAGGCCGTGGTTGACATGGACGAGGATTCCTCGGCGCGGCTTTCCGAGGAGGCGGTCAGACGCCGGTACGATGCCTTCGAGGCCATCGATCAGGGCCTGACCAAAGGCATGGAACAGGCCGGGCGCCTATTTGAGGAAGAAGAGTATTTTGTGCCAGAGCTCCTGCTGTGCGCCGATGCCATGGACGCCGGGGTAGAGGTCCTCAAGCCGCATATCAAAAAGGTCGATGAGGAGGCGAAATGCCGGATTGTCCTTGGGGTTATAAGCGGGGACACCCACGATATCGGTAAAAATCTCGTCAAGCTCATGCTCAACTCCGCTGGCTTCGAGGTCATCGACTTGGGCCGGGACGTGGATCCGGAGATATTCATTGATCGGGCCCAAGAGGCCGGGGCCCGAATCATCATGATCTCCTCCTTGATGACCACGACCATGGAGGGCATGCTGGATGTGGTCAAGATCCTGAAAAAGCGAGGTCTACGGGACCAATTCAAAGTGGCGGTGGGAGGAGGACCGGTTTCCCAGGCCTTTGCCGACCGCATAGGGGCCGATGCCTATTCCCCCAACGCCAACCACGCCGTTCGCCTGGCGGCCAGGTTATCCGTGGAGCTGGCCGGCGACGGGACGGGCGAATTGGCTGGAAACCTATAAGGGAAGCGATCTGCCATGGACTTGATATCCCCAAAACAGAGGCTCCTGGACGCCCTCGCCGGGAGACCAGTGGACAGGCCCCCGGTCATCTGTCCCGGGGGCATGATGAACGCCGCCGTGGTCGAGGTCATGGCCGGGCGAAAACATGCCCTGCCCGCGGCCCACCATAAGGCCGAGCTAATGAGCGGCCTGGCCGCCGATGTCTGCCGCGAGACGGGCTTCGAGAACTTTGGCCTCCCTTTTTGCCTGACGGTGGAGGCGGAGGCGCTGGGGAGCGGTATAGACTACGGTACGCTAAAGTGTGAGCCTAAAATAAAGGCAGAGCCCTTCGCCTCAGTCGACCAGTTCGAGTTCATGCCCAAGAAGGCCATTGAGAAGAATTATCGGGCCCGGGCCGTGGTCGAGAGTTTGGGGGCTCTCCGCAAAAGCGAGCCGGACGTCCCGGCCATCGGCGGGCTTACAGGACCGTTAAGCGCGGCGGCCTCCCTGGTCGATCCCATGGCCTTTTTGAAGGAGCTGCGCAAGAAGAAGGACGTCGCCCACAGGGTCCTGGATTACGTGACCGGGCAGCTCATAGATTACGCCAGCGCCCTGGTCGAGGGCGGCGTCGATGTCATCTGCATCGCCGACCCCACGGCCACGGGGGAGATATTGGGACCAAAAATATTCGCCGAGTACGCGGTCGTCTACCTGAACAGGATCATTGACGCAATCCACGCTCAAAACGTCCCGGTCATAGTCCATATCTGCGGCAACGTCAGGGCCATACGCAAAGAGTTGGCCCGTTTGGGAGGCGACGCCCTGAGCGTGGATTCTATGGTCAATCTCAAGGCCCTTAAGTATGCCCTTCCCGGCCTGACAACCATGGGGAACCTAAGCACCTATATTCTGGAGTTCGGGGATGAGGGAAAGGTGATCAGGGCGTCTAACGGGCTGTTGATGCAGAACATCGACATCCTTGCCCCGGCCTGCGGGCTCAGCACCTCGACTCCGCTGGCCAACATCAGGGCTTTCACCTCGGCCGTGAGGGAGGGTCTGGCAACGGCATAAGATAATTGATGGTGGCGAAAGGTTAGATAATGATATGAAAAATACTGATATATTTTAGTATAAAAAGTGTCTTTAAAACAACAATGTTGCGCTTGCAACAACTTATTTTTCCTAATATAAGGGAGATGGGATGATGGGCAAGAAGCTAAAACAAATCGCCATATACGGCAAAGGCGGCATTGGCAAATCAACCACTACGTCCAATATCTCAGCCGCCCTTTCAAAAATGGGATTCCGGGTCATGCAGTTTGGCTGCGACCCCAAGAGCGACTCAACCAATACCCTGCGGGGCGGGGAGTATATCCCGACCGTGCTGGACATGCTCAGGGAAAAATCCACCGTTAAGGTCAAAAGCGTCATATTTGACGGGTACAACGGCATCTATTGCGTTGAGGCCGGCGGACCAGCCCCTGGCGTTGGCTGCGCCGGCAGGGGCATTATCACGGCTGTCGAACTTTTCAAGCAACAGAGGGCCTTTGAGGATCTGGACCTGGATTTCGTCATATACGATATTCTGGGCGACGTGGTCTGCGGCGGTTTCGCCGTGCCCATCAGAGAAGGTATCGCCGAGCACGTCTTTACGGTCTCCAGTTCAGATTTCATGGCCATATACGCCGCCAACAATCTCTTCAAGGGAATCCAGAGATATTCCAAATCGGGAGGAGCCCTCTTGGGGGGATTGATAGCCAACTCCGTCAATTTACCGTACTCCAGGGACATCATTGATGATTTTGCCCAGCGAACCAATACCCGGGTCATGCATTACATCCCCCGCTCGGTAACGGTCACCCAAAGCGAGCTCCAGGGCAAAACGACCATTGAGGCCGCTCCTGGCTCCGAGCAGGCAGCAATATACATGACCCTGGCCGCACGCCTTGCCGATCATGAAAACTCCTCTACGCCCACGCCCTTGGAAACCACGGAACTGCGCCAGTGGGCCAAGGGCTGGGCGGACCAACTGCTGGAACTGGAAATCGGCGTTGTCCGGGAATCAGCGGCCATTTGAGGAGGCCGAACCAATGCTTTCCAAACAAAGGGTCATGGCGGCAGCCAGATGGAAAGAGGTCGACCAGATACCGATCTTCGCCAACAAGTCACCCATGGGCCCTAAGCTTATTGGCCGAAAACTGAATCGAGCTTTTTTCTTGGATGATGCGGCGATGACCAGCTCGGAGATGGCCCTGCTCGATCTCGTGGACGACGACGTAGTCTGTCTCAATCTTGCCCCGGCCCTGCAAGACGTCCTGGGGGCACGTCTCGTTTGGCCGGACAATGATCATCCGCAATTTGGGGCCCCCACGATCAGTTCCCTGGCCGACGTGCAAGAGCTCGCCGATGGCCTGGAGCCAAGCCGGGTCATCCAAAATGAATTCGTCCAGGCCCTGCTGGCCACGACCAGGGCGGTAAAAAAGATCATCGGGGAGACGGTGGCACTGGAGGTCAATTGCTACGGGGTCTTCAACCTGGCGGCCAGGTTAATGGGCCTGGAAAGGCTCATGGGTGCCACCCTTCGCCAGAAAGCCTTGGTTCATCGCCTCTGTGATCTTATTGCGGGGACGCAGGTCGGCCTGGCACCGCATTTCGTTGACGCCGGTGCCGATATCCTGAGCATTGGCGATGGCATGTCATCGCCAGCCTGCATATCGCCAAGGGTTTACGGGGAGATGGCCCTGCCGTACTTGACCCAAACCATCCAGGGGTTCAGGCGGACAGGGGCGATCACGCTGTACCATCCTTGCGGCGGGGAGTACCCTATTATCGACCAGGTCGGCCAAACCGGGGCAGATATCTTGTATTTTAGCGAGTTGGTGGACCTTGACGTTGCCCAGAAGATCTTTGCGCGGCGTCACGCCGTGGCCGGCGGTGTCGATCCCGTCCATAGCCTTTTTATGGGGGACGAAAGGATAATTGATGCAAATATTAAGCAAATTATTAAAAAACTTAAGTATAAATCAGGGGTTATTATCCAGCCAGGATGCGGATTATCACCTAATATTCCTATTATTAATCTTCAAACTATGGTTAAAAGTACACGAAAATATAGTAAAAATATGCAATAATATGATTTATGTATTTATTGGTCTGATAACGCTCGCTTTTTCAGAGTGATTATCTTTGGGTCAGAGGCGATTTGCGATGACTGGCCACGATACGGCCCAGCCAGAACAAAACCATTCCAAAAGATCGCCAGGGAGCGGACCCCCTAGGCACTAGGCTTGGAAGTCCCCAGGACCCTGGCCATTTAGGCTGGAGAGAGCATGACTATGGAAAGACTGGCACGTCGCATTACTTGATTTCATGAATATTGGGTGAAATTAATCCGTGCTTGGCCGTCACAGTCAAATCAATGAGAGCAGGCGAGACAACGTCTCCATTTTGTCGCCGCACCAGTCGACCAGTCGTGGTCGGCAGTCGGAAAAAAATCTTGCCTCCTAAAGGAGATTGTGCTAGATTCTTATGTTCCGGTAGAGGCCGGATTAGGACACCCGGCTTGGCCGATGGAGGATTAAGAAGATGTCCCGCGTATGTGATTTTTGTGGCAAGGCGCCTCAGAATGGCAATAACGTTTCACACGCCAACAACAAGACCAAGAAGATCTGGCGCCCCAACCTTCAGTCAGTCCGCCATGTGGTCAACGGGGCCACGACCAGGGTCAAGGTCTGCACCAAGTGCATTAAGAGCGGGGCCGTCATTAAGCCCAGCCCAAGGGATTTGACCAAGGTCCTGCCATAGAATCGCTTTGCGCCGCCGGCGTCCAGCACAAGTTGCCTCATGCCTGCCATCCCCATCCTGCCTAGAACGGATGGGGGTGGAAACTTTTTTATTGGGACGGCGTCAGGGGTTCTAGGGAAATCTTCTTTAAAATTACCGGGCCAGGCGACTCGTCGCCTGGATTTTCTTTTTTTGTCGGATCATCGCAGAACTGCAGAACTTGCGAAGACTGGCAAAAGGCAGTAAACTGACATAGGGGCAATGTGTGGCTGAGAGCAATGAGGTTGAGGAAGTAACGCCAACCCATCCATTCGACTCATACTTTAAATTATCGATAACCATGCTTATCATACCTTTCCTTGAATTCTTTAATCCAGGAGATTTTTTTCGAAAGCTTGACCTCAGCAGCATTCAATTCGTGAACAATGAATTTAGCGCACTTTTCCGTTTAACCAGCACAGGCAAGAGAATAGCTGATGCATGTATTTTAGTAAAATTTAAGGAAAAATTTGAACAATATACGCATATATTATTTATAGTAGAGTTCGAGCACTCGAAAATAAACAGCTTGCCGTTGCGTCTATTTCAACTTGATTACAGAGCGACAGAAATACAGTTGAAGCGGGCAGAATGTTTGGTTTGGCCGTTTGCCTTGATAACTGGGGATAAAACGAATCTATCAGGCAGAGAAGTCTTCTTGACCAAAACAGTTAAATACCCTGAAAAAGAATTATATTATAAATACAAGGCTTATGTTCTACCTGAATTCTCTTTTTCAGAGTTAGAAAACCATCCACTTGAATATTCTATTGTCGTTTTAGGTCTTAATAAGTTTTTATTATCTGTAAAAGATGATAAATTGAGATGTAAATATTATATCGAGTTAATTGAAAACATTAAAAACAAAGAATTTGATAATAATAAGGTTTTAATATATAATTATTTAATAAAAAATTTTTTCTTGATTTCTCCAAAAGACCTTCCTGATAAATATAAGGAGGTAGGGACTATGTTACCCACTGATTTAAAAGCTTATGAACAACAATTAGCTGAAGACTTATTGAAAGACTCTAATTTTTTAAAACAGGCTAAAGTATTTGAAGAACAAGGAAAAAGAGAAGGAAAAAGAGAAGGAAAAAGAGAAGGAAAAAGAGAAGGAAAAAGAGAAGGAAAAAGAGAAAACTCTATAGAAATTGCTCTTAATATGTTGAATGAATCTGAATTATCATTAGAAAAGATAGCTGCATATTGTAAGCTGCCTCTTACAGAAGTGGCTGCGTTGAGAAGCAACGGCAAAATCGAATAGGCAAGACATTTAGTTATATTGTAACACAGATCAGCCAGGAAAACTCTGATTCAGCCCTATATATTACCGTAGCTTTATGTCGGCTAAGTATAGTGACTGTTTTTTTTATTATTCAAAGTGCATTATACGAATACTAGTAATATCTATAGTATATTTTTTGTAAGGAAAATATATTTATAAAAATAACTGTAAGACCTATAAAAAAATGTAAATCATAAAAATATCATCTTAATATTTTTAATTTATAATTATTAGATATAAAAATGTTTGATTTCTCCAAAAGACCTTCCTGATAAATACAAGGAAGTAGAGACTATGTTACCCACTGATTTAAAAGCTTATGAACAACAATTAGCTGAAGACTTATTGAAAGACGCTACTTTTTTAAAACAGGCTAAAATATTTGAAGAACAAGGAGAAAGAAAAGGAAAAAGAGAAAATTCTATAGAAATTGCTCTTAATATGTTGAATGAATCTGAATTATCATTAGAAAAGATAGCTGTATATTGTAAGCTGCCTCTTACAGAAGTGGCTGCGTTGAGAAGCAACGGCAAAATCGAATAGGCAAGACATTTAGTTATATGTAACACAGATCAGCCGGGAAAACTCTGATTCAGCCCTATATATTACCGTAGCTTTATGTCGACTAAGTATAGTGACTGATTTTTTTTACTATTCAAAGTGCATTATACGAATACTAGTGATATCTATAGTATATTTTTTGTAAGGAAAATATATTTATAAAAATAGCTGTAAGACCTATAAAAAAATATGTAAATCATAACAATATCATCTTAATATTTTTGATTTATAATTATTAGATATAAAAATTTTTGATTTCTCTAAATGATCTTCCTGATAAATACAAAGAGTAGAGACTATGTTACCCATTGATTTAAAAGCTTATGAACAACAATTAGCTGAAGACTTATTGAAAGACGCTAATTTTTTAAAACAGGCTAAAGTATTTGAAGAACAAGGAAAAAGAAAAGGAAAAAGAGAAGGAAGAAGAGAAGGAAAAAGAGAAAACTCTATAGAAATTGCTCTTAATATGTTGAATGAATCTGAATTATCATTAGAAAAGATAGCCTCATATTGTAGGCTGCCTCTTACAGAAGTGGCTACGTTGAGAAGCAACGGCAAAATCGAATAGACAAGATATTTAATGGAATGATATCGTCTTCAGAATATATGACATGATGATAGTTCAAAAATTTAATAAAGCTTGTGCGGTTTAGCCAGACCTATTCAGCCTCCCAGACCCCCGGCTTTAGCCTACGGTAGCCTATATCGTTCCTAGGAACGGCTATTGGCCGCTCCTAGGCGACTTTAATCATAAAAAAGCAGGTTTTTTTGCCCGTCATTCCCCCAGCCTCGGGTTGGCCCTGTCCAGCCATCCGGGGGCCGGGGAGAGTTGGGGCTAAAG
The DNA here is from genome assembly GCA_031264145.1 of Deltaproteobacteria bacterium. GTDB lineage: Bacteria > Desulfobacterota > Desulfarculia > Adiutricales > Adiutricaceae > JAIRNQ01. The sequence continues at coordinate 27,123 of JAISEK010000115.1, forward strand.
GCATCTGCCATGGATTCGGATTGGCCTGGTTTACGGGAGGATTCGCCAAGGGTTTGCTCACCAAAGAGCCTCCGGCCGCTGTTCGCCTGGCCCGCATGTATGCTACAACCAGACCATCCGGGAAGCAAGGCATGCGTGGATGCGGCATGCTTAGGATGTCCGGCGCCAAGGGGCGAACCTGATGACCCCAAGTTTCATGATCATTGAGGCCATCCGCTGCGGGGGGCTGTGAAGCTGGTTTCCTGGAAGGGGTGGACCGCGAGAGGCCGGGGATGCGGCCCCCGCGCCCGGACCTGGATTGGGGGCCCGGCCGTCAACGGCCCCTGTAGATGGCGAGGGTCTTGAGGGCCTGATCTAGCCGGTTCCTGAGCTCGTCGCGCTCCTCGGTGGCCACGGAGAGGCTGGCCGAGAGGGTCCCTACCTGGTCGAGGAAGCCGTGGTGGGCCTCCTTGAGGGCCTCGGACTCGGCGGCCGCCCTGGCCTGGCCGGCCTTGAGGTCATTGGCCTCCCGCTCCAGGGCGGAGAGATTCCGTGAAAGCTCCTCGTTGTCCTCCTTGAGGCGGGCCAGCTCGGAGTCCCTGGCCTTGAGGCTGGAGTTGGCCTGGTCCAGGCGGGCCTGCGCGTCCTTGAGCCCGGACTCGGCGTCCGTCAGGCTTTCCCTGGAGGCCTTGCCGCTGGCCTCCAGGTCGGAGAGACGGCTTTCGAGGATCCTGGCCTGTTCCCGGGACTCCCTGAGGCCGGAGCTGGAGACGAGCCAGAGAATCAGGAAGACGACGAGGCCGACGAGGCCGAGGGCGGAGATGAAGGTTTTCATGGGGGTTGTCCTATAGCGGCCACGGTGGCCTGGGGCGGCCCGGGGCGCCGTGGGGAGTTTGTGGCTGGGGGGCGTGGGGCGGCGGCCCTCTGCTTGGGCCCTGGCGGGGCGAAAAGGCCGGGAGGCTGGCGCTGGGCCAGGGGCTCCTTTTCGGTGCCCATTATATTATAATGTCCAGGGCCCCGGGACGGCAAGGGGGCACCGTCCCGCGGCCCCCCAGGCTCGGCCGCGGGGAAGGCCGGGGAGAGCGTCGGGGGAGGGATGGCCCTGGATGAGGATAAAGACTGCCCGCCACATAGGCTACTGCTTCGGGGTGCGGAGGGCCATGAACCTTACCTTTGGCTGCCTGGAGCGGGGCAAGGGCCCGGTCTACAGCCATGGGCCGCTCATCCACAACCAGAAGGCCCTGGACCTCCTGGAGAGCAAGGGGCTCCTGGCCTGGCCCCCCGGGGGCCTGGCGATGGCCGCGCCAGGGGCCACGGTCATCATCAGGGCCCATGGCCTGGCCCCCGAGGCCGAGGCCAGGCTCAGGGCCAGCGGGCTTGGGGTCGTCGACGCCACCTGTCCCAGGGTGGCCGGGGTCCAGCGCCTGGTGGCCCATGAGGTCGGGCAGGGCCTGGACATCGTCATCTGGGGGACGGCCGGGCATCCCGAGGTCGAGGGCCTGTTGGGCTACGCCCAGGGACGGGGCCACGTGGTGGCCGGCCCCGAGGACGTGGCCGGGCTTGGGGGCCTCGGGCGGGTCCTTTTGGTCGCCCAGACCACCCAGGACCTGGAACGGTGGCCGGAGATGGAAAAGGCCGTCGGGGAGCGCTTCCCGGGGGCCAGGATGGTCAACACGGTCTGCCAGGCCACGGCCAAGAGGCAGTCCGAGGCCCGGCGGCTGGCCGGGGAGTGCGGGGCCCTGGTGGTCGTGGGCGGCCGCGACAGCGGCAACACCGGGCGCCTGGGGCAGATAGGCCGGGGGGCCGGTCTCCCGACCATCGTGGTCGAGGACCCCGGGGAGATCGGGCCCGAGTTCGTGAGGGGGGTGGCCTGCGTGGGCCTGGTGGCCGGGGCCTCGACGCCCCTTTGGCAGATCCGCTCGGTCAGGCAGAAGCTGGAGGAGCTCGACCGGGTGGGCGAGAGTTCCCCCATCAGCTTCCTGAAGCGCCTGACGCGGGCCCTGGTCTTGTCGAACATCTACATCGGCCTGGGGGCCGGCTGCCTGGGCCAGGCCATGGCCCGGGTGCTGGGCCTGGGGCTCCCGGGCGTCTTCTTCGGCCTGTTCTTCTTCCTCATCCAGGCCATGCACCTCCTGAACGCCTTCGTCGACCGGGGCTCGTCGCGGAGCAACGATCCCGACAGGAACGTCTTCTTGGTCAAATACCGGGGCTTTCTGGTCGTCTGCGGCGCCGCCTCCTTCCTGTTCTCCCTCTCGGCGGCCTGGCTGGCCGGGCCGGGGGTCCTGGCCCTGGTCCTCTTCTTGGCCCTCTGCCGCCTGGCCTACGCCCTCCCGGTCCTGGGGGGCCTCCTGGGCCGGTGGGGCGTCAGGAGCGCCAAGGATCTGCCCCTGGCCAAGACCCTGGCCACGGGCCTCGGCTGGGCCATCCTCCTGTCGCTGGCCCCCCTGCTGGCCTCCCCCCCGGTCATCCCCAGGACCGTCGGGGGGGTGGCCATGTCCGGCCTGGTCCTGGCCCTGGTCTTCATCAACCTTCTGTGCCGGACCCTGGTCATGGACTTCCAGGACTGGCTGGGCGACAGGATGTTCGGCGGCCGGACCTCGGTCACCCTCCTGGGCTGGGGGCGGGCCTCGAGGCTGGTCTGGGGCCTGATCTCGTTCTGGGCCGCCTTCATGCTAGCGGCCTGGCTCCTCTGGCTCCCGCGCTCGCCGATCCCGGCGATGCTTGTCCCCGGTCCGGCCCTGAACGCCCTCACGCTCTGGCATCTCCACAGGCGCATGGGCATGGGCGGCTACATGTTCGACTTCCTGCTTGACGGGCAGTTCCTGCTCACCGGCCTGGCGGCCTGGCTATGGACCCTGGCCTGATATCCGTGGTCATCCCGGCCTGGAACAGGGCCTGGGCCCTCCCGCGGGCCATCGGCTCGGTCCTGGCCCAGGAGGGGGCCCCGTTCGAGCTCATCGTGGTCGACGACGGCTCGGACGACGGCACCGAGGGGCTTCTGGCCGGCTACGGGGCCCTGGGGGCCCTCCGGCCCGTGCGCCTCCCCGAGCGCCGCGGGGTGAGCGCGGCCCGCAACAGGGGCATCGGGGAGGCCAGGGGGGATCTCCTGGCCTTCCTGGACAGCGACGACGAGTGGCTGCCGGGGAAGCTCCTGGCCCAGAGCCGGTTCATGGCCGACAACCCCGGCTGCGCCATCTCCCAGTGCCAGGAGCGCTGGATGCGGGGCGGCCGGAGGGTCAACCCCGGAAGGCGGCATCTGAAGCTGGCCGGGGACATCTTCCTGGAGTCGCTCTCGAGGTGTCTCATCAGCCCCTCGGCCGTCATCGCGAGGCGCGGGCTCTTCCTCGAGGTCGGCCTGTTCGACGAGGATCTCCAGGCCGCCGAGGACTACGACATGTGGCTGAGGGTCCTCTCGCGCCACGAGGCCGGCCTCCTGGACCGGGAGCTGGTCATCCGCCACGGCGGCCGGCCAGACCAGCTCTCGGCCGCCCCGGGGCTGGACCGCTTCCGGGCCATGGCCCTCAGGAAGCTCCTGGCCGGGCCCCTCCCGGCCAACCGGAGAGCGGCGGCCGAGGCCGAGCTGGCCAGGCGGGAGGCCATCTTCCTGGCCGGGAGGCGCAAGAGGGAACGGGGGGAGAGGGAGGACGACCTGGCCGGTGCCTGAGGCGCGGGAGCCAGGGTCGGGAAAAAAGAAGAGGGGGCCGTG
>JAISEK010000006.1 GCA_031264145.1 Deltaproteobacteria bacterium
TGGCCGGCGACGCGGTCCTGGTGGATATCGTGAGCCAAGGCCTCCAGCCGCGGGCCGCCATGGATGTCAGCGGCCCGTTCGGGGAAATCCGGCGGATGGTCATCGAGGGCGATGACGAGAACATCTCGGCGGAGACCGGGCGGCTTCTGTCCGAGGGGCACGGCGCGGCCGAGATAATGGCGTCGGGCCTGATCGCCGCCATGGACATCATCGGCCCACAGTTCAGGGACGGGGTGGTCTTCATCCCTGAGGTCCTGCTGTCGGCCCGGGCCATGAATCAGGCCGTCGATGCACTCGAGCCGTTCCTGGGGAGCAAGGACGCCCTGGCCGAGCAGAAGACCGTCGTCCTGGGCACGGTCTTCGGCGATCTCCACGACATCGGCAAGAACATGGTGGCCACGATGCTCAAGGGGGCCGGCTTCAAGATAATCGACCTGGGAATCAACGTCCCGGCCAAAGCCTTCGTGGAGGCGGTCAAGGAACACCGGCCAGAGATTCTGGGGCTGTCGGCCCTGCTGACGACCACCATGCCGGAGATGGCCAAGACGGTGGCCACTGTGACGGAAAGCGGCCTGCGGGGCGGCCTGAAGATCATGGTCGGGGGCGCCCCATTGAACGCGAAATTCGCCCAGGACATCGGGGCCGACGGCTACTCGGCCGATGCCACCCAGGCGGTTGAGCTGGCCAGGAGACTGGCGGGTTGAGTCCCGCTGTTCGTCAAGACGCCCTGTTTGGAGATATCTTGAATTAAAATTTAAAATATTTTTCATTAAATTGGCTATAAATTTGACTTCACCCTGAAGTGAAAGGACAATCCCATGACCACCACCATCCCCGGGCAAGAACCCCTTGCCTCCCAGGATCTGGACAGGCTTCGCGCGCGGCGGGCCGGGATAGCCGCTTTTGTCGGCACCGTCCTGGAATGGTATGACTTCATCATCTACGGGACGGCCGCCGCGATAGTCCTCAACAAGGTCTTCTTCCCTTCCCAGGACCCCTTCGTGGGCACCCTGGCCATCTTCGCCTCCTACGCGGTCGGTTTCATGGTGCGCCCGCTCGGGGGACTGGTGCTGGGCTATCTGGGCGACAAGGTCGGCCGCAAAATCACGCTGATTTTGACGCTTTTCCTGATGGGCGGGGCCACCACGCTGATCGGCTGCCTCCCGACGTATGAGTCCATAGGGGTGGCCGCGCCGGTGCTGCTGGTCATCTGCCGCATGATTCAGGGCTTTGGAGCGGGCGGGGAATATGCCGGCGCCGTGGTCCTGTCGGTGGAGAGCGCGGAAAAGGGCAAACGGGGCGCGGCCGGGGCCTGGCCTCCCCTGGGGTTCGCGATGGCGACGCTCCTGGCCAACGCGGTCTTCTTCCTCTTCCTGGCCGTCCTGCCCAACGAGGACTTCATGTCCTGGGGCTGGCGCATTCCCTTCCTCCTCGGCTCGCTGTGCGTCCTGGTGGGCTATCTGGTCCGCCGGCACATCGAGGAGCCGGCCATTTTCGAGAAGGCCAGGGCCAAGGCCGGCGCGGGGAAGATCGGCCTTTTCTCCTCCATCAGGCGCCATCCGAGAAGTTTCTTCGTGGTCATAGGCAGCCGCATGGGCGAGAATGGCTTCTCCTATTTCTACACGGTCTTCTGCGTCTCCTACCTCGTCAATAACCTGGGGTTCGACAGGCCGGCCTCCTTGTGGGCGGTGATGATCGCGGCCGGGGTGCAGCTGGCGGCGATTCCCTTCTACGGTCGCCTGTCCGACAGGATTGGGCGCAGGAAGGTGTATGGCTTCGGGGCGCTCTTTTCCATCCTCTGGATGGTGCCGTTCTTCATGATGCTGGGCACTAGCTCCACCACAGTCGTCATCCTGGCCTTCGCCATCGGGTTCGGCGCGACCTTTCCGGCCATGCTGGCCCCCCAGGGCTCCTGGTACGCCGAGATGTTCGACACGGAATTCCGTCTGGCCGGCTTCGCCTTTTCCCGCGAGCTGGGATCGATCCTGGCCGGCGGCGTGGCCCCGTTCATCGCCACCGCCCTTTACCGCTGGGCCGGGCATTGGTGGCCAATCGTGGTCTACATGGGGATACTGGGCGCATTGACCCTGATAGCCCTGGCCCTTGGCCCCGAGACGGTGCACAAGAATATCGAGGACTAGGGGCCATATATGAGATGATATGGAAAAAATCGCCGCAATAGACTATAATATTGGCCATAGGGTAAGAAGATATTTGACAATTAAGGGGGGCATGCGGAGCGGAGCAAAAGAAGGAGCAGCCACGGCCGCCTGGGCCGAGACGGTCCTGGGAAGGCCGGCCGCCGGCCAGGCAACGGAGGCTGCCGGCCAATGGCCGAGGAGAATTCCCCGGGGACCCTGACGGGCCCGGCCGGGGCGGCTGACGGGAACGCCTGGAATCTTGGTCCCCTCGGTCGGCGGCCAGTCTTCGGCTGGGTCCTTGGGCGTCCGGCCTGGTCCTCGCGCCCTGGGCGGAGGGCATTGGCCCGGGCTCCCCAGGGATAGCGGCCGGCTGGCCAAGACGGATTCCCGCTGCCCCGGCCAGCCAGGACGGGAACTGGCCGAGGGCGGGTCCGAGACGAGCCGAAAGGGGCCTTCCGGGCCCCTTTCGGCTTGGCCGGGCAGTCGCCGGCCGTGGGCTCGGGCGGCGGTCCCCCTCCCCGGGCCTTTCTGGGCCTGGGGAGGCCCCGCCCCCTGGCCTGGGCGCCTTGGACGGGCCCAGGCCGGAACTAACTGGAGACCAAGACGCAAAGGAGCGCCATGCGCAGCCAACGGATATTGAGAAGACCGGAATGGAGCATAAACAGGGCCTACTACAAGTCCATGGGCTTTACCGACGTGGACCTGGAGGGGCCCATCGTCGGGCTGGCCAACGCCTTCAGCGAGGCCGTGCCCGGGCACTTCAACCTGCGCCGGGTGGCCCAGTCGGTGAAGGACGGCATCCGCATGGCCGGGGGCATGCCGGTCGAGTTCGGGGTCATCGGGGCCTGCGACGGCATAGCCGAGGGCCACGAGGGCATGCGCTACATCCTGCCCACCAGGGACCTCATAGCCTCCTCGGTGGAGATGATGGCCCAGGCCCACCAGTTCGACGCCCTGGTCCTCCTGGGCTCCTGCGACAAGATCGTGCCCGGGCTCCTGATGGCCGCGGCCAGGTTGGACGTCCCGGCCATCCTCGTCAACGGCGGGCCCATGCTGGGCGGCCCCTTCCTCCACGGGCGGATCTCGGACTCCACCAGCATCATCGAGGGCGTGGGGCGCCTCGTGGCCGGGGAGATCGGCGAGGAGGACCTTCGGGCCATGGAGGACGGCTGCGCCCCCGGCTGCGGCTCCTGCTCCTTCCTGGGCACGGCCAACACCATGTGCTGCCTGGCCGAGGCCCTGGGCATGTCCCTGACGGGGAGCGCCATGGTCCCGGCCGTCCACGCCAGGCGCCTGGCCGTGGCCCAGGCCAGCGGCCGGGCCATCGTCGGCCTGGCCAGGGACGGGATCTCGGCCAGGAAGGTAATCTCCGCCCAGGCCCTGGAGAACGCCGTCCGGCTGACCTCGGCCATCGGCGGCTCGACCAACGCCGCCCTGCACGTCCCGGCCATAGCCTACGAGGCCGGGCTGGACTTCGACCTGGGCCTCTTCGACCGGCTGAGCCGGTCCACGCCCCTCCTGGCCAGGATGAACCCGGCCGCCAGCCCGAACGTCATCGACTTCTTCAGGAGCGGCGGCGTCCCGGCGGTCATGGGCGAGCTGGGCGATCTGATCCATGGCGGGGCCATGACCGTGACCGGCCGGACGGTCGGGGAAAACCTGGCCGGCGTCCGTTCCCCGGCCAACGAGGTCATCGCCACCCGCGAGAGGCCCTTCGAGGCCACCGGGGGCCTGGCCGTCCTGTACGGGAACATATCGCCGGGGGGGGCGGTCACCAAGCCGGCGGCCATCCACCCTGGCCAGAGGGTCTTTTCCGGCCCGGCCAGGTGCTTCGACTCCGAGGAGGAGGCCAACCGGGCCATCCTCGGGGGGGCCATAGGGGGCGGCGAGGTCCTGGTCATCCGCTACGAGGGTCCCAAGGGCGGCCCGGGCATGCCGGAGATGTTCAAGGCCCTCAAGCTCCTGAACGGCCTGGGCCTGGGCCAGCGGACGGCCCTGGTGACCGACGGGCGCTTCTCGGGCACCAACAACGGCTGCTTCGTCGGGCATGTCTCCCCCGAGGCCCAGGAGGGCGGGCCCATCGCCCTCATAGAGGACGGCGACCGCATCGAGATAGACATCCCTGGCCAAAGGCTGAGCCTCCTCGTGGGGGACCGGGAGCTCGCGGACAGGGCAAGCCGCTGGCGTCCGCCAGGGCCCCGGGTCGAGGGGGGCTACCTCAGGCTCTACGCCAGGCTGGCCTCCTCGGCCGCCGAGGGGGCCATCATCAAGACCAGGGACTAGGGGCCGGTCCCTGGCCCGGAGGCGGGCCGCCGGGGGGCCGGGGCCTCCGGCGGCCTCAGGGGAAGACCCCGTTGGGGCAGAGGATGAGGGCGACCAGGGCCACCACGTTCAGGACGATGGCCACCAGGACGACGGCCGATCCCTTGTCCTTGGCCGCCTTGACGAAGGGATTTATGCCCGGCGAGACCAGATCGCAGACGTCCTCTATGGCGGAATTGAGAAGCTCCGTCAGCGGGACGATCAGGTAGACGGCGACCAGGGCCAGCTTCTTCCAGGCCGGCCAGGGCACCAGGGCCAGGACGACGGCCAGGATGGCCAGGGCCAATAGCTCCAGCCTGACGGATTCTTCCTTCCGATAGGCCTGGGCCAGGCCGCTCAGGGAGTAGCCCATGGCCTTGACGACGCGGTTGGGGACGTTCTTGATCGTTTTGAGCATGTCTTTGCCTGTCGGTTACGGGAATATTTCTGCGGATAAAGCCGCGAGCATGGAAAAGGCGTGATTTTTGCGCAAGAAGGGCGACGGCTATTGGCCACGGGGCCAAGGCCAGTTTGGCCCGCCGGCTTTGCGCGCCAGGGCGGACCTTTCCCGATGGCCGCCTGGCCGTGGGGGCATCCCGACCCAGCGGCATGGAGATCCCCATATGGCCGCTGTCCGCTGGATTAGGATGTCCCGGCCAGGGGAACCCTCTGAAGGCCACAGGCGCGAGGCCAAAGGGCGCCGGCCGGATCCGTTGGCCTTGGCTCGTCAGGGAAGCCGTCTGGCCGCGTATTCCTCCAGGAACCTCGCCTTGACATCCTTTCTGCCATAGACGGCCAGTCCCAGGCCGATCGCCTCGCCGCCCCGCAGCCTGAATGGCCCCAGGTAGTCCTTTTCGATTATGGCCTCGCAGGCCAGGTCCGCGGCCGCGTCAAGTATCCTTTCCCTGGCCTGGTCGGTGACGGGCTCCTTTTTTTTGGCCTTGCGGTATTTGACCTCAATGACCAGGCGCCTTTCTTCCGCCAGGCAGACGACCAGGTCGGAGCGTCCCACGGCCCCGGCCGACTCGCCCCTCACCTCAAGCCCCGCGGCGATCAGGGACGCATGGATCAGCCCATGGTAGTATTTTCCCCTGTCCCCATGCCGGCGATAGGTGATCGTCGCCAGGATGTCGCCAAAAAGCCTGGCGAACGCCATGGAGTCCCGGCCAGACACGGCGTCAAGGAACCGGGGGCCAAGGCCTTTCAGA
>JAISEK010000127.1 GCA_031264145.1 Deltaproteobacteria bacterium
GCTCCATGAGTACCCATGACAACATAAAAAACGAAAACCCCATGTAAACCATGGGGTTTAGGAAGAACTGGCAAGACATGAAAACTGGCCAAAAAACGTGCTGGAGCCGGCAATGGGACTTGAACCCGCAACCCCCTGATTACAAATCAGGTGCTCTGCCAATTGAGCTATGCCGGCTCGAGGGAGGGCCCGCTGGGCAAGCACCTGATTTGTAATCAGGAGTGCTTGCCGCAGGCCATTATTTAGCATTTTTTTGGGCCTGGCGCAAATGGTTTCTCGCGGGCCAGGGAACTTTGGGCCTATTGCAAGGCCTATTCAAGGACGGCCCGGCGGGAAAGACGGATCTTGCCCTGCTTGTCGATGCCCAGGACCTTGACGTCGATGATGTCGCCCTCCCTGACCACGTCCGAGACCCTCTGGACGCGCTCGTTGGCCAGCTGGGATATGTGGACCAGGCCATCGGTGCCTGGCAGGATCTCTACGAAGGCGCCGAACTCGAGGACCTTGACCACCTTGCCGGTGTAGACCTTGTCGATCTCGGGGGACTGGGTGTAGCGCCTGACGGCCTCGGCGGCCGCCTCGGCCTTCTCGGCGTTGGGGGCGTAGATGGTGACCTTGCCGCTGTCCTCGACCTCGACGCGGGACTCGGTCTCGGCCTGGATGCTCTTGATGATCTTGCCACCTGGGCCGATGACGTCCTTGATCTTCTCGGGGTTTATCTCCATCATGTAGGTCTTGGGGGCGTACTGGGAGATCTCGGTCCTGGGGGCCCTGATGGACTTGCTCATGCACTCAAGGATGTGGAGCCGCGCGTCCTTGGCCTGGGCCAGGGCCCTGGTCATGATGTCCCTGGTGACGCCCTTGATCTTGATGTCCATCTGGACGGCGGTCACCCCGGTCATGGTCCCGGCGACCTTGAAGTCCATGTCGCCCAGGTGGTCCTCGTCGCCCAGTATGTCGGTGAGGACGACCACGTTGTCGCCCTCGACCACCAGGCCCATGGCCACGCCCGCCACCGGGGCGCTGATGGGGACGCCGGCGTCCATCAGGGCCAGGGTGCCGGAGCAGACCGAGGCCATGGAGGATGAGCCGTTGGACTCCAGTATCTCGGAGACCAGCCTGATGGTGTAGGGGAATTTGTCCCTGGACGGCAACACGGTCCGTAGGGCCCGCTCGGCCAGGGCCCCGTGGCCAATCTCGCGGCGGCCGGGGGCGCCAAGCCTCTTGACCTCGCCGGTGCAGTAGGGCGGGAAGTTGTAGTGGAGCATGAACGACTTCGAGGTGTCGCCTATGACCGTGTCCAGCCTCTGGTCGTCGTAGCTGGTGCCCAGGGTGGCCACGCCCAGGCTCTGGGTCTCGCCCCTGGTGAAGAGGGCCGAGCCGTGGGCCCTGGGCAGGTACCCGACCTCGCAGTCGATGGGCCTGACCTGGGTCAGGGTCCGGCCGTCGATGCGCCGTCCCTCGGAGAGGATCGAGCCCCGGAGGATCTCGGCCTCGAGCTGGTGGATGGCGCTGGAGATGTCGGCGCCGCCCTCGGGGTGGGCCTCGGCTAGCTCGGCCTTGGCCCTGGCCTTGAGGGCGGAGACCTGGGCATGCCTGGGCATCTTCTCCTTGACCGTCAGGGCCTGGCGCATGTCCTCGCGGTAGGCGTTCTTGACCTTCTCGATGAGGGCCTGATCGACCGTGATCTCAGGGACGGGCCTCTTGGGCTTGCCCAGGGCCTTCCGGAACTCCAGCTGGATGTCCAGCAGAGGCCGCACGGCCTCCTGGGCCACGAAGATGGCGTCCAGGAGAACCGACTCGGGGACCTGGTGGGCCCCGCCCTCGACCATGACCACGGCCTCGGGGCTGGAGGAGACGATAAGGACCAGGTCGGCCTCGGCCAGCTGCGCCTGCACGGGGTTCACGACCAGGCCTCCGCCGACCCTGGCCACCCTGGTGCCGGCGATGGGGCCATCGAAGGGTATGTCGGAGACGGTCAGGGCGGCCGAGGCGGCCAGCATGGCCAAAAGGTCGGGGTCGTACTTGTCGTCAACCGACAGGGCCTGGGCGATGACCTGGGTCTCGTAGGTCCAGCCCTTGGCTATGAGGGGCCGGCAGGGCCGGTCGATGAACCTGGAGGTGAGGGTCTCCTTCTCGGTGGGCCGCCCGATCTCGCGCCGGAAGAAGTTGCCCGGGATGCGCCCGACCGAGTAGAAGCGCTCCTGGTAGTCCACGGTCAAGGGCAGGAAGTCGATGCCCTCCCTCTTGTCGTTGGAGGCCTGGGCCGTGGCCAGGACGACCGTCTCGCCCAGGGTCACCAGGACGGATCCGCTGGCCTGCTTGGCTATTTTTCCCGACTCGATTGACAGCGTGGCCTCGCCAAACTTGGTTTCGATTTTCATTTCCTTGTTCCCTTCCCTTTTCCTTTGCCTCTCCCAACCATTTCCTGAATTGGGTTTTGGGGTCTCCCCGCCCTGCGCGGGGGCCGCCCCGGTAGACTCGTGTTTTTCCTTTGACCGCATGGGGCCAGGCTCACGCCGGGGATAACCACGGCGGGGCTGCCGGCGCTTTCGTCCGGCAGCCGCTCTGGGGGCGGCCCCGGGCCTACTTGCGCAGGCCCAGCTTGCCGATAAGGACGCGGTAGCGGCCTATGTCCTGCCTTTTCAGGTAGCTCAGGAGCCGGCGGCGTTGGCCGACCAGCTTGAGAAGGCCCCTCCTGGAGGTGTGGTCCTTGTGGTGGGTCTTGAAGTGTTCCGTCAGGTTGACGATCCTCTCGGTCAACAGGGCCACCTGGACCTCGGTGCTGCCGGTGTCGGTCTCGTGCTGGCGGAACGTTCCTATAAGCTCGACGGTTTTCTCTGGGGTGATGGACATCTTTGATCCCTGCCTTGTTCGGTGTTGGCGCCGGGCCAGGATGCGGCCGGCATGAATACCCGCAGGGGCCGCAAGAAAGGCCCCCGGGGCTTCCCATGGCTGGCGTCGTCGTCGCCTGGGAGGAAATTTTCGGCCAGGGCGGCCAGTCGTCCGCACGGGGCTATGATCTTGTGCAGCCCAGTTGGCGCCTGGGGCGGGGCCGGGAGACCGAGGCCGGAGCACAGGCGCCTCAGGGCCTCCGGTGGGAGCTCCAGCTCCGGCAGGTGGCCCAGGGCCTGGCGGGGGGGCATGACCCTGGCCAGGAGTTCCTCCCTGGACGAGGGGAGGGTCAGGGCCCCGTCGAGCCCGAAGTCGCCTATCGAGAGGCGGCGGAGGGCCGAGAGGGCCCCGCCGCCCAGGCCCAGGGCCAGGCCCAGGTCCCTGGCCAGCGACCTCACGTAGTAGCCGGAGGAGACCTGGGCCTCCAGGGTCAGGAGGGGCGGCCTGTAGTCGAGAAGCCTGAGGCTGAAGGCCGTGACCGCCCGTGGCGGCAGCTCGACGGGTCGCCCGGCGCGGGCCTCCCTGTGGGCCGTCCTCCCGGCCACCTTGATGGCCGAGATGGCCGGCGGGACCTGGAGGCCAGGGCCCTCCAGGGTGTCCAGGGCCATGGCGGCCTCGGAAGGGCCGGGCCAGGGACCGGGCCACTCGGAGAGCGTCCGGCCGGTGACGTCGAGGCTGTCGGTGGAAAGGCCCAGGCGGACCGTGGCCAGGTAGGACTTCCGGGACTTGACCAGCCAGGGTTCTAGGCGCGTGGCGGAGCCCAGGAGGATGGCCATCAGCCCCGTGGCCATGGGGTCCAGTGTCCCGGCGTGGCCGACCCTTTTCTGGCCGGCTATCCTCCGGACCTGGTTGACCAGATCGTGGCTGGTGAGGCCGCCGCCCTTGTCGACCAAAAGGAGCCCGTCAATCGCGGGGGGGGCCTGGCCTTGTCCGGTCAACCGTCCTTCCCCTGGGGCAGCAAGGGAAGCACGATGGGGAGCAGCCGGGCCAGGGCCGTGGCCGGCCGGGGGCTGTCGTCGAGGTAGGCGGCGGCCTGTCTGTGCCCGCCGCCGCCCTGCGACCTGGCCAGTTCCCTGACGTCCACGGCGGGCCTGGAGCGCAGGCTTACCCTGGTCTGGCCATGGCCGTTGACCTTCAGGAGGGCGGCCACGTCGACCCCTGACAGGAGCAGGGGGTACTCGACCAGGCCCTCGGCCTCGTCCAGGCTTGAGCCGGTGCGGTCCAGCATTTCCTGGGTCAGGAGCATCGAGGCCATCCGGCCGTCGTGGTGAAGGGCCAGGGTGGCCAGGGACTCGCTCAGGAGGCGCATCCTGGTGGTGGACCAGTTGCGCCTGAGATACTGGTTGATGTGCTCTATGTCCCCGCCCAGCGAGACCAGCACCGAGGCCTGCCTCAGGCACTCGCTGGTGGCGTTGCCCTGGCTGAAGGAGCCGGTGTCACTGATCAGGGCCGCCAGCAGGGCCTCCACGATCGGCGGGCTGAACTCCGCCCCCAGGGCCTCTATGACCTTGAAGACGAGCTCGCCCGTGGCCGAGGCCAGGTGGTCGATGAAGCCGGCCCTGTAGTTGACCGGGGCCTGGCCGGAGTGGTGGTGGTCGATGGCCACGTAGGGCGGGAAGGCCTCGGGCCGGCAGTCCTTGGCCTCCGGCCAGACCCTGGACGGGGAGAGGCAGTCGACCAGGACCATGAGGTCGAACCGCTGGGCCAAATCCGGGCCGAGGTCCAGGCTGGAGACGAATTTCTTCCCCCTGGTCAGGAAATCGAGGCTCTTGGCCACCATCCCCGTCAGGCCCACGGTCACCTCCCGGCCCGGCCCGTCCAGGGCCAGGGCCAGGGCCAGGGCCGAGCCCAGGGCGTCACCGTCGGGGTTCTGGTGGCCGACGATCAGAACCCTCCGGGCCACCCTGAGCATGGCCAGGAGACTCTCGGGCGGTTGGCTGACGTTGTCGCTGGTTTCGGTGGCCTTGGCGGTCATCGGGGCTCCTTGGGGGGCCTGGGGAGGGGGGTGGGGCCGGAAATCGGGGGGCGCGCGGGCGGCATCAGGGAAGGCCGCCTTCACCGGCATCGCCGTCGTCCTCGCCGCACTGGGAGTCGGGGGGGGCGGCCTGGTCCATCAGGCCCAGCTGGCCGAGAATCTGGCCCACGTGCTGGGCGTACTCAAGGTTCCGGTCATGCTCGAAGATGACCTTCGGGGCGTACTTGAGATCCAGGTTGGCGGCAAGGTACGAGCGCACGAAGCCGGAGGCCTTCTCCAGGGCCGTCCTGGCCTCGTCCAGGCGCCCGGAGTCAAGAAGGCTGTAGAATATCCTGGCCGTCTGGAGATTGCCGCTTATTATGGCCCGGGTGACCGTCACCCCCCTGAGCCGCGGGTCCTTGCTTTTGGTGAGGATAAGCTCGTTGACCGTGGAGCTTATCAGGCTGTTCATTCTCTCGAGTCGCTGGCGGCTCATGGATTGTTCCTCGGGGCCAAGGCCGGCCTTCGGCTAGGGCGCCGGGGTGACGGCCGGGGACGCCCTTTCACGGCCGCCCGTCTTCCGGCGCAAAGTCGTCGACCTGGTCGGAGTAGATCGGGCAGATGATCTCCGAATCGACCACCTCGGCATCGGCGTGGTCATCGACGAAATTGAGTATGTGGTCAAGCACCCGGTTCAGCAGGCGGGCGTCCGAGCCCATGACCGAAAAGCCGATCACGGCCGTCTCGTGGCGGTCCTGGCCGCCGACCTCCGAGGCCGAGGCGTTGAAGCGGGCCTTGACCCGGCCCAGGATGCTCTTCACCACCCGGCGCTTTTCCTTGAGGCTGGAGTTGCCCTCTAGGAAGAGCGTTACCAGAAGGATGCCGACGACGGCCATCTCTAGCCCAGGTTGCCGGCCCCGGTCTGGGCGGAATCGGCCTTGCTGGCCGCCTCGGCCGCGGCCCGCTCCACGGCCTCGTTTATCAGGTCGACCGTGGCCGCCGTCTCCTCGATCTGGTAGACCTCCAGGCGGTCGCCCTCCCTGACGTCGCTGTGGCCGTCGAGGCTCAGGCCGCACTCATAGCCGGCCAGGACCTCCCGGACGTCGTTCTTCTCCCTCTTGAGGGAGGCCACCCGTCCGTCGTAGATGGCCTCCTTGTCCCTGATGAGCTTGACCCTTGACCCGCGGGCCACCTTGCCCTCGGAGACGTAGCAGCCGGCCACCTGGCCCACCTTGGTGATGAAGAAGATGGCCCTGACCTCGATCTGGCCCACGATCTTGACGTTCTTGATGGGATCCAGCAGCCCGGCCATGGCCTCCTTGATGTCGTCGAGGAGACGGTAGATGACGTCGTAGTAGCGGACCTGGACCTGCTCGGCCTCGGCCACCTCCTGGACCTTCGAGATCGGCGGCTTGACCCCGAAGCAGATGATCAGGGCCTTTGAGGCCGAGGCCAGCATGATGTCGGTCTCGGTGACCACGCCGATGGAGGAATGGATGACGGTGATCTTGATCTCGGGGGTGGAGAACTTGGCCACGGCGTCGAGGATGGCCTCCAGGGAGCCCTGCACGTCGGCCTTGAGGATGAGGTTCAGGCCCTTGACGGCGCCGGCCTTGATATGGTCGAAGAGGTTCTCCAGGGTGAGCTTGGAGGTCTTGACCAGGACCGACTCGCGCTGCTTGAGGAGGCGGTGCTGGCTGACCTGCTTGGCCTGCTTGTCGTCCTCCATGACGATGAACTCGTCCCCGGCCTGGGGGACGCCGCTGATGCCCTGGATCTCCACGGGCATGGCCGGCCCGGCCTCCTCGACCTTCAGGCCCTGGTCGTTGAACATGGCCCGGACCTTGCCGTGGAAGACCCCGCAGACGTAGGTGTCGCCCTGCCTGAGGAGCCCCTCGCCCACCAGGACGGTGGCCATGGCCCCGCGGCCCTTGTCCAGGCGGGCGTCGATGATGCGGCCCCTGGCCGGGCCATCGGAGCGGGACTTGAGCTCCAGGAGGTCGGCCTGCAGCAGGATCATGTCGAGTAGCTCGTCCACGCCCTGGCCGGTCTTGGCCGAGATGTCGACGAAGACCGTGTCGCCGCCCCAGGACTCCTGGGTCAGGCCCAGCTCCATCATCTGGCGGCGGATGCGCTCGGGGTCCGCCCCGGGCTTGTCGATTTTGTTGACGGCCACGATGATGGGCACCTTGGCCGCCTTGGCGTGGTCCGCCGCCTCCCTGGTCTGGGGCATGACCCCGTCGTCGGCGGCCACTATGAGGATGACGATGTCCGTCACCTGGGCGCCCCTGGAGCGCATGGCCGTGAAGGCCTCGTGGCCGGGGGTGTCCAGGAAGGTGATGTAGCGCTCGCCGACCTTGACGTGGTAGGCCCCGATGTGCTGGGTGATGCCGCCGGCCTCGCCCTCCTGGATCTTGGTCTTGCGGATGTAGTCCAGAAGGGAGGTCTTGCCATGGTCGACGTGGCCCATGATGGTCACCACCGGGGAACGGGTGGACAGGGGATACTTCTCGCCGACGTCGGGGAGGGGGAGGAAGTCGCCCTCGTCGAAGGCCGACTTCTCCACGTCGTAGCCGAACTCGGCGGCCACCAGGGTGGCCGTGTCGAAGTCGAGCGACTGGTTGAGGCCGGCCATGACCCCCAGGGACATGAGCTTCTTGATGATGTCCCCGGCCTTGAGCGACAGGCGGTGGGCCAGCTCGGAGACGGTGATGACCTCGTCGACCTTTATGCGCCGCTTGATGGCCTTGGGGACCGTAATCTCGGTCTTGGACTGGGTTTTCTTGGACGACTTGGGCTTCTTCCTGGATCTCTCCCAGGTGCCCTCGGAGTAGAGATCGGTCCTCTCGACCAGCTCCCGGCGCCTGGTGTTCCGGTTGTCGGCCGGTCCGCGGTCGGCAAAGCCGCCCTTCTTCTTGCGGTCGCCGCGCTTTCTCGTCGCGTCGGAGGACGAGGGGGGAGGCCCGGCGTCCGGGCGGCCCCCGCCTGGGCGGGGCGGGCCGCCACCTGGCCTGGGCGGGCCACCTGGCCTGGGCGGGCCTCCGGGGCGGAGCCCGACGGGCTTGCCCGGGAAACGGGGCGGGCCGCCTGGCCCGCTGCCGGGGGCCCTGTCGCGCTCGGTCATCCAGGGCTTGGCCACGCCGACGACCCTGGCGGGCTCGTTCTGGCCGGCGAACCTGGGGCCGGTCGGCCCCAGGTTTCGGCCGGTCGGGCGGCCCTGGGAAAGCTCGCGGGTCACCCGTCCGCCACCGCCGGGACGGTCGCTGCGGGGAGGCCTGGCGTCCTGGCCGTCCGTCCTGGGGCCGGCCGCCTGGTCGGCGGCGGCCATTGGTGCCGCCTCGATGGCCTGGGGGGCGTCGGCCGTCTGGGGCGCTCCCGCCGGGGTGGCCTCGGCGGCCGGCTGGCCCGGGAGGCCCTCGGGCGTCGGCTGGGTCGGGAACAGTTTGAGGAAATCGGGGACCTGGTTCTTCTCGGACGCTATGGAGGGCACTTTGCCTTGGCCTCTGGAGTCTGGTGACTTTATGGTCTGCTGTATGCCGACGATGGTGGCCTTGTCGAACTTTCCGCCCGCTATCCTGATCGGTTTCGGCCTGGGCTCGGGGTCAGGCGCCTGGCCCTTCTGGCCTCCCTCGGCGCCGGTCTCGGGCGTCTCCTGGGAGGGGGAGCCGTCAGGGGCTCCCGCCCCGGCCTGCGCGGACCTGGGCTCGTCGCCGTCGGGAAGGCCGGCGGCCTCCTGGGCCTCGGGCCCGTCGCCGGCCTTCTTGCGGCGCCTGACTACCGGCTTGGGGCCGGAGGAGGCCATGAGGTCGGCGATCTTGCTCTTGATCTCCTCGGCCACGCTCTCCTCTACGCTGTGGGATGGCCCAAACTTGTTCCCGGGCATGATCGACAGATCGGCCATGCGCTGCAGAAGCTCTGTGCTGGTCATCGACAGTTCCTTGGCCAGTTCGTGAATCCTTTTTTTACCCATCCCTTTGACACCTGTCCCTGTGAATTGACGCTGTTCAGCCCCGCCCCAGGGCTGAGAGATCCGGATTGGCGATCTTGAGGGCCCGAGCCAGGCGGCCCTTCTGGGTGGCTTTCTCCAAGCAGCCCGGGTCGTCGTGGCAGACCCAGGCCCCGCGGCCAGGCAGCCTTCGGCAGGGGTCCGGGACCACCCTGGCCCGATCCAGGCCGGGGGCCAGGGCCAGCCGGCGAAGCTCGGCGGCCGGGCGGCGGCGGCGGCAGCCCAGGCAGGTCCTGACCGGGCCGGGGACCGTCGGCTCCCCGCCGCCCCCGTCAGAGGGCCTCATCGGGCCCGTCGGCCGGGGTCTCGCCAATCGCGGCCGCCCCGGGCTCCAGGGCCTCGGGGGCGGCCGGGGCCTCCCGCTCGGCCTTCTGGGAGAAGAAGTCCTTGGCCATGGCCTCCCTGGCCGCCTCCTCGGCGTCCTCGCGGGCCAGGTTGTCGACGTAGTCCTTGGCCGCGTCCCAGATCTGCTTGGCCTTGCCCTGTGGCAGGCCATCGATCATCGACAGCTGCTCCGGCTCGACCTCGATTATGTCCTTGGCCGAGCCATAGCCGGCCTCGAACAGGAGGTCGGCCGTGACCTCGCCGACGCCGGGGAGGCGCAGGAGGGACTGGTAGCCGTCCTTGAGGGCCCGCTGGTACTTGCTCTCGTTCTTGACGTCGATGCGCCAGCCCACCAGCCTGGAGGCCAGACGGACGTTCTGTCCCTTGCGCCCGATGGCCAGCGACAGCTGCTCGTCCGGGACGATGACCTCAAGGGAGCGGACGTCCTCGTCGACCACCACGCGGATGACCCCGGCCGGGGCCAGGGCGCTGGCCACGTAGTGGGCGATGTCGGCGCTGTACGGTATGATGTCGATCTTCTCACCCTTGAGCTCCTGGACCACGCTCTGGACCCTGGAGCCCCGGAGGCCCACGCAGGCCCCGACCGGGTCTATCTCGTTGTCGGAGGTGGTCACGGCTATCTTGGCCCGGCTGCCTGGCTCCCTGGCCACGGACACTATCTTGACTATGCCCTCGGAAATCTCGGGCACCTCGGCCTCGAAGAGGGCGGCCAAAAAGTCCGGGTGGGTGCGGGAGAGGATGATCTGGGGACCGCGGCTGACCAGCTTGGCGTCGATGATGAGGGCCCTGAGCCTCTCGCCACGGTGGTAGTAGGTCTCCCTGGGAATCTGCTCGGAGGATGGCAGAAGGGCCTCGGACCGGCCCAGGTTCAGGATGATGTTGCCCTTGTCGACCCGCTGGATGATGCCGTTGACTATCTCGCCGACCCGATCCTTGTACTCGTCGAAGATGAGGTCCCGCTCGGCGTCCTTCATCCGCTGGATGATGACCTGCTTGGCCGACTGGGCGGCGATGCGCCCGAAGTTGGAGGCGTCGAGCTTGACGCCCAGCTCCTCGCCGAGGGCCGACTCGGGGTCCAGCTTCTTGGCCTCCTCCAGGGAAATCTGGGTCCCGGGGCTGGTGACCTCCTCGACCACCTCCTTGAAGTGGAAGACGTCGATTTCCCCGGTCTCCTCGTTGAAGGTGACCTCGAAGTTGTCGCTGAGACCGTACTTGCGCTTGGCGGCCGACCTGATGGCCTCCTCCAGGGTGATGATCAGGACCGAGCGGTCCAGGCCCTTGTCGCGGCAAATCTGGTCAATGATTCTCTTAAGTTCCTGATTGTTCATGTAAACAACCCGAAAAGGCCTTTGGCCGTGGCCAAAGGCGGCTAGCAGGTTCGATTTGGCTCAAACCGGGGTTTCTTGAGGACCGGCCCCTGTCCCAATTCAGGCCGGGCGTTACGTCCGGCGCAAGGTCCCTCACGTCTGGAAAAATATCTAGCGTCAGGCCGGAAACTGCGTTCTCTCTGGTTGGCTCCCCCCTTGGGTCCTGGTCTTTCATGGCCGGTCCCGCCCAGGCTGGCCGGGGCGGCCGTCCTAAATCTCCGGCACCAGCCAGGCGCTCACGACCATGTCCAGGCTGAAGGGCACCTCGCCCTGGCCGGTGACCAGCCTGAGGGGGCCAAGCTCCAGGCGGCCAGTGTGGCGGGAGCTTTTGCCGTCCCTGTTGAGCCTTAGCTTGACCAGGCTGCCCCGGAAGCGCTCGAAGTCGGCCTGGCCGCGAAGGGGCCTGTCTAGGCCGGGACTTGAGACCTCCAGCATGTACCCGGGGCCTGGTCCCGGGTCCAGCTCGTCCAGAAGGATGGATATCGTCCTCGAGACGGCGGCGCAGTCGTCCAGCGTCACCGGGGAGCGGCTGCCCCCGGGGGCGTCCCCGGCCCAGGGCTTGTCGATGGTGAACCTGGCCACCAGCCCGTGGCCGGACGCGGCCAGGCCGACATCGACCAATTCCAGGCCCAAGTTCTCTAGATGAGGTGCCAGCCTGGGCCCCAGGAGCCCCAGAACTTCCCTCAGCTCGGCCCTGTCCCGGCTGGAGGGGCCGGCGGCCCTGGCCGTCTTTTTCGCTGGGCCTGGTCCCAATGACTCCCCCAAATGACCCGACTGCAAAGCTGGTTTCTGGAAAACCCCGGATCCATGCCGCCTTGCGGCCAGCCAGATGGCCCGTTCAACTGAGGGCGGGCCAAAAAAAAACAAAGCGGGCTAGGGCCCACTTTCTTATGAAGAGGGTTTGGTTGTAGGGGCCCCCGAGAGGGGGCCGAGGGGCCGAGGGGAGGCCCGGTTCCCCTTCCAGTCCAAGGGCGCGGAAGGGGAAAGCCCCGAGGGGCGGCCAGGCCCGCCGGCCAGGGACCGCGGGGCGGCCATTGGGGCGGAATCCAAGCTGGCCGTAAAATACACTAACATACACCGCATGTC
Source organism: Deltaproteobacteria bacterium (assembly GCA_031264145.1). Taxonomy (GTDB): domain Bacteria; phylum Desulfobacterota; class Desulfarculia; order Adiutricales; family Adiutricaceae; genus JAIRNQ01. Next base: position 11,654 of record JAISEK010000127.1, read on the forward strand.
AAGCATTTTGTGAGGCCAGCCGCTATTTTTTAGGCGGCCGGGGCCAAAATTGCCTCAGAGGGCCTGTCGGACGGGCCGTCATTGGCCTGTTTGTTGCCATTGGCTGGACCGCAGGGGCCAAGAGTTGGTTTTAGGATCCATAGAGTGTGGCATATATCGATAAATTATGCCCAAAAAAATTCCCTGCCGTCGTCGTGGTGGCCCCGGCGACGGCTACCCTTTCCCCGCGGGGAGGGAGGTCGCTTTCGCCGAGCGCGGGCCGGGGAGGGAAGACCCATATGGTCCCCGCCTTTGACGCCCAGGGGCGGCCGAGCTTCTGGCCTATATAGTATAGTCGCCGGCGAGACGGCCCACTGGGAGGCTCCCAGGCGGGGCGGGGCAGTGGGGAGACAGGCCGGGGGCAAGGTAGTGCCGGCCAGATGGTGCGCCTGGGGCCATGGATGGTGGCGAGGCCGGGAGCGGGACGGTCCCGGCTGGGCGGGGCGGGTGCCAGGAGACATGGCCCCTGATGGAAAAAGGACCCGGGCGGCCAGCTGACTGGCCACCCGGGTCCCAAAAGACTCTTGCCTTCCGGCCTCCGGCCCCGCGCGGGCACCCAAGTGGTTCCCCTACAGGACCTCCACGCTTATCCCCTGGGCCTCCTGGCTGTTGACGGCCAGGGTGGCCTCGCGGGCCTGGATCAGGAGCGGCATGCCGCCGCCGGCCTGCTTGATGCGCACCCTCGTGCCGGGCGTCAGGCCCTGGGAAAAGATGCGGGACAGGAACCCGGGCTCACCGTTAATCTCCCGGATGACGCATGACTGTCCTTTTTTGGCCTTGGCCATGTTGATGAACATAGGGCGACCTCGCTTGGGATGGCGTCACCTTGCCTGGCCCGACGTCGGGGGGGCCGGGTTGGCGGGGGCTGGAAGTCTCCTCCGGCGGCCGGGCGATGCGCTGTGCCGATACAATACTATGGCAACTTTGTCGCAATTGCAAGAAGTATTTTGGGGTCCAGGGCCAGGCCTGGGCCTGATTTACCGGTGGACCAGGCCAAAATAGGACTTATGTGGTTGACAACAGAGGGATAAAAATAAAAAGAGCCCCTTTTTTGGGGGCTCTTTTGCGGGCACAAGGGTATAGATGGCCGATGGGAATTCAGCGATCCCGATATCTGCCAGCCGGACAGATATCCGCCGCCATCAAGCCAAAGACTCGCCTTCGGCTGTCGTCATGCCGGCCATATGGACGCTTTCCCCAGGGCCTATTTCCTCCCGTTGGCCTCGAGCTCGTCCTGGGTGGGCCTGACGGCCCAGGGCTGCCCGATGCGGGACTGGGCCAGCGAGGCCGCCCCGGCCAGCTCGCGGCCGGCGGCCACGGCCTGTGCGTCTGTCTCGAAGAAGCCCAGCCTGATGCGGAATTGCCTCGTCTCGCCGACCACGGTCTCGTAGCGGTAGAGGGACAGGCCCGCCAGGCCTGGGGCCCTTCGGTCTTCCAGCCCGGCCAGGGCCCCGGTGGCCCGCTCCAGGGCAGACCAGACGGAGTCCGATTCCTCGCGGCTGGGGCTGGACGAGATGTTCACGGCCCAGAGGTCGGCCAGTTTCACCGTGTTGTGCCCTCGCTCCTCCGAGACGGTGGGCTGTACCGCCCAGGGCGTGCCCAGGCCGGCCTTTTTGGCCATGGCCGCGCCAGCGGCCTCGGCGGCTGCCCGGTCACCGAAGAATCCGAGCCGCAGGCGGTGCTGGTTGGTCCCACCGACCACGGTCTCATAGCGGTAGAGGACGTTGGTCCCTTCCTGCCCCCGCAGGCGTCCCCAGGCCGCGTCGGCCTCGGCCTGGCTGGGCGTGGACAGCAGGTTGGCCACCCAGAGCTTGGAGATGGCCTCGCTCGGGGCTGGCTCCGGCCCTGTCGCCGTGGCCGGGGAGGCAGGTTCCCTGGGAGGCCCAGTGGCCGGGGTGGCTGACTCCCTGGGTGGCCCAGTGGCCGGGGTGGCTGACTCCCTGGGTGGCCCAGTGGCCGGGGAGGCAGGTTCCCTGGGATGCCCAGTGGCCGGGGTGGCTGGCTCCCTGGGTGGCCCAGTGGCCTGGGAGGCCTGTTCCCTGGGAGGCCCAGTGGCCGGGGTGGCTGGCTCCCTGGCCTGGCTTGTGGCTGGGTTTTCGTAGGCTTCGTCTGGGCCAGGGGCGTCTGCGGCGTCCCCGTCGTCCAGGCCAGTGGCGGAGGCCCCGTCATTGGCCAGGACTATCTGGGGGATTGGCTGGCCCGGGGGCGACGAGACGGGCGTCGTTTCCTGGTCGGTCATAATCTCGGAGACCAGGGGCAGGTCCCCGTCCTCTGGCTGGTCGGCGGCCGTGGGGGCCACGATTAGGCTGCCGGAGTCGTTGGCCTCGATGACCGTGACCTCGGGGTCTGGTTCATCGTCAGTCTGGACGGGACCCAGGTCGGCGATCCTGGGATCCTGGGGCTGGGGCTCTGGGGCCATGGCCGGCTCTGGGGGCGGGGAGAAGTTCCAGCCTCCAGGGATCGTGGAACTGGGATCGACCCGCGTGGTCAGTATTTCCTCAGGAGGCCCACCTTGTGGCGCGGTGCCGGCGTTGGCCCCCAGGCCGACCTCCACCGGCCCAAAACCGAGTTCTGACAAGGCGTCGTCCCCCTCATCCTGTGCCTGGGCGACAGGGGGCTCGGCCGTTAGGGGAATGTCCGGTGGCGGCGCGGGGGGCGCCGGTTTGTCGTCGCGCAGGAACCAATAGCCAAGGGCCACGATGAGGGCGGCCGCCAGGACCACCAGGGCGTACCTGAGTCCTGGGCCAGGGGTGTCCAGTACCGGCAGCCTTTCCTCCGGTATCCCCTCGTCCTGACCGTTCCAGTCCTGGCCCTTGTCCAGTGGGCCTGCCCCGGCCCCGTCAAGGTCAAGTCCGGGCCCGTTGGGGATATCGTCCAGGCCGTCATCGGCAGGAAGTCCTTCGGTCTTGGGCTCGTCCCCGTCGCTCTGAACGTTTCTCGGATCGTCTTCCATGTTAGCCGGACCTCAGTCAGGAAAGTTGGTTCGCCTGTGGCTGCCCGTCCTTGGCCGTTGGCCTTAGTCGGCCGGGTGGTCGTGCCCCTCGTGGTTGTCCTGGGTCTCGGGGCCGGGTGCTGCGGCCTGGGTGCTTTCGCCCGCGTCTGCGCCGTCGGCCTGGGTGCCTTCGCCCGCGTCTGCGTCGTCGGCCTGGGCGCCGTCGCCCGCGTCAGCGCCGTCGGCCTGGGCGCCGTCGCCCGCGTCAGCGCCGTCGGCCGGGGTGCCGTCGCCCGCGTCAGCGCCGTCGGCCGGGGTGCCGTCGCCCGTGACGGTCCCGGAGAGCTGGGCCAGCCTGACCTGGGCCGTGTAGGCCCTGAAGCTGCTGGGGGCCAGGAACACTATGTCCTCGTAGGCCTTCCTGGCCTCTTCTGCCTGGCCGGCGGCCAGGGCCACCCGTCCCAGCGAGGAGTAGAGCTCGGCCAGGAACTCTGAGCTGGCCCCAGGCTCGCCCTGGCCGGAACCGGCCAGGGCGATGGCGGCCTTGTATTGGACCATGGCCTCGTCGGCCAGGCCTGCCTGCTCAAGGAGACCGGCCTTGGTAGCCAAGAGGAGCGGCCGGAGGCTTTCCTCGGCCGGGGTGATGTTCATAGCAAGCTCGTCGAGGAGGGGCAGGGCCTCGCCGGTGTCGGACTGGGCCAGGTAAATGCCCAAAAGGGCGTAGAGTGCCTGGCGGGCGGCCGGGGTGCCGGAATAGTCCCGGCCCACCGCCATGAAGGCATCGTTCTGCCCCTCCCCGGGGGGGAGCTCCTGGGCCAGGTGGAAGGCGTCGAGGGCCTTGGCGAGCCTGGAGTCATGCACGGCCCTGACGATGAGGACGGCTATGACCGCGGCCGCGGCCAGGCCGACGACCAGGGCTATCTTCTTGGTGTTGGCCTGGACGTAGAGCCAGATTTTTTCTGAACTGGTAAGGAATGCGTCATTGGTACGTAAAAGGGTTTTGATAGGGACCTTTTTAGACATAATCTCTACTAAGTGGCCAGCTGGCTATGCAGGATGGCTCGGGTTTGGGGTGGCGGCGTCTTGCCCTGGAAGACGGGGGGACCGAAGATAGGAAAGTACCAAAAATGGCCCCTGGAATGCAAATCAAAGTTTGGCTTGGGGCTACTTCCCAAAAACCCTCCGCAGGGCCCTCTCCACGGCCGCCTCGATCAGCCCGGCCAGCTCCGCGGCCTGGAGATCGGCCACGCTCTGGCCCTGGCCGCCGGGGGCAGGACCGTCGATCTCGTCGATCAGGTCGATGACCTCGTTGGCCCTTTCCAGGCTGGGCATGGCCACCTTGTCGGTCAAAAGGAGGGTGTCGCTTGGCTCCAGGGCCGGGGTCCTGGGGACAGGGACTGGGGATCGGGCCGTGAGGACCGGCCGGGCGGCCCTTGGGACCGGTCCCGCCTGGGACGGGCCAGCGGCGGCGGGGGCCGGCTGGCCGAAATCGGGCCCCAGGCTGGGGGAGAGTCCCGGCTGCTGGGCAGGGAAGAACCGCTGGCCCTGGGTGGCCGGGCCGGGTCCGAATGATGATGGTGCCCCCTGGCCAGTAAGCGGGTACCCAAAGGGAACCTGGCCGAGGCTTTGGTCAGCCTGGGACCGCATCGGGAACTGGGCGTGGTCCTGGCCATTGATGGCCAGCGCTGCCTGGGGGGCCTGGGCAGGGCCCTGGACGAACTGTCCGCCTGGGAAACTGGGCTCCGGGGGGGCCTGGGCGGGGCCCTGGACGAACTGTCCGCCTGGGAACAGGGGGTCAGGGGAGGCCTGGGCGGGGCCCTGGCCAGGATCCAGGGCGCTGACCTCGTCTAGTTCCCTTATGATTTCCTTCATCTCGCTGTCGAGGCCCATATCGTCCAGGAAAGGGTCCTGGACGGCCTGGGGCCCGAAGGGCTGGTTTTTCTTGTAGTCGTCGCTAGCCGTCATGGCCACACCGGCATAAGGGCCCTTAAAGCCGGCCTTGGGGGCCGGGGCCCTGGGGATATGGTTGCGTCGTAAGTTTTGGCTTCGGCGTCCTGGCGCCAGGCCCTAGAGTTCGACCCTGGAGAAGCCGGCGGGCACGAGGGGCAGGAACATGCCGGACTGGGCCGGGAACCCCAGGCGCACCTCGTCGTAGCGGATCAGGAGTTTTTTCTCCCGGCCCCAGGACAAGTCGAGGCGGTGGGGAAAATCGACCCTGAGGCCGGCGTCCTCGACCGGCAGGACGGCGAACTGGCCGTAGCCGGCCACGAGTGGCGGGCCGTCGGCCATGGTCGCCGTGAAGCCGTCAATCCTCTGGCCGTTCTCGGCGGGCGATAGGCTGACCTTCCAGGAGGCCCCGGACCAGAAGCCGCCCGGGAGGATCCTGAGGGTCTGGCCGTTCCTGGGGCCGGGATCCAGGGCCGCGGCCTCAGGCTCGGGGACCAGGGTGCCAGAGAGGAGCGAGATGAAGTCCTCGGCCCGGAGGCCCAGCGGCAGGAACCGGCCCAGCGAGCCCGGATCGGCCGGCCCGACGGTGGCCTCGCGGGCCCCGTACTGGAGGGCCACGAACCGGCTCCCGTCTGAGATGACCCTCATGGCCGGGCGGCCCAGCGGGTCGAGGACGGTGAACTGGAAATTGCCCGGCCTCTGGGACAGCAGCTCGAAGCGGAAGAAGTGGTTCGAGCCGTCGGCCGAGTACTCGACCGAGCCCCTGGCGGCGAAGGAGCCGATGGACTCCCCCCCGCGCCTGAGGCCCAGGGCCAGGTCCATGGCCGGGCCCTGGGCCTCAGGCTGGCCGCCGCCCGGGCGCCCGGCCGAGGAGGCCAGGCAGGCTGGGAGAAGGAGCGGGGCCAGTACCAGAAGGGCGCAAAGGACCTGGAACGGGAACGGGGACAGGGGCACCAGCCCCGTCGCGCCAGGTACACAGGGCGCGGGGAAGGCCGTCTCAGTTTTCGATGCCTTGGAGCTTATCATTGATCATTCCCGGATGCTCGTGCCCCTTTTCCAGGGCCCTGGCGTAGGCCTGCCTGGCCTCGGCCGCCCGGCCGATGTCGGCCAGGACGTCGCCAAGGTGTTCCAGGACCACCGGGTCCTCGTCCGAGAGCCTGGCGGCCCGCTCAAGGAGGGGCAGGGACTTTAGGGCCTCGCCCTGGCGGAAGTATATCCAGGCGACGGTGTCGATTATGTAGCCGTTGTCGGGCTTGATGGAGTCGGCCTTCAGGGCCATCTTCAGGGCCTCGTCAAGGTTCTGGTCCATCTCGGCCCAGGTGTAGGCAAGGTAGTTGAGGGCCTCGGCGTGGTTGGGGTCAAGCTCGATGGTCTGGCGCATGGCCCTTATGCAGGCCGACTTGTTGCCGAGCTTGTCCTCGACGAAGCCCAGGCGGAACCTAATCTCGGCCACCTTGGGGAACTTGTCCAGCGACTTCGCGTAGATGTCCCTGGCCTCCTTGAAGTCCCCGCCCTCCTCGTGGAGGGTGGCGTGGGCCAGCAGGAGCTGCGGCGAGTTGGGGGCCTCCGCGCGGGCCCTGGCCAGCGTGGCCAGGGCGGCCGGCCTCTGGTCCTGGAGCAGCTGGATGGAGCACAGGAGAAGCTTAGCGTCCACGAAGTACTCGCTGGCAGGCTGGATGGCCTCCAGGAGCGAGGCCGCCCTGGCGCGGTCGCCGAGCTCCGAGAGGACCGAGGCCAACAGGTACCTCACGGTGTCGTTGCCCGGGCTCTGGGCCAGGGCAATCTCGAACTCGTCGGCCGCCTCCCTGAACATGCCCTCGTCGATGTAGGCCAGCCCGACGACGATGGAGGCATGTATGGAGTCCTTGGAGGCAGGGAGTATCTGGCTCATCCGCTTGAGGATTTCCACGGCCTGGGACTTGCGGCCTGTCTTCAGGAGGATGTGCGCCAGCCGGGCCTGGGGCACGGTCGACTCTGGCTGGAGCTTTATGAGCTGGCGGTAGGAGGACTCGGCCTCCCTGAGCCTGTTCTCCTGCTCGTAGACCAGGGCCAGCTCGGCCAGGGCCGCCGTGAAGGACGGGTTCTTCCTCAAGGCCTTCCTGAAGTGGCTGATGGCCTCCTTGGGCCGGCCCCGCTTCTGGGCCAGGCGGCCCAGGTAGTAGTCTGGCAGGAACAGGTCCGGCGACTGCTGGCCCAGCCTGGTGAAGGAGGCCACGGCCTCGTCCATGCGGTCGCTCTCGGCGTAAAGGGCCCCCAGGTAGGAAAGGGCCTCCTCGTTCAGGGGGTCGATCCTCAGGACCTCGGCGTACTGGCTCTCGGCGGACGCCCAGTCGGAGTTGCCGGCGGCCAGCCAGGCACCCAGTAGCCTGGCCTCCACGTTGCCCGGATCGTTGGCGATGGCTTTTTGGATGAAGGCCTTGGCCTCGTCGGTCCGGCCGATGCGGCTCATGAGCTTGGCCGCCTCCAGGTTGAGGTAGGCCGAGCCCTCGTCAGCCTCCACGGCCTTGACCATCGAGTCTACGGCCTCCTTGTCCCTCATGAGGAGCTCCTCGTACTGGGATCGCAGGAAGTAGTAGTAGCTGTCGGCCACCGGCGAGGGGGAGCCGGCCAGGGTGGCGTCGCAGCCAGTAAGGAACGGGCCCAGGACCAGGATGGCCAGGAAGATGGCCGGTGAGCGGGATTTGGATAAGGCCATTAGGTTTGGGACCATAAAGTCTCCGCCAAGGGACTTCTGACCTTCGTCAGGGGAATACGGCCTGCCCGTCTTGCGGGCCGGGGGCGACCAAGGCAAACGGAACACTAGAACAAAACGCGGCTTTTTTCAATAAGAGGGGACGGGCAGGGGGATCCCGGCCCGGCCTCAGCGGTCCTCAAGCTCCGGCAGCTCCTGGAGCAGATACTTGCGCAGGGACTTCTTCAGCCGCTCCTCAACCTGCCTTATGCGCTCCCGGCTGACCCCAAACTCCTCGCCCAGCTCCTGGAGCGTGATCGGGTCCTCGGTCATGAGCCGGCGCTCCAGGATGATGAGTTCCCTCTCGTCGAGGGTGTCCTTGAAGCGCTCCAGCTTGTCGGCGACCATCTCCCGGATCTGGGCGTCCGCGAGGATGTTGTCGGCGCCTTCCTCGGCATTGGGGATCAGGCTTATCTGGGACTGGCTGGAGTCGGGCCCCACGGGGGCGTCCAGGGAGATCTCCCTGCCGGAGGACATGCGCATGTCCATCTCCCTGATGGCCTGCTCGCTGACCCCCAGGCGCTCGGCCAGGAGGCCCGAGGCCGGCTCCAGGCCTTCCCTGGCCAGCTTGTCCTGCTCCTTCTTGAGGTTGTAGAAGAGCTTCCGCTGGGCCTGGGTGGTGCCAACCTTGACCAGGCGCCAGTTCTCCATGATGTACTTGAGCATGTAGGCCTTGATCCAGTAAGAGGCGTAGTAGCTGAACTTGACGCCCCTGGTCGGATCGAACTTCCTGAGGGCCTGCATGAGACCCATGTTGCCCTCCTGCACCAGGTCCTGCAGGTTGTTGAGCCAGTGGCTCTGGAACTCCATGGCGATCTTCACCACCAGCCTCAGGTTGGCCGTGACAAGGCCCTGGGCCGCCTCGGGGTTGCCGGTGCGCTTGTAGTCGTCCAGGAGGGCCTCCTCCTCGCCCGGGGTCAGCAGCTTGAAGCGCCTTATCTCGGCCAGGTAGGCGCTGAAGGAATCGGAGCTGGCCGGGGCCGGCGGCTGGGGCTTCTCCTTCCTGGCCGGGGGCAGGGCCTTGGGCCGCCTGGCCGGGACCGGGGCCGGGGTCCTTTCTATGGGTGGTTGGAAACTTGTGTCCATGGGGTTTTCCAGCTGCCGGCTTGGTTGGCTGGCCAGGGGAATGCCCCGGCCTTGACCTTTGGTCGCTTTAAAACGATTTCTTTGGCTTTTGGCTAAAAAAGCATGCTGTTTTGGTGTACAGGGACAAAAAAGACAGAAACTGGCTTACGGAATCTGGGCCGGGATCAAAAAAATAGGCCCACCCGTCCAGGGATCCAGGGCCCGAAGGACAAGTTATATTACATCACGGTCCGGGCAAAGTCCACACGGCCAGGCCAAACCCAGGCCCATGGCCCAGCCTGGCGGCCTATTCGCCGGCCGACGCCAAGGGCCCGGGCCCAGAGGGGACGACCATGCGGGGCCGATCGCCGTCTCGCCGGGCCGGACGGCCGCAAGGGACGATATCCGGCTTATTTGAGGCTAGACGGAAACGCGCGCCGATAGGGCGGCGGGCCGCGCCCATCTCCGGGGGCGCATGGACATCGCCGGGGATCCTGCCTGGAGGCCAAGGCCTCGGGGCGCCGTCGTAGGCCCCAGGCCGTGGCGAGGCAAGGACCAGGCAAGCCAGCGGGGCCATGGGTCTGCCGGCGGCCAACAGGACCAGCTATGCCCGGCCCATCAGGGGACCGGCCCCATGTGTCCGGACGGCCACGGCAAGAGGGCCTCCCTGGGGTCAAGGGACGCCAAGGCCCCTTCCTCCAAGACCCCGGGGCCAAGTTACCGGCCAAATCGTTCCCGACGGGACCGCCCTGGCGGCCAAGCCGGGGCAAAGGCACCGCCTGGCCGTCCTGTCCATGCTGGCGGCCAGGAAGGAGGTCCTCCCGGCATTTTCCCATGCCGCGCCGCCTGTGGCGATCCAGGGAATGGCATGGCCGATCACCTGCCCATGGCCAGCGCCCCCTGGTGACCATGGGCCCACTGGCCTGACGCCTGGATTCGTCCGACTGCCCAGACGTTCTGGGCAATATCGTCGGCTCTCCGTCATTGCCCCATCGGCGCCTCGCCGGCGACGATGATAGCCCGCTGGTCCCGGGGTGCGAGTTGGCCTGCCCCGCATGAGGCCGCCATGGTCTGGGGATTTCCGGGGCCAGGGGCTAGGGGCTCCCCCAGGGGCTCTTTCCCGACTGACATTCAGGCACATTTGTGCTACACTAGGAGCTTAATATATTGCGAGGTATGCCGAATGACCAAAACTGCCCCAGAACGACCAAGGCGAAAAACGGAAGTCGCCTTCATGTCCCCTTTGGCCTATCCTGTCGCGGATGAGCTTTTCAAGAACGAACAAATCGCCGGCCTGGCCGCATCTAGCCTCATCTACGCGGTGTTGGCCCCACGCGATGAAAAGTTCGGCGACGTCGCTTCCCTAACGGTCCAGCAGCATGTGTCCAGACTCTTCAGGCGCAGCTGCCGCATCGACATCGTCGCCAAAAACGGAGCCGGCGAGACAGCGATCTTTGAGGTACGGCTCTATCACGACAAAAATATTCTCCAGCGCAATCTTCTGGAAGCCTCCCATATCTTCATCAGCACGGCGAGAAAGGGGACCACCCCCGCGGAGATGGCTTCCGAGATGCCCAGAGTCATCGTGATCAACATCTTCGGGAGCGAGAGCGACTGCCGGGATGACAACAGGGAACTCCTTCAGCCCATCGCGTTTTCGTTCAAGAAGATACCCAACCGCGCCGCATCGGACGATTATGAGGTCTTCAACGTACAGCTGCCCTATTTTCCAGAGGAGCCGGAGAACTACCCGGACCCGTTTTACTGCTGGTGCAAGCTTCTTTATGAAATGCACTTCAACGGCAAGCTACCTGAGGAGATATTCGCCATGGAACCAAGACTGAAGAGATTCGTGTCTATGACGACAGAGGGGCGGAGCAGTTCGTGAACCGATACAGCGAGGTCATCTCAAGCCCCGAGGTGCAGGAAGCGTTCAAGGCCTGGATCTCTGATTTTCATGACAACAGCGTTCTGGCGGGGGAACGCGCGGCAGGGATGGAAGAAGGGATGGAAAAAGGGATGGAAAAAACCGCAAAAAATATGCTTGAAATCGGACTTGACACTGACACCATCGTAAAAGTAACTGGATTCACTAAAGAGAAGATTGATTCCATGCGCTGACAGTTTTTTGGGCGGCAATTTCTGTCATTTTCTGTTCCATCTGAAGGAACTGAATGATTTTGTCTGGCCTGGCTCAATGTCAACAATTTAAGACGCTCTGCCCTCAGATATGAGAAAAATGGTTCTCGTTCATGGCCTGCTCACTGGAGAGCAAGACGTTTGGTTTTTGTACCTGGCACTGAGACTGCCTAAGCTGCTGACATTGATTGGACATGGTGAAGCTTAGTTTATCAATATATAATTTTTAAAATTTTATAAATAATAAATTATTTATAAAACCATATAGTATTATTTTAAAATATATGTATAAATAATTTAATATTATCTTAAATGTTATAGAATAAGTATATCTAAAAATATAAATAGAATATGATTTATTTTTTAAACGATCTTCTCTCAGTATGACGAGGCCAGCAAAAAGTCTCTAATGTTCATGTGTCTGATGCCATCGCGACTCATGTCGAATTCATCCATGGAGACGACATACTTGGGGAAATTATCTGGGACTTCGTAATAGACCCCGAACTCCCTTTCTATGGTCTCCTCGCTGGCGAGCAGATAGCAAACCTGGACGTAGACGCGTTCGCCTTGGTGGGCGCAGACAAAGTCGATTTCCCTGTCGAGAACGCGCCCGACCGTGATCTCGTATCCTCGTCTCGACATTTCCAGGCAAACAATGTTTTCGAGCACCAGCCCGATGTCCCGCTCGTTGTGCCCATAAACCGCCTGGCGCAGACCATGATCCGCCACGTAGTATTTTTCATCGACTTTGAGCATCTTTTTGCCCGACACGTCGAGACGGCGTACCCTGTGGATAAGATAGGCTTCCTCGCAGGCCTTCATATAATTCAGGACCGTCTCAGGAGCCACCTTGCGTCTTTCATTTTTGAAATACCTGGAGATCCCGGAAGCCGAGAGGCTTTTGCCCACATTGGCCAGGAGATAGGCGACGATCCTCTCCAGAAGATCCACATCCCGGAAATTATTTCTCCTCATGACGTCCTTGATGACGATTGAGGAAAAGATGTCCCGCATATATTGCCTGGAATCGGTTTCGGAAAGGCCAAGGCTGGCCAGAAAAGGCATTCCCCCCTGCTCCAGGTATCGCCGAAACAGTTGGCTGTCCGATATTCCAGGCGTCCTGTCCCTGAAGGCGAGGCAAAACTCCTTGAACGAAAAAGGAAACATCCGTATCTCAACATACCTGCCAGCTAGCAGCGTCGCCAGTTCCCCCGTCAGCATTTTGGCGTTGGAGCCAGTCACGTAGATATCCGCGTCGGAGTTGACCCGCAGCGAATTGACGCAGGCTTCCCATTTATGCACCTCCTGAACCTCGTCCAGGAAGAGATAGGCCCGGCCGCCCACTGTTCGAATTTTGGACAGTATATGGTCATGCAGCTTTCTGGGATCTCTTAAGTCCCAAAGATTCATGTCCTCGAAGTTTAGACTGATCAGCTGGTCCTGTGGGACGCTGCGATTCAAAAGCTCTCGCCGTATCAGTTCCAGCATGACCGATTTGCCGCTTCGGCGGAGGCCGGTTATGACTTTGACAATCTCGGGCTGGTCGATGAAGCCTTCAATCTTGTTCATATAAATTTCTCGTTGAATCATGTTCACCGAAACCTCCTCCAGCCGCCTTGACAGATTCAAGATGAATTATGGGCGTAGGGCCGAAAGCCCTCGACAGATTGGCAACTGTCTGCTTAATCTAGTATTATCATAAGATTATCATTACAACTTGAAAAAGGCAAAACATTCGCAGACTAAAAGACTATAACAAGACTTTATCGAAAAAATCAATATTCCGGCAGTTACAACTGACGCCAAGCTTATTTTCCAATAGAAGTGCAAGTATATATTTCTAGTTTTCTGAATTTTGCGCTTATCGTGGAGTTATGTCAGTTTTAGCGGCCATCCTTCTGAGACCAGCGTCAGGATTGATGTTCATGATGGAACTGAATTTGCAAAATGCTTGCCAATATGGTATAAAATAAACATAGTCAAAGCTATATCGCTGAACTTTACTTATGTAAAGTTGTGAAGGCTAGAATATTTTTTTAATGACATAACTATATATTAAATAATATTTAAAATTTAATATATTATATAAATTATAAAATCAATTTAATTCGCAATCAAATATTTTTAAATATAACATATTTATTTGATTACTATATAATAATTAATTATATATTATCAATATTCACAAATATATTAATAAAATATTTATATGAAAATATTTATTGTATAAATATATATAGTTACTAAAACATAGATAGTTTAATTGAAAAATTTATTAATTATTATATATAGGTATATTATACTGTAAAAAATAAATAGATAATAAATTTTAGACTTATACCGTGTATAATAAATAAAATATCATTAAAATGACAGTAATTAAAAAATTTGTCCTGGAGGGTTTTGGAACAATGTTGCTCTCTCTCTCTCTCTCTCTCTCTCTCTCTCTCTCTGGGGTGTAATAAGTAGTTTTCACATTTCCTCGTGTTCCTTATGGATCACGGAGGTTATTCCAAGGCCTAACGCCAAAGAGTTTCTTTGGCGTTAGGCTTTTTTGTTGAGTTTAGGTCCAATGAAATAAACATCACATCTTGAATCTGAAGATATCTGATCAATTGAATAATTAATTATTAATATATTTTTAATATAAAAATTTATATAATTATTTTTATTATAGTTAATTATGAGTATACAATAACCCATATATTGTATGACTCGTATGTCCAATCATCATCAGAAATGTATTCCTACCGTAAACCTTGCTTTAGAGAGAAAAAGGTCACTACATGGATTTCCAGGACATACTGCGCAAGTATCGCGCTGAAGCGTTCAGCCAGCGGGACAAGGGCGACCACTTCGAAAGGCTCATGGCCAACTTTTTGAGGACATATCCTCCTTACGAGGGGGAGTTCGCCAAGATCTGGCTTTGGAAGGACTGCCCATTCCACAAGAGTATCAGCCCGTCCGGCAAGGACATCGGGATCGACCTCGTTCTGAGGAACGTGGACGGCGGATACTGGGCCGTCCAGTGCAAGTGCCTTGTCGAGGACGCCTATGTGAACAAACAGGCGGTCGACAGCTTTCTTGGGGCCAGCGGCAAGCGTTTCAGGGATGAGGCTGGACGAGAGTCCGTCTTCTCGAACCGTCTGTGGATCGCCACGACCGACAACTGGTCAGCCGAGGCCGAGCGCGAGTTGGACAACCAGACCCCCTCTGTCAACAGGATTGGCCTGGCCAACCTTGACGCGGCGGACGTTGACTGGGACAAGCTTGATCGGGGTCTCCACGGACGAGAGGCCAGGCCTCCCCGCAAAACCTTGATGGAGCACCAAAGTATCGCCCTGGAGAAGGCCGTGGAGCACTTCAAGGAGCATGACCGGGGCCAGCTCATCATGGCTTGCGGGACGGGCAAGACCTTCACCTCACTCAAAATAGCTGAGGAACTGACCAAAGGACGGGGACTGGTCCTGTTTCTGGTCCCCTCCATCGCCCTGATCGGCCAGACACTTAGGGAATGGACGGCTAACGCCAATAGTCACTTCCATGCTGTGTGCGTCTGCTCCGATGCCGAGGTATCCAAAGGCAGTGAAAAAATAATGAACGACCGCGACATGTCATCGGTGGTCGATCTGGCCCTGCCGGCCACTACCGATCCTCTACAAATACTGAGACAGTTGGAGCATGGCCGACTAAAATCGCCTCAACGCCTCAATGTAATATTTTCCACCTACCATTCAATAGAGCGGGTGGCTCAGGCACTCAAGACCGGCAAGCATGTCGTGGATCTTATTGTGTGCGACGAGGCCCACCGGACCACCGGGGTGATCTCGCCCGACGACGAGGAGAGCCATTTTGTCAAGGTCCACGACCCAGGTTTCATAATAGCGAAGAAACGCATGTACATGACGGCCACCCCAAGGATTTTCGCTGACATGGCGAAAAAAAAGGCCGAGAACTGCTCGATGGCCCTCTGTTCAATGGACGATGAAAGCCTGTACGGCCCAGAAATCTACCACCTTGGTTTCGGAGAGGCCGTTGACCGGGGACTTCTCTCCGACTATAAGCTTCTTGTCCTGACTGTTAACCGGCTGGCAGTCCCTGAGGAGCTCCAGGCCGTGGCCGCCGAGGGGAAAAAAGAGATCGATACCGATGCCGTCACCAAGCTCGTTGGCTGTCTAAACGCCTTGTCCAAAAACATGGACTATGAGCACAAAATCCTAAGCGAGGTTGACCCTGGCCGCATGCGCAAGGCGGTGGCCTTCTGCCAGACCATACCTAATTCTATGGCCATAACGGGAAGGCTCAACCGGCTCAATGGTGACTTGGCAAGCAAGTTAACCAATGATGAGCTGGAGAGACTGGTCGATGTCAGCGCAATGCACATAGATGGGCGCATGGGGGCAACGGAACGGGACAGGCTGATGTCCTGGCTGAAAGCCGAGTCCGGCAACCAGAATGACTGCCGGGTACTCACCAATGTCAGATGCCTGAGTGAAGGAGTCGACGTACCCACATTGGACGCAGTTCTGTTCATTTCGCCCAAGAACTCCCAGATTGAGGTGGTCCAGTCAGTAGGCCGCGTAATGCGCAGGGCCCCTGGCAAGAAATTTGGATACATCATCATCCCTGTGATAGTGCCTTCTTACGTGGAAGGAGAAGCTGCCCTGGATGAAAACAAGGAATACGAGGTGCTCTGGACAGTCTTGAATGCGCTGAAGGCCCATGATGACCGCTTCAAAGCCATAATCAACAAGATAGAGTTCAACGTGGACCAGACTGATGGCAAGGGAAAATTCATAATAGGAGGAATAGCCGGTTCAGTAGAGGAAACCAAGCACTTGGCTATCCAAAAGGCCAAGGCCCAGGATCTCCTGGCCAAGGTCAGGGAAAAGGAACTACTCCTTCACAACGCAATATACGCCAAGATTGTAAAAAGGATGGGCAGCAAGCACGACATGATGCGGTGGGCGATGGATGTCGCTAAGATTGCCGATGGCTTCAAGAAGAGGATCGCCACAGTCGTCGGACAGGATGGCCCACACAAAATCGAGTTTGAAAATTTCCTTGAAAGCCTCAGGCAAACCCTCAATCCCTCGATCAATGACGCCGAGGCCATTGAAATGCTGGCTCAACACCTGATAAGTAAGCCAGTTTTCGAGGCTCTGTTCGACGACTATTCCTTCGTCAAGAACAATCCTGTCTCAAGGTCCTTAGAGGCCATGATTGACGTCCTGGAAGATCAGGGCCTTGAGAAGGACAAAATCATCCTTAGCCGGTTCTACAAGACTGTCAGGGATGAGGTCGCCGGTATCGACAATCCCGCCGCCAAGCAGAAGATCATGGTCAACCTCTACGAGAATTTCTTCAGGCTGGCCATGCGCAAGACGGTTGACAGGCTGGGCGTGGTCTATACCCCGATAGAGGTGGTCGACTTCATAAACCATTCGGTGGCCAAGGTCCTGAGGAGCGAGTTTGGCCGGGACATCTCGGATCCTGAAGCCCACATTCTTGACCCATTCGCCGGAACCGGGACCTTCATCGCCAGGCTGATCCAGACGGGGCTTCTGGGGGAGGGCGACAGGCTGGCATACAAATACGCTAACGAGCTTCATGCCAACGAGATGGTTCTGTTGGCCTATTACATAGCCAGCGTCAATATTGAGAACGCCTATCATGCGGCCATGGGCGAGCCGACCGACTACCACCCCTTTGACGGCATATGCTTGACCGATACTTTTCAACTTTTTGAAAACAACACGACAGATATCTTAAAAGATCAACGCCTAAAGCAAAATATTGAACGTGTTAATACTCAAACGTTAATTCCAATAACGGTTATAATTGGCAATCCTCCGTATTCCGTAGGCCAAGGCGATGCCAACAAAAATGCCAAAAATCAATTTTACCCCTTATTGGAACAGCAAATAAACTTGACTTATGGTCATGAATCTGTCTCGGCTAATGTGAAATCATTGTACGACTCATATATCAAAGCCATACGATGGGCTTCCAATAGGCTAGAATTGGAAGGTTGCGGGGTTGTGGCCTTTGTATCAAACGCCGGATGGCTGGACGGCAACGCCATGGACGGCATGAGGAAATGCCTCGCCGAGGACTTCAGCAAGATATATATCTTCAACTTGAGAGGCAATCAAAGGACTTCAGGGGAATTATCAAGAAAGGAAGGTGGCAAGATTTTTGGGTCTGGCAGCCGGACGCCCATAGCCATCACCATACTGATAAAGAACCCGGCCCATAAAGGCCAGGCTGAAATCTATCATCATGACGTCGGCGACTATTTGTCTCGAGAAGACAAGCTGGCTATATTGGCCAAGGCACATGACCTGTATAATCCAGGTTTGGCCTGGGAAAAGATTGAACCTAATGAAGCCGGTGATTGGTTAAATCAAAGAAGTGATACGTTCAAAAAATTCTATCTTATTGGTAAAAAAAATTACTTTTTAACTATTTTTAAAGATATTTATTCTTATGGAATTACGACAAATAGAGATATATGGAATTATAATTACTCTAAAAATAATTTACTCGAAAATATAAATAATTTAATATCTTTTTATAATTTTCAAAGAAAAAAATATAATAAAATAAAATTAAATAATGATTTAACAAATATAAATTCAATAATTGAATATGATAATTGTAAAATAAGTTGGTCAAGATCTTTAATTAAGAATATTGAAAGAAATATACAACTAAAATTTGATAGCAAAAATGCTGCTATATCATTATATAGACCTTTTTTAAAACAACATTTATATTTTGATAAAAAATTAATAGAATATATTTATACAATACCTCAGTTATTTCCAACCCAAAATCACCACAATTTAGTCATTTGTGTTTCTGGGATTGGCGTAAACAAAGAATTTTCTACAATAATGACCAATATTCTTCCTGACTTAGAATTAATTGGAAAGTCCCAATGTTTCCCCCGCTACCACTATGAGGATCTCAAGACTGAGGGCGGGACCCAAAAGAGGACCCTTTTTGACTCGGGTACGATAATTGACGGCCACAAACGCCATGACGCCATAACGGACTACATTCTTGAGGAGAGCCGGGCCAGGTATGGCTCAAAGGTCAACAAGGACGCCATCTTTTATTACGTGTATGGCTTTCTTCATTCAGAGGACTACAGGGCAGCGTTCTCGGCCGACCTGAAAAAGTCGCTGCCCAGGCTGCCCCTGGTGGACAAACCGGAGGACTTTTGGGCCTTCTCCAAGGCCGGCCGGGACCTGGCCGAGCTTCACCTCAATTATGAGACGGTCAAGCCTTACGGCCAGGCCAAGGTCACCGGCGAGGACAGGGGCGACTTCATCGTCGAAAAGATGCGCTTCGCCGGCAAGGACGACAGGACGGCCATCCTGTACAACCAGTCCATCACCGTCAGCGGCATCCCCCCGGAGGCCTACGATTACGTGGTCAATGGCCGATCGGCCATCGAGTGGGTCATGGACCGCTACCAGGTCAAGGTCGACAAGGACAGCGGCATCAAAAACGATCCCAACGACTGGGCCAGGGAGCACGGCCAGCCCAGGTACATCCTGGATCTCCTGCTTGGCCTCATAACCGTCAGCCTGGAGACCATGAAGATCGTGAAGGGCTTGCCAAAGTTGGAGTTTTGAGTGCGGAGGGGCATCATCGGCCGAATTGCCGCCATATTGGCTGGGCGCCCGGGTTTGGGTCGGGACTCGTCGGGAATGGGGAGGCTGGGTACCGGCGGCCTTCCGCCGAGAGGACGCTGGCGACGCATACGTGGCGTCCGCGGCGGGCAGGCTCAATCGGTCATTGTCAGGCTGTTTTGGGGGACGGACGGCTTTTGCGCTGGCCCTAGGCGGCGGCGTTGACCAGAGCGTTTTGTGCGCCCATGGCTTAGCGGATATTCGCGCGATGCACATATATTAGAACTTTCCCAATAGCTTGTACTATACACTGAACCAGTATCGCTCAACTCAGACGATAAATTGTTGTATTCAAAAGAATTATTTTTATAAATCACCCCGAAAAAAAACTTCCGTATAGTCTTATAATGCCGTATAATTAGACTATACATCCGGGAAAGGGGGGATCTGTAATGCCTATACCTCAGGATATTCTCTCGGTCGAAAGGCCAACGAACACCGTGGTAACCGCTTACGGAAAAAACAAAAACCTCTATGCCGTGAGGAAACGGACGGGCTGCAGATACGTTGGCGGAAGGCGCGTGCCGATTAACGGCCCAACAATAGGGCATATCATCGACGGCATGTTCGTGCCGATAGACTCCGCCGCTCCGGGGAATGTATCCGTGTCGCCGGCGGATCTGAAAGACTGGGCAAACGTCGTGTTATGCGACGATGTCAACAAAGACATGATCGACGAGCTCTGTCAAGTCTATGGCAGAGCGGACGCCTTGAAGATTTATTGCGTGTCGACGCTTCGCGTCTGCGATCCGGGAATAAAAGACCATGAACTCAAAAATGCCTATGACGCCAGCTTTTTGTCAGAGATTTATTCGGGAGTCGCCTTATCAAAGAACGCCGTGTGCGATTTTCTGAACGATCTTGGAAGAACCTGTTCCCGCATCGTCTCGTTTATGAGGAACAGGACAGCCGCCGTCGATATGAGCCATCACCTCCTGATAGACGGGACGTTGAAATCCGATGAGTCAAAAGTCAATTCTTTATCGGACTTCTCAAGGAAGGCACGCGCGAAAAGGACGCGGGACATATCGGTATTGTACGCGTTTGACCTTGAGTCGATGGAGCCCATCTGTTCCAAATGCTTTCCGGGGAACATGCCCGACATGACTTCCTACGAGGCGTTCATATCGGAAAACCGCATCACTAAAGGCGTGATCGTCGCCGATAAAGGATTCCCGGCTTCCGCGGCGGGGGAATATTTCCGAAATCACCCGGATTTGCACTATCTTAATCCGATCAAGAGAAACGCGAAGGTGATAGATGATTTACGGCTTTTGGATTTCACCGATATCCTCGATGGGTATGATGGCGTCACCTACGTCAAGAAAGAGCACGCCAGACAGGGCAAATGGCTGTATTCTTACCGTGACGCCCACAGGGCCGCCAAGGAGGAGCAGGACTGGCTGCGGCGCGCCAAAAAAAAAGGGAACTTTGATTATATCGAGCTACAGGGCAAACAGCGGGTATTCGGGACAATGGTGTTGGAGTGTGACCTTGACCTGTCGGCGGGGATCATCTACAAGGCGTATGAGAAACGATGGGAAATCGAGATCGTGATGCGGTATTACAAGTCAGCCCTTGAGTTCGACGAGACGCGTGTCCATGACGATTATTCCGTGATGGGCAGCGAATTCTGTGATTTCCTCTCGACCGTGTTGACTTTTAAGCAGCTCAGACGGTTTGATAAGGTCAAAATTCTTGAAAAATACACATATAAGAAAATCATGTCCGTACTTACAAGGGCAAAAAAGGTGAGGCTTGATGGGGATAACTGGAATCTCATTAAAATCAATCCGTCTTACGAAGAGATGCTGAAAGATTTGGGTATCCTGCCAAAACCGGACGAACTGCCCAAACAAAAAAGAGGAAGGCCTCGGAAAACCGATGTATAGTCCAACTGATTGGGAAAGTTCTAATATATGGTCTCAATTCCGATAAACAATTTCTGCGCAGTGGCTTTTAGGACACAATCCTTGCTTCATCAATGCAGCGACCTCCAGTTCACGCTTGCTCAGTTTTCGCATGGCTGCTTCTCACATTTGTGTTGTTGGATATTGGAGGACTTTTATACGGAAAGTGCCCGCCAAGGGCGCAGGCGCTGGTAGAGGTTACATGGCTCATGAATGGCGCGGTCATTATTCAAAGAAGCGCACCTCATTACCCTCGATAGCCTTTTTTTCTAGCCGGTCAACCACCTTACTACCCACAGCCACCGAGCAGTATACATTGTAATCGCTAGGGATATTTATTTTTCTTCGAAATTCCTCCGCCCTTGGTCCATGAAAAGCGAATAATGTAAAATTGATCCAGCATGCTCCGAGGCCGAGCGATTCCGCGGCGATCAGCATGTTCTGATTGGCTGCGGCGCAGTCCGCCTCAATCATAGGCTTATTGCTATCACCAGCCACAATGACAAGAACGGGAGCTCCATAAAACACATTATATTCCTTGATGTTACCAATGCGACGATAGAATTCTTCATTGCGGGTGGCGGCAACTTCTTTGACGGCAACGTTGAATTCCTTAAGGAGATGTTCATTCTGAACCACCACGAAAAGGCGAGCTTGACGGCCCATGGCGCTTGGAGCGGAGCGTCCGGCTTCGACGATAGCCCGGACGACGGCCTCATCTGGCATGTCAGGTAAAAACTTTTTCGCACTTCTCCGCCGAGAAATAATGCGCAGTGTTTCATTCATGCTTTTCCCCTCCTAAGTAATGATTCCCCCAATGATCAATCATAATACAAGACATTCAAGGGAACACAAGATAATTACACCTGGCAACATGGCTGTCCATGATATTTTAGCAACATTTCAGCCGAGCTTCAGGGACAACTCAACGTCCTCAGCGGCAGGTATTGATATATACTTGACTGACGAGCGCACATACGACAGATACTCAGGGCTGCGGTCGGCGTCGTCGGCAATTACCAGCGCTCCCGGCCTGAGGCGGTTTTCCGCCATAGCCAGGACTTCGAGGTACAGCGCTTTGGAGCCGTCAAGCAGAAGTAGGTCTATGGAGTCAGGCAGATCGACACTCAAGGTTTGCAGCGCGTCCCCTTCCCGAACTTCCACCAGATCAATGAGGCCACCCGTTTTCAGGTGTTCTTTGGCTTTTGCCACTTTTGACGGTTCGAACTCGCTGGTGATCAGGCGTCCGCCTCCATTGTCACGCAAGGCGGCGGCAAGGAACAGCGTCGAGACACCGAAGGATGTGCCGAATTCGACAACTTCCCGTGCCCGGCAAGCGCGCGCCAGTACATAGAGCAGCGAGCCTGTCACCCGCGAAACTGCGAGCGGAAAATCCTTCAACCTCCCGTAAAGGATACGATACTCAGTTTTGCTTTGTAGAAGGCGTTCAAACTCCTCATTGGAAAAAGAAAGATCTCCGATTCTTGCGTCAGATGCCGCATCCTCTTTGAGCAATGAATCCAGTAGCGGGGCCAAAGGAACGCTCGCTAATGTGTTCATAGGTATTCTCCTATGTTGCTTGATGGTAATTTTCTTTAGGGCTATAATACGACTAATTATTCATATTTCGCTAGTCGCATTGGCGCACAACTATTATAAAACTATGTCGGAACGCAAAACCCTCCAAATTTCTTTACGAAAACAGCCCAAGCAAGCCCGTTCAACTGAACTTGTCGCAAGCATCATGTCCGCTGCTGCTCAGGTTTTAGGAAAGGAGGGCGCGGGCCGTTTTACAACAGCGCTGGTTGCGGAGAGAGCCGGGGTGAGCATTGGCTCGCTGTACCAGTATTTTCCCAGCAAAGCGGCGATTTTGTTTCAGCTCCAGAGCGATGAATGGCGGCAGACAACCAAAATGTTGCGAAACTTGCTTGAGGATGCGCAAAAACCGCCGCTTGGACGGTTGCGCGCCCTGGTTCATTCTTTCATTCGATCAGAATGCGAAGAAGCCGAGATGCGGGTGGCGCTTGATGATGCCGCGCCGTTGTACCGGGATGCGCCCGAGGCGCTGGAGAAAATAACTGAGGGAGAGTACGTCTTTCGAGAGTTCATGCTTAAAGTGCTGCCTCATATTACGGAAGAAACGCGTGTATTGGCTGGCAACCTTATCATGACGACGCTTTCTTCGGCAGGAAAGCGTTTTTCGGAAAGCCCGCGAACTACGGTGGAAATTGAAGCCTACGCCGAGGCCATGTCTGATATGTTTTGCGCCTATCTTAAAAGCCTCACGTCTGAATTGTCCGTGTCCACAAGCAGGACATTCCGCTCCTGATTCAGCAGATAATCCAGCAAGGCAAAGAGAACAAGATTTTTGTCCACGCCACCCTTGCTGCCGTCAACATAATACATCGGAATATTCATGATTATAGTACTACTATGAGGATCTCAAGATTGAGGGCGGGACCCAAAAGAGGAATCTTTTTGAATCGGGCACGATAATTGACGCCCACAAGCGCCATGACGCCATAACGGACTACATTCTTGAGGAGAGCCGGGCCAGGTATGGCCCAAAGGTCAACAAGGACGCCATCTTTTATTACGTGTATGGCTTTCTTCATTCGGAGGACTACAGGGCAGCGTTCTCGGCCGACCTGAAAAAGTCGTCGCCCAGGCTGCCCCTGCTCCAAGGCTGGCCGGGACCTGGCCGAGCTTCGCCTCAATTATGAGACGGTCAAGCCTTACGGCCAGGGTAAGGGCACCGGCGAGGACAGGGGCGACTTGATCGTCGAAAAGATGCGCTTCGCCGGCAAGGACGACAGGACGGCCATCCTGTACAACCAGTCCATCACCGTCAGCGGCATCCCCCAGGAGGCCTACGATTACGTGGTCAATGGCCGCTCGGCCATCGAGTGGGTCATGGACCGCTACCAGGTCAAGGTCGGCAAGGGCAGCGGCATCAAGAACGATCCCAACGACTGGGCCAGGGAGCACGGCCAGCCCAGGTACATCCTGGATCTCCTGCTTGGCCTTATAACCGTCAGCCTGGAGACCATGAAGATCGTGAAAGGCTAGCCAAAATTGGAGTTTTTAGTGCGGAGGGGCATCATAGGCCGAATTGCCCGGGCGTCCGGGTTTGGGCCGGGACTCGTCCGGGAATGGGGAAGCTGGGCACCGGCGGCCTTCCGCCGAGAGGACGCTGGCGACGCATATGCGCCGTCCCGCGGGCGGGCAGGCTCAATCGGTCATTGTCAGGCTGTTTTGGCGGAAGGACGGCTTTTGCGCTGGCCCTAGGCGACGGCGTTGACCAGGTTGCCGGAAGGGGCGTTCAGGAAGGCGGCGGCGGAGGGGAAGGGCCGATGGCCTTGGACGTAGCTTTGGAAGAGCCTGGCCTGAGCCGGGGAGCCCTGGGAGGCGTCTTGGCTGGCGGCCGCCCGGCCATCGCTGTCGGTTTCCGGATCGTCCAGGCGGGAGAAGGTCCTCTTGGCCTGCTCCAGCTTCTGGTAGGCCGTGGGGTTGTCCCTGGCCGCCTGGGCCGCCTCGGCGAAAAACGACTCGACCGCCAGCCCGACCTGGTCGGGCCCGGCCGATCCGTCGGTGGCCACCAGGACCCTGTTCATGAACTCGTTGGCCTTGGCCTGGCCCAGGGAATCGCCGATCTGGGAGGCCTCGGAGACAAGCTTCTCGATCTCGATGGAAGCGGCCACGGGGTCGTATTTTCCGGACTGGCCGATCCTGTCCTCCAGCCGCTCGCCGAAGCGCTCAAGGACGCCCTTCTTTTTCTCGGAGAGCGTCCCCTGGTCCTGGTCCGGAAGGGTGGCCGGCCCGGACCTGGCCAGTGCCTGGCCCTCCGCGGCCTCCTGGGCGGCAGGGACCGCCGCCGCCTCCTGGTCGGCCCAGGCGGCCGGCCGGCAACTGGCCCGCTGGGCCAGAAGGCCCTGGGAATAGCTTCCCAAAAGGAGGTTGAGGTTCAAGGAAGTCACTGGCGCGTCCCCCGGAGAGGCTGGCCTCCACGATGGTTGTGGAGGCTTCCCTTGTCTTATCGGCGGCCGCCGGGAGGGGCTTTAATTTTTCTTGGGGGAGGCGGCCCCTAGGCCTTGGCCCTCTGGGAATCGGACCTGGGCGCCGGCTTGCCCCTGGGCGGTTCCTGGCTGGGCGAGAGGGGCCTGGGGGGCTTTCTGGCCGGGGCCGGGTCGTCATCGGGCAGGGCCTTGGGCTCGGGGCGGGTCTCTGGGGGCCTGGCCCTGGGCGGCGTCTCGGCCCTTGGCTCCGGCCGGGGCGGCAGGTCGCGCTGGGCCAGGTATCTTTGGCCATGGGAGAGGGCCAGGAGGCCGTTCTTCTGGGCCAGGAACTCGGTCTCGGTCAAGGCTCCCCGATCCCTCAGGGCGGCCAGGCGTTCCAGCTGGTCGATGACGTCCCCGGGCTTGTCCTGGTGCCCGGCGGCGCCAGGGCCGGAGGCCAGGGCCTCGCAGATGATGGCCGAGACCTGGGCCGCGCATTTCCTGTTGACCGACTCCAGGACTATGGTCCCGGCCCCGGTGTCGATGAATATGGTCCCGAAGGCGAGGCCCGTCTTGTAGCTCACGCTCTTTATCTTCGCCAGCGGCACCTCCAGCTGCCTGTGGCCGAAGGCCAGGCCCTTGTTCAGGAGGACCACCCGGCTGTCGGTCAGGGCCATGATCCACCAGCGGTGGTCCACCGAGCCCCTGGTCAGGGCCAGGACGTTCTCCCGGTCGGGGAGCATCTCGGCCAGGAACCTCAGCTCCCTCTTGATCCCGAAGGTCCTGAGGCGGCCGAGGAACGAGTTCTCCAGCAGATGGTCGGGGATGTCGTTGTCGTAGGGGCTCATGAGCTAAAACCTTAAGCCTTTGCGCGGAAAAGGGACGGCCTGGCCCACCCGGGCCTGGGCCAGGGCCAGGGGCTACACGAGGGGCACGAAGCGGCAGCCCTCCAGGATCCGGCGGCGCTGGCCGCCGTCGGCATCCTTGGAAATCAGGACCAGCCTCTGGTTGTCCTCCGGGCCCAGGGGGATGACCAGGCGGCCGCCGACCGAGAGCTGGTCGAAGAGCTTCTTGGGCAGGGCCTCGGAGAAGGCGGCCACCAGGATGCCCTGGAAGGGGGCGAACTCCGGCCAGCCCTGGCGCCCGTCCCCCAGCCTCATGGAGACGTTGGAGAGGCCCAGCCTGGAGAGGGTCGCGAGGCTTCTGTCCCTCAGGGGGGCCAGAATCTCGACGGCGTGGACCGTCCCGGCCAGGCAGGCCAGGATCGCCGTCTGGTAGCCGCAGCCGGAGCCGATCTCCAGGATCCTGTCGGTTGGCTTGGGGGCCAGGGCCTGGGTCATGGAGGCGACCATGTAGGGCTGGGATATGAACTGCCCGTGCCCGATCGGGATGGGGCTGTCGTCATAGGCCCTCAGGGCCAGGGCCTCCTCGACGAAGATGTGCCTTGGGACGGCCCCCATGGCCTCGAGGACCCTGGGGTCGGATATGTCGCGGGCCTTGAGCTGCCGCTCGACCATGTTGGCCCGGGGCCTGGCCATTTCCTTGGAGAAGTCAGGGAGAGCCACGGTCAGGCCCCTGGTCCCAGATAGCCGGAAACTGAGCCGCCGCGGCCGCCATCCTGGCCGATGGGTGAATAGATGTCCAGCTCCTCCCCGGCCTTGCGGCCGGCGTTGGCGGAGTATGGGGCCCGGACAAGCCTCGAGGGGCCCCTGGCTCGGGTCAGCTTCACGTAGTTGTAGTCGGCGAACCTCTGGAGGCCCTCGTCCCTCTGGAGGACGAGATCGCTCGTCAGTGGCCGTCGGCCGCCGGCCAGGGGAGGGGATTCCCTCCCGCGGTCCCTGGCCGCCAGGCTGAGTTTCTGGTCGAGGCTGGACAGGAGGTTGGCGATGAAGGCCCCCTTGGCCCCCCGCCCCTTCTCCCCGAGCGAGGCGGCCACGGGCCTGTGCCTGTCCCACAGGGTCTCGGTGCGCTCCGTCAGGTAGTGGAAGACGTGGCTGGCCATGCCCAGGTTGATCGGGCGGCCCAGGAGGTCAAACGTGCGTACGGGCCTGTTGGTCGCGGCGTCGTATGAGCGGCTGAAGACCACCTTGGCGAAAAAGTGGTTCTGTATGATGTTGGCGAGAAGGTGGGTCCTCCTGTCGAGCCTGTTGGACGGCAGGGGAATGCGCCAGAGCTCGAACTCCTCGGGGCCGCCAAGGTCGTTGATCGCGTCGATGTTGTGGCGGGTCATCAGCTCGCTGGCCTTGGCCAGGGCCGCCTCGGCCTCGCGAGGCTCGGGTGAGCCGGAGAGGGCCAGCAGCTTCTTGATCCTGGCCAGGAGGGGGTTTTCCTTGAGGTTGGCCTCCTGGGGCCCGAAGGGCGACGGCGGCGGGCCGTTCTCGGTCAGATCGATCCTGGCCTGGCGGAAGACGCGGTGGAGCCTGATTCTCTCGCAGAAGCTCTGGAAGCTGGGGCCGTGGGGAGGCTCGTTCCTGGCCGCTTGGGGCGAGAGGCTGGAGACCAGCTCGTGGGCCACCTCATGGCCCAGGACGCCCAGGGCCACCTCCCAGGGATGTTTCAGGATGAGCTCGCTGTTTATGCCGATATGCCTGGTCTCCTGATTGAAGAACCCCCAGCAGGAGGAGCCGTCGAAGATATCGACGTGGCTCCACGGCCAGTCTCGTTCCCAGTCCACCAGATCAAGGAGTCTCTTGCGGGCGCGCATGAGCTCAATCGCCCAGTTGTCCCTGAGCCTTAACCTGATGTCCCGCATTCTTTGGTCGAAGTCCATAAAAAGCGCCTCTCTTTTCTGGATGGCCAGGGGGAACCTGGGCGGCGTCCCGGAAAATGGACGGCTGGCCCAGGGCCTTACTTTGGGCACGCGGGGGAGGGGCCAGGCCGGAAGCCGGCAGGCCCTAGACCAGGCGCCAGCGGAAGGGGTTCAGGCTCGTTCCGGCATCGACGGCGTCCAGGCCCTCGGCTTCCTTCAGCCGCCTGGAGAAATAAAGGGTGGCCGGCAGAAGGATTATCTCGAAGCCCACCTTGTAGACGTAGTTGGAGACGACCAGGGTCAGCCAGAGCCTTGCGTCGAGGAGCCCCAAAAACGCTATTGAGGCGAAAATCAGTGTATCGAGGCTCTGGCCGAAGATGGTGGAGACTACGAAGCGCCGGCCGGGGCCGTTGTCGCCCCTGGCCTTCATCCTGGAAAGGGTCATGGAGTTGGCGAACTCCCCGGCCAGATAGGCGACCAGGCTGGCCAGGGCAATCCGGGGCGTCAGGGCCAGGGCCTGGTCCCAGGCCTGGGAAGCCGCGTGTCCGGCCGGGGCAGGGAAGAGGGAGGCCACGAGGAGGCAGGCGGTGGCGACGAAAAGCGTCAGAAAGCCGGTCCAGATCACACGCCTGCTCCTGGCGAACCCGTAGACCTCGGTCAAAAGATCGCCGAATACGTAGGTCAGGGGGAACATCAGCGTCCCGGCGTCGAATTCCAGCGGCCCCATGGTGATGAGGCGGTTGGAGCAGATGTTGGAGATGACGAGAAGCCCTGCAAAGAGCCCGGTTATGGGCTCAAGGAAGCGGGTGGGCGCTGGGGTGGCGGCTGAGGTCAAGGTCTTCTCCATTGGGGTTGGGCTAGCGGATGTCAGGCGGTCTGGGGAGGGGCCGGCGGCCCGGCCTGAAAGAATCATAATTATTTTTGGCCAAAAATCAAGGGCCAGGGCCGGAAAAACGTGATGCCAGGGGGGCCGCCGCGAGGGCCGAGGAGGCTCCCTCCCCCGGCCCTCCGGAGAAGGCGACGGTCTAGCCGGCCGGCCCCGGCGAGGCCTGTTCCCTGGGGCCGGCCGTCCCTCGCCGTATAAGGGCCCTGAGCATGAAAAGGCCGGGGAGGGTCATGAAGGCCCCCAGGAGGTAGAAGCAGGGCCAGCCCAGGTGGTCGACCAGCCAGCCCGAGGGGCTGGAGAGAAGGCTCCTGGGCAGGGCCATGAGGCTGGTCAGGAGGGCGTACTGGGTGGCCGTGTAGCTCACGTTGGTCTGGGAGGCCAGGAAGGCCACGAAGACGGTCGACCCCGCCCCCACGACCAGGTGGTCGAGGGTGATGAAGAGGGCCAGCCAATAGCCTTTGGCCGGCAGAAGCCAAAGGGCCGTCAGGCAGGCGTTGTTGGCCAGCTGGAGCCAGCCGAAGCCCCAGAGGCAGGGGACCAGGCCCCTGAGCTTGACCATGTAGCCGGAAAGGGCGACCCCGGCCAGGGTGCCGGCCAGGCCGAAGGCCTTGACGATTAGGCCGATCTGGATCTTGGAGTAGCCGGCGGCCATGAAGAAGGTGGTGTTCAGGCTGCCGATGAGCTGCTCGCCGAACTTGTAGAAGAGGATGAAGGCCAGCAGGAGAAAGGGGTCTCTCTGGGAGAAGAAGTCCTTCATGGGCCCGGCCACGCTCTCCCGGATGGTCCTGGGGGGGCCATGGGGCACGTCCGGCTCGGGGCTGAAGAGAAGGGTCAGGGGCCCGACCAGGATGAGGCCGGCCGCGATCCTGAAGGCCACGGCCCAGCCCAGCCGGTCGGCGACGACGAGGCCGCCGCCGGCCACGGCCACCATGCCCAGCCTGTAGCCCCAGATGTAGGCGGCCGAGCCGGCGGCCAGCTCGTGGTACAGGAGATCCTCACGCCGGTAGGCGTCGACGGCGATGTCCTGGGTGGCCGACCAAAAGCTGACCGAGGCGGCCAGGAGGACCACCCTGGGCACGTCCAGGGGGCTGGCCATCGAGAGGCCGACGAGGGACATGATGAGGCAGGCCTGGCTGATGACGAGCCAGCTCTGGCGCCGGCGGCCGAGGGGGGCGAAATAGTCCAGGTAGGGGGCCCACAGGACCTTCAGGCTGTAGGGGAGGCTGACCAGGGTCAGGAGGCCTATGGTCGTCAGATCCAGGCCGCCATCCTTGAGCCAGGCCTGGACTAGGGTGATGACCACCACCAGCGGGACCCCGGAGACGAAGCCCATCAGGAAGCTGGTGGCCAGGGGCCGGGTCCTGGCCCCGGCTAGTTCTTTACCGCGTCTTCCTTCAGCCATAGCTCAGCCACGATCAGCCACTCGTTGGAGCGGTTCTTTTCCAGGATAAGGGTTCTGAGGCCTATGTTGTGGCGGAGCTTCGAGTCGTACTTGAGGGTGAACACTGCCCAGGCCCGGCCATGGTCGGTGGGGTCGAGCATGATGAGGGGATCGGAGATGGCCAGCGTGACCTCGCCAGCGCCCATGGCCTCGGACTCCAGGGTGAGCCGGAAGTTCCGGCGGGAGATGGAGACCGGCTTGCGGCCTGGCTCGAAGAAGGAAAAGCTCTCGGCGTAGAGGGCGGCCATGTCCTCGGACCGCTTGAGCCTTTGGGCGACGGTCCATTTGTCCAAAAGCGCCGCAAGGCTGGAGGCGGGCCTCTGGGGCACCGGCTCGGCCAGGTCCTGGGGCCGGCCTATCACCAGGGGCAGGACGTCCTGGGGCAGCATCGACTCGACCTGCTGCCACAGCTTGTCGGCCGCGGCCTTGGGGACGTCGTTTTCCGGGGGATAGCGGAAGATGATGGGGGTCCGGCTCCTGGGACGGCCCACCAGGTAGAGGCCCGGCTCCCTGATGTCAGGGGCGGCTATCTCGGCCTTGAGGCCAGGGCCGGAGAGGCCTCCCTGCCAGAGGCGGGCCATCCTCTGCCCGCTCTCGACGACCAGGGCCACCGTGCTCTGGGGCAGCCGAAGGATGGTCGTCGGCAGCGACGGCAGGCCCATGGACCCCTCGTCGGCCGGGTCGGCCGCCGGGGTGGCCTCGGGGCCCACTGGCTGGGGCCCGGCATCGCGGATTTCCTCGGCGGCCACGGTCTCCTCGGCCCCGTCGGGGGACGGCCACAGGAGCCAGACCATGGCCCCGACGATCAGGACAGCGGCCATGAGGGGCGGCCAGGAGCGGCCGGCCGCATGGTGGCGCTCCCGGCCCGAGCCGGCGGCGACCTTGGCCGCCCTGGTGTCGACGGTCAGGGGGTTGTCCAGGCTGGCCTTGGCCTGGATGACGTGGTTGTTGGATATCTGGCTCTTGCCGGCCGCCCAGGCGGTCATGAGGGCCTTGTCGGCCAAGGCGTTTATTTGACCAGCCAGGCCGTGGCTGTAGCTCTGGAGGGTCGTCAGGGCCTCGGTGGAAAACAGGTCCCTAGTGGCCCCGGCGGCGCCCAGGCGGAAGCGGACATAGTCCATGGTCTCGTTGAGCCCGAAGGGGACCAGCTCCACAACCTGGCCCAGCCCCTGGAGCGCCGGCGGCGGCCAGTCCCCGGCCGGGCCGGCCAGCATCAGGGAAACCCGCCCCCGCCAGCCGGGCTCGAGGCTGGCCAGGGCCATGAGGTCGGAAGTGGTCTCCCCGTCAAGGTCCTGGGCCTCGTCCACGGCCAGCACCAGGCCCAGGCCCTGGCCCACGTACTCGGAGACGGCGTTCTGGAAGAAGCCTATCAGCTCCTCCTCCCGGGCCGATGGAGGACACTTGAAGCCCAGGCCCAGGAAATTCAGGGCCTCCCTCAGGATGTCGCCCAGCCTGGGGGAGGGGTCAAGGACCGGGGCCATCCTGGTCGCGTCCCTGACCGCCTGGGGCAGCCTCCTGACCAGGGTGCTCTTGCCAGAGCCCTGATGGCCCCTCAGGAGCAGAAGACCAGGCAGCCTGGGGCCGGAGAGGATTTGGCAGAGATTTTCAAAGACAGTCCCCCTGTAGAAGAATTTGGCTTCCAATGTGGCCTTGAAGGGACGATCGTTTAGCTTGAAAAACTCTTCGTAATCCATCGGTTGTTTTCCATGGCGGCTTGGTTGGCCATAGTATTCGTTAAAATCG
Organism: Deltaproteobacteria bacterium; assembly: GCA_031264145.1. GTDB lineage: Bacteria > Desulfobacterota > Desulfarculia > Adiutricales > Adiutricaceae > JAIRNQ01. The sequence goes on from JAISEK010000127.1 coordinate 42,937, forward strand.
TTATATTTTAGCATGAATTAGAAGTCTTTTCAATTTTAGATTTAACACCACGGAAATTCTAAACATATGAAAAACTTTATGTTTTTAGTTGGTTAAAAATGACCCACTATTTTTGGCGCCCATGGGCCAGATCCTGTCTTTTGGCAATGTCAACAACTTAAGCCAATCTTGGCATCCAGTCTCGGTATCAATTACAAAAAATCAGGCGTATTGCTCCACAGTTAGCTGACCATGGACGAGCACCTTTTTTTCATATCCGAGGGTTGGACACCTTAAGCTGTTGATATTGCGCCTCCAGCGGTTGACCTGGCGCGGACGATGACCCGGCCTTCGGCGTCAGGCTGGGCGACAATGGCGCCAAAGTCTCTTGGCCGCCCTAGCCTGGCTATGGGTGCCCCTGGCCTGGCCGCACATCTGCGGTGGCTGGTGGCCGTTCCCAGGGCGCTGGCCATGGTTTCCGGGCGACACTTCCAGGGGAAAGGCCGCCCGGCGTTTCCATTCCCGCCGGGCGGCCACTGGGGGTGGGCCGTCAATCCGGCTGCGTCTCGGGATCCTGCCTGCCTTTGGCCTCGCGGAGCCGCTTCCGCGCCGACTTCTCCCGTCGCCTGGCGTCAATCTCGCGCAGCCAGGCCTTGACCGGGGCCTTCCACGGCTCGCTCCTGCTAGGGATGTTCTTGATGAGGTTCCGGGGGTTCAGGCCTAGCCGTCTCGCCAAGGCCAGGTCATCCTCGTTGAGGCGGCACTTGCGCTTTGCCTCCTGCCAAAGTTCCTCGCTGTGGGCCAATAGTCTTACTCCTCGCGGCGAGTCCGGCCAGGACTGCGGTGCCCGGCCGCACTGTGGCGCAAATGGGATAACCCCTGTCGGGGACGGCCTGCAAAGGCTCTCAGGGAGCCTCGTCCCCGGCTGGCCCGCCGTCCCCCGGCGTCCTTTTCCGCGGGGCCGACGGTTTCCCGAATGGCCGCATCCTGGCAATACCGTCCACCCGGCGGACGAAGGTGAACCCGGCCAGCCTGGCCAGTCCGGCCCCCGGTCCCCTGACGGGCATGAACGAGCGGCCGTCGACGTCGACGGCGTACCCGTCGATGGCCTCGAATCCCTGGTCGGCGGCAAAGGACCTGAACTGGGCTAGCGGGAACCTGTCGTCGCGGCCGGGCATCAGATCGATGGCCACCTCGTGGCAAGTGCCGTCCAGATCCAGGCCGGGCCCGAGCTTTTCCTCCGGCTCCTCGACCCTGACGATCTCGACCGAGTTCGCCTGCCACAGGGCCTGGAGGCCCAGGCCGCCGACCAGCGCCTCCGCGCCGTCCAGGCTGGCCGCGTCGATGGCCCCGCTGACCGCGAGGAATTCCCTGGAGGCGCCGCCTGGGCCGGCCGCCCTGGGGATCCTTTCCAGGAGCCGGCTGCCCAGCCGGTTCAGCCCCAGATCCTTGAAAAGGGTCTCGGGGAAGAGGCCGGGGAACGGGCACTCCCTGGGCAGGACGACCTCCAGCAGGGCCAGATTGCCTGGACAGGCCCCTGGCGGCAGGGTCAGTATCCTGGCCCTGGCCGCCAGGAGGTCCCCCCTGAGGATGCCTCTCGGCCGCTCGGGGTCGAAGTCAGGGCCAGGGGCTGGCGGGAAATCGGGGGTGATTTCCTCTGTCTCGGGCAGCAGGGTGGCCTGGCCAACGATGATGTCGCCTATCTTGTCGTCCATGGGCTCCTCGGGGAGGATGGGGGAAAACGTGTCCCGGCTGTCCCCGGGCAGGCGCGGCCAGGAGGCGTCACGTCCCTTGACGGTGCCTGGGGGATGGCCTGGCGGGCGGGGCCCATAGCCCCGAGACCGGCCGCCCGAAGGAAAGCTTGACCTGGTCGCGGCCGTAGATGGCCAGGCCGACAGGGAAAATCTCCTTGGCCTTGGCCAAGAACGGGCCAATGTAGCCCCGTCCCCTAATCTGTTCCAGAGCCTCCTCGACCGCTCCCAGCTGAAGCCGCCCCATCTCGCCGGGATCGAGGTCGGCCTTGCTCGTCCTTGGGACATACTTCAGCTCGATGACCGCGTAGACCTTGCCGGGCAACGAAAGGACCAAATCCGAACGGCCTTCGGCCGAGTTCGACTCCGAGGCCACGTCAAGATTCATGGAGAAAAGGAGGCCATGGATGGCCCCGTGGTAGAATGCCTCCGATGGCTGGTGAAGAAGGCTTGGGATTGAGGAGAGCAGTGAGTGGATGCAGGTCTCAAGCCACTCGGCGTCCCGATCCCGGAAGGCTTTGTTGAGTTTATTGGCCAAGTCCTTGTGCTCGGTGTTTTTGAAGCAAAAAAAATCTTTTTTTAGAGCTAAATTATAAGCTTTTCTGACTTCTTTGTTTGGCAATTTAAAATGGAAAGTTTTTTCATCGCCGTCATTGGTCACTTTGTCTATCGTGATGTAGCCGGTTTGGAATAACATGGGAGCGACATTTATATTGACGATATCAAGTTGCCTGAGCAGGGACTCGTCGTGCCCCGTCAACAGGACGTTCAGGAATTCCGATGGTTGCCTGTTCATCAGCTGCGACAAAAAAGTTGACGGTCCTGAGTCAAGCCAATAATTGTCAAATTTGCAGTAAGTGAAAAAGTTGATGATGGAAAACGGGTTCAGAACCTGCCGCCTGCCGCCAAAGTTGTACCCATCATACCAGTCAATGATCATTTTGCGCAAACCGGCCACCGTCTTGGGCTGGTCATTGGAATCTCCCGATAGGTTCATGAGAGTTTCCTTGTAGCGGTCCGCGAAAAGCCGGTCAACGTCAGCCATGGTGAAGCCGCAGATTTCGGCAAAGGCGCGGTCCAGGGACAGGTCGACGAGGTTGCTGACGCTTTGGCCCATGGCTTTTCTGGCCAGCTGGGAGATTCCGGTGACGAAGGAGAACTGGATGGCGCTGTCGACGTCCTTCAGGGAGCGGTAGAACCCGTGGAGTACCTCGAGATTGGCCTGGGCCTGGGCCGGTTGGGTGATTTTGTCCAAAATTGGGGCGTCATATTCATCAATAAGTATGACTACTTTATTTTTATGTTTCTTGTGAAGTTCGTTGATCAAAGATTTTAAAGCGCTTCCTGGCGTGGTTGTGTTAATTTTGATATTTTCAGAGTTAGAAATATAGCATAAATCATCAATAATAAGTTTTTTTAATATATTATGATCTGAAACATCATCATAGGCCATGCTAAGCTTAATAATAGGATATTTTATAAATTTATAGTCAGTAGAACCAATATAAAGATTATTAAAAAAGTTTTTATTGCCTAAAAAAACATGGTTCATGGTATCAAGTAATAGTGATTTGCCAAAACGGCGTGGGCGGCTTAAAAAATAAGTCTGTGGTTTTTTTAATAAATCGTATATAAATTTTGTCTTATCAGCATATATCATATTGTTATTAATTATTTTTTCAAAAGATTGGGTTATTGTTGTTAATTTTTTCATGATATTTGCCGGATTACAGATAAAAAAATAAGTACAGACAGGATGGCTTTGCGCAACGTGACGGCCAACTTCCTTGGTTCTTCCTTATGTCCCCTCGAACGAGGGGAACCGGGGGCAAGCCCTGGGCCCGGGGTGTCTTCCCTCGGCGCCCAATCCATCAGGCAGCCAAAGCCAGGCAGGCTCGTGTGGGACAGCATACCATCGGGGGCCGGAAAATGACAGGTTCCCCAGGCGTCCAGCGGCCATGTCCGGGACGGGGAGGCGGCGCCCTGGCCAGCGGCCCGATGAGGGGCCTGGGGACATGCCGCCGGGGACAAGGGGAGCGGGGTCGTCTTGCCTTGCTGGCGTCTTCTGGGGCGGGGAGGGGGAAATACTGGCCGGCTGGCTCTTCTCGCTGGCCCTGGCCGCCGTGGCCGGGCAGGGGGTTTTCGCGGGGCCCCTGGGAGCTGGGCTCAGAGCGCCCCCGACAGGGCGCATTCCCGGCAAGGGCCGGGGAGTCGGCCCCCGAGGTGCGCCGCCCGCAGGACGGAAAGCCCATCCGAGCCCCAGATGGACGCCACATCCAGGCTCGCGGCCGAGAGGCCCAGGAGGCCCTGGCCGTACCAGCTGCAGCAGGGCCAGGCCAGTCCCAGGTGGTCCAGGCCGAGCCGCTGCCAGGGCTGGGGGCAGACTGCCTGGCCGGGATTTGGGCCCGCCGGAGGGGGGCCTGTTGGTGGGGAAGGCTTTTCCAGCCTCGAGCCAGGGAACCAGATGGGCCGCTGGATGGCGACCATGTCGGCGGCCTGGCCCCAGCGCGCCAGAAAGAGGGGGAGCTGGCCCCGGTTGCCGGGCAGCTCCAGGAAGCTCAGGCGCAGGAGCGGCCACGTGAGGCCCCTGGCCGCCCGGCGCTCTAGAAAGAGGTCGATGGCCCCGGTTACCCGGGAAAACGACCCGCCCTGGCGGATCCCCTGGTAGGTCGCCCCGTCGGCGGCGTCGAGGGAGATTTCCAGGCGCGTCAGGCCGCTGTCGAGGATCTGGTCGATGGCCGGCCCGTCCAGGGCCTGGCCGTTGGTCCCCAGGCGGATGTCCATGATCCCGGCCCGGTCGGCCAGGGAGGCGTAGCGGGCGGCCGCGGGGTTCAGCAGGGGCTCGCTGGCCAGGCCCAGGGTCAGGGCCGGCAGGGCCCGCTCGCGGGCCTGGGCCATAAGGCCCAGGAACAGGCCCTCGTCCATGGGCTCGTAGCGGCGGGCCGCCGGCCTGGAGGGGAGGGGGCACATCAGGCAGGAAAGCTGGCAGCCGGAGTTGATGGCCAGATCGAGGCTCAGGGGAAAGGGGCCGGGATCCTGGCGCAGCGAGGCCCGGTCCCAGGCCGCCCGGTAGTCCAGGAAGCGCCGCCCGAAGCGGCCGGCGAGCAGATCGTGGTAGCGGCCTCGGTTCTCGAAGAGGCTGGCCTGGCCGCCGGGGGAACCGTGGACCAGGGCCAGGGGGCCTGGGCTCATCTGATTATGACCACGGCGTCGGCGGGGAGGGGCTCCTGGCTGGCGACCAGCTGCCTGGTCCCGGGGAGGCGGCGGGCCAGGGCCCTGGCCTGGGCCTGGCGGCCGGCAGCGAAGGCGATGACGGTCTGGCCGGCGTTCCCGCTGGGCTGGCGGTCGGAGACGGACACGATCCTGTAGCCTATCTGGCTCAGGACAGCCCGATAGTCCTCGCCGACCTGGGGCCGCCCGGTCTCGTTGACCAGGGCCAGGCTCAGGCTGGGCCTGGCCGGGGCGGGCGCCTGGGCCTGGCTGGGGCCGCTGGCCTTACGGCTGCCCTGCCCTTGGCCTTTGGCGGCCTGGCCCGTGGCCGCGGTCCTCCTGCCCTCGGCCTTTTTGCCCGGCTGGCCTCTGGCTGGCCTGCCCGTCGCGTCCTGGCCCGGCGAGGTGTCCAGGATGGCCGCCGAGCCCACCTTGGGCCGCATGCCGTGCTCGGCCAGGAGGGCGCCGGCCCTGGCTATGGCCAGGCTCTCGCCAGGCTCGGCCGGGCCGGCAACCTCCACTGACGGTGGCGGCAGGGCCACTGCCGTCTGGGCGGCCGGGGGCGGCGGGGGGGACAGTGGCTCCCTCACGGAGGCGGGGGTGGCCGGAGGCGGGGACAGGGGGGCGTTGGCCGAGGCGGTGTTGGCCGGCGGTGGGGCCAAGACCCCGTTGGCCGTGGGTGAGGACGCCAAGGGCTCGGCCGGTTCCGGGGTCGGGGGAAGGAGATCCTGGAAGAGCTGTCTCACGGCCGCCCGCTCCTCGCTCTCGGCGGGCATGGCCGGCGGGGCGGCGGCGTCAGGCCCTGAGGCTGCCGAGTCCTGGGCCACGTCGGCCAGGGGGGCGTCCGGCAGGGAGTTGCGGGGCCGGTCGAACTGGCCCACCTCCATCTGCTGCCAGCGGCCCTGGCTGGGGTCAAAATCCGGCAGCGGCCCGCTGGCTGAGGGAGTGCCCGAGGACTCCCGCGACTCGCGGCGCCAGGGCGGGGGAGGAGGGGCCACCACCTGGCCCCGCAGGTCCGGGGAGGCTGGCGCGGCCAGGGCGTCCGGGGAGGCCTGGGCGGCGGGATCGGCCGCGTCGGCCCCGATGTCCATGGAATCCGGCGGGAAGGCCGGGCCACCGTCGCTCAGGTCCTCGAAGGGATCGTCGAGGATCCCCTCGTCTGATTCATCCAGCGGGTCGGCGGCGGCCTGGGGCGTGGGAGCCAGCTCGTAGGGCGAGGACTGGCCGGCGGCAGCTCCCAGGCTGGACGGGGCCGGGAGGGTCCCTGGACCCTCGGCGGGCGGCGGGGGCGGCGCGGCCAGGGGCGGCGGCTGTGGCAGGGCAGACGGGCTGCTGGCCGCCCCGTCATCCTCGGAGTAGAGGGAGGTCAGATCGCTGTCGTCCTGGGCCGCCAGGGGCCTGGGCGCAAGGACGGCCAGGAGCAGGATGGCCAGGGCCATGATTTTTGTCGGGAGTTTCGGCATCTGGTCCCCCGGTCCGGCCACGAAGGCGCCTTCGGCCGGCCGCTGCCAGGGCGCCGGCCGGAGGTCACTGGAGTCTTGGCCCATTTCGGCCAGGGAGTATTTCGCCCCGGCCAGTCGCTATCCGACGGCCAACCGCTACAGCAACATGATGAGCGAGTCGACGTCGACCACGGTGCCGTCCCAGTCCTTGTCGATTTCGCCGCTGATCTCGATGGTGTCCTCTGGGGTCACGTTGAGGCCTTGCCACCTGTGGTGGTCGATGTCGATGGCAATCTCCCCGGAAGAGTCCCTGAAAAGGTATTTATCGCCGCCTAGGTGGCGGACTATGTTGCCCCTCAGGGTGACCGGGGAGTCATCCCGCAGCCGGAGGGCCTGCCGGACGGTGGACGGCTCGATCCCTGGGCCGGAGAAGCCGCCTCCCGCCTGGCCCGCCGTGGGCTGCCCCTGGAAGCCGTCCTGGGCTGAGGCCGCCGCGTAAGGCCAAAAAAAGAGCGCGAAGGCCAGGAGCAAGGCTGAAATGATTGGATTTCTCATGTTGGTTGTCCTCAGTTTAAGGGCCGTCGGGCCGTCCCTCGGTCAAAGCTGGTGATAACGCAAGATTCGGGCCGTCTTTTCCTGGCCGCCGGCGGGCAGGACCGGCCATGGGCCGTGGAAGAGAATCATTTTCGGCGACTTAAGGGGGGCCAATGGGCACGGTGCCAAAAATGAAACGAGATGGACTGACAAAAAATTAATAATTTCTGATATTTATATAATATATATGGCTAATATTAATGATTATACGTTATATATCTTGATAATTGTTTAATCAATGCAGTAAATGTGAAATAAAAATTATAAATTAAGGCAAATAAAATATTTAATAGCCAAATTTATGTTTTTATATTTAATGAGTTTAAGATGGGAATCTGGCTTCCCTGGACATCCTTTTTGGCGAGAGGTGATGGGGAACCAGCCGGCAGAACCCTGTCTGGCCGTTGAAAAACGTGGCCCCAACAAACCCCCCTGATAGCCTCGCTTTCCATGGCCAAGAGCGCGGTTTGGATCTAGTTTTGGCGCTCGCCCCTGAAGAGGGGGGTGAACTTGCCAAGCTTCTTTCCCATTTGGTTCCCCGAGGTCGACTTCCGGGGCGACTTTGGGAGAAACGGAGCAATGGGTGATATCAGAGAGCCGGGTGGTCCTTGCCTGGAGTCTTTTATGGGCAGGCCTTTACCCGCGGCGGTCAGTTCCATGGCGCCGCCAGCCTTGGTGTCATGGCCGGCGGCCAGACCATATGCGGTATCCAGGAGCCAAGGCTGTTGCCTCGGTCACATATATTGAGCAGCGTGGCGCTCCCCCCAATAGTACAATTATGCATATCGCGGGAGTTCATGCCAAGTTCAAAAAGTTGGCGGGCGGTTTTATTTGAGCTGGTCGCAATCATGGCCGTTTTTGGACGCCATTATGCTGGTGATGGAATTGGGGATGATTGGGTTGCCTCTAATTCGAGTCGCCATGGCCCATCAAGCCTGGGTGACATGCGTGGCCGGGCACCCAGCGAGCATGGCCCTGAATCACATTCCCTTGAATGGCCTCTGGGCGGCGCCGGTGGCCAGAATTTGCCCGTCGGGCCCGACGGCGGTGATCTTGAACACGTAGTCGTGGGTCGAATTTCGGGGAGGATATGGGCCTTTGTATCTTCTTGTCAGGGCCCCGGCCGGGATAGTCGCCTCGCCCTGGAGCTCATAGACGCCGCCGCCATGCCTAAAGTTAGGCTTATTGAGGTCGCTGAGCTCGGCCTCGAGTCTGGCGGTGCCGTCAGGGATGCCCTTGACCATGATCGCCGGGCTTGGGCCCCTGGGGCCCCTGTTCCCTGGCCCGAACTCGAAAGACACCTCCAGCGCCGGGTTCTCGGCCGCGGCAAGCCCCGAGGGATGGCCTAGGAGTATGGCGGGGCCGAGGATGGCAAGGATGGCGGCCATGGACAGAAGGAGTCCGGGCGCTGGCCGGACGGCTTTGGGAGGAACCCTGTCTGGCATGTGAAAACCTCCTGTAAGATGAGAGAGTAGAGTGGATGCGCCCAACAGAAGCGGGAATGATAGGCCGTGGCCTATCAACCGAGACAAGAAAGGCTGTCCAATAAGATTGGCCCGAGGTCTCTTCACCGGCCAAAACAAGGAAAAACAAAGCCCCAGCGTCCTGTCAAGCGGCCAATTGCGCCCTGCGATGGCTCATTCTGGCACCCCCGCTCGCGGTTCCAGACGCGTCAACTCATAGTTGGCCGCTCGACACGATCTTAGAAGAAAACCAGGGACAGGACCACGAACAGGGGCACCAATATGCCGCACGACCACAGGAGGTAGCCAAAGAAGCTGGGCATCCTGACCCCCCTCTCCTCGGCGATGGAGCGGACCATGAAGTTTGGGGCATTGCCGATGTAGCTGTTGGCCCCCATGAAGACGGCCCCGCAGCTGATGGCGGCCAGGGTCTGGGGGACCTGCCCCATCATGAAGGCGGCCGGCCCGGCGTTGTTGCCCACGGCCGTGTTGAAGAAGACCAGGTAGGTCGGCGCGTTGTCCAGGAAGCTCGACAGGGCCCCGGTCAGCCAGAAGTAGGCCATGTTGACGGGCGAGCCGTCGGCTGAGTTGGTCACCAGGGAGATGACGGGGGCCAGGGTCCCGTCGGTGCCGGCCCTCAGGATGGCTATGGCCGGGATCATGGTTATGAAGATGCCGAAGAAAATCTTGGCCACCTCCTTGATCGGTCCCCAGGTGAAGTTGTTGCCGGCCCTGGTGGACCTTGGCGTGATGATGACCGTCAGGAGGGTGAGGGCCAGGAGGCCCAGGTCCCTGGCCAGGTCGGAGAAGAGGTAGCTGATGTCCCCCCAGACGCGGATCTGGCCCTGGCTGTGCCAGAGGCCGCTCAGGAGGACCAGCCCGACCACGGCCAGGAGGAGGAAGAAGTTGCGCGAGCCCTCAAGGCCCAGCTTTTCCGTGGAGGGGACGGTCGGCCGGCCCTCCCTGGCGTAAAGGAGCGTGTCAACGACGTAGTGGATGGCCAGAAGGGCCGCCGCCATGCTTAGTGTCTGGGGCCAGATGTTGGCGGTGGTCCAGAAGAAGTCGATGCCCTTCAGGAAGCCCAGGAACAGGGGAGGGTCGCCCAGGGGGGTCAGGGAGCCGCCGATGTTGGAGACCAGGAAGATGAAGAAGACGATGGTGTGGACCCTGTGGCGGCGGTGGGCCGAGGCTGAGATGTAGGGCCTTATCAGAAGCATCGAGGCCCCGGTGGTCCCCATGACGCTGGCCAGGACCGTCCCGATGGCCAGGAAGGCCAGGTTCATGCCCGGGGTGCCGCTCAGGCTGCCCTTGACCCTTATGCCCCCGGCGATTGCGAAGAGGGCCAGCAGGAGAATGATGAAGGGCACGTATTCGGACACGATGGTGTGGACGACCGAGTACAAGGACAAAAGTGTCCCCAGAGCGAGGACCGAGGGGACGACGAAGGCCAGGGCCCAGAAGATGGCCACCTTGCCGAAGTGCCGCTCCCAGAAGTGGGGCGCCAGGAGGGGGAACAGGGCGATCGACAGGAGCATGCCCACGAAGGGGAGGACCCACTGTATGCCCAGCGAGGCACCGTCGATGTGGGGCGGCCCGCCCCCGTGGGTGCCGGCGGCCGTCTCCAGGGCCATGGCCGGGCAGCTCTTTGACAGGACGGCCAGGAAGGCGGCCCCGGCCAGACAAAGGGCGACCTTGACGGGGGCGGCAGGGAAATGTGGACGGATTATGGGCGGCATTGGGGCACCTGGCGGCCGAAGGGCCGCATTGTAGTTTTTTGGGCGCTGAAGGCCAAGTCAGGAAACGTGGTCGCGGCCCGACGGTGTCTGGCCGGTCTTCCGGGAGGGGCCGGTCAGCGGGCCGGGCCGGCCTGGGCCCCCGGCAGGGGGGCGGTGACGCCGAACAGGGCCTCCCGGGCCATCTCCAGCGTTGCCGGCTGGTTGAAGGGCTGCCTGAGAAAGTCCATGAACCTGGGGTAGTAGGCGATCGACTGGTCGACCTCGGGGCTGGAGCCCTTCTGGTAGGCGCCTATGTTTATCATGTCCTCGTTGTGCTGGTAGACCGACAGGATGTCCTTGAACCTGGCGGCCGCCGACAGCTGGGAGTCGTCGGCCAGGTCGACCATCAGGCGGCTTATGCTGGAGAGGACGTCCAGGGCCGGGTACTGGTTCCTGGCGGCCAGCTCCCTCCTCAGGACCAGGTGTCCGTCCAGGATGGAGCGCATGGCGTCGGCCACTGGCTCGTTCATGTCGTCGCCCTCCACCAGGACGGTGTACAGGCCCGTGATGCTGCCCCCCGGCCAGGCCCCGGCCCTCTCCAGGAGCTGGGGCAGCATGGCGAAGACCGACGGGGTGTAGCCCCTGGTGGTGGCCGGCTCGCCTATGGACAGGCCAACCTCCCTGGCGGCGTAGGCGAAGCGGGTGGCCGAGTCCATCATGAGGATCACGTTGTGGCCCCGATCGCGGAAGTACTCGGCGATTGACGTGCCCACGTAGGCCCCCCTCATGCGGACCAGGGCCGGCTGCTCGGAGGTGGCGGCCACGACCACGCTTCTGGCAAGGCCCTCGGGCCCCAGATCCTTCTCTATGAACTCCCTGACCTCGCGGCCTCGCTCGCCGATTAGGGCGATGACGTTGACGTCGGCCTTCATGTGCCTGGCGATCATGCCCATGAGGGTGCTCTTGCCGACCCCGCTGCCGGCGAAGATGCCCACCCTCTGGCCCTGGCCCAGGGTCAGCAGCGCGTTTATGGCCCGCACGCCCACGTCGATGGGCTTGGAGATGCGCTGGCGGGTCAGGGGGTTGCCGGGGCGGGTCTTGAGGGGGTAGCTGGCCTCGATCTCGACTGGCGGCTTCTGGTCCATGGGCATGCCCCGCCCGTCCAGGACCCGGCCCAAGAGGCCCGGCCCGACGTCCACGGTGGGCTGGCGGCCGCTGGCCATGATCCGGCTGCCCGGGGTGAGGCCAGTCATGTCCCCAATGGGCATCAGCTGGATGGTCTTGTCCCTGAAGCCGACCACCTCGGCCTCCAGCCAGGCGTCGTCTGGAAGCTGGATGCGGCAGACCTCGCCCACGGAGGCCGCTGGCCCGTCGCCCTCGATGACCAGGCCGGAGACCTTGGTGACGCGGCCCTCCAGGGCCAGGGGCGGGGCCTTCCTCAGGGCCGCAAGGAGGTTTTTGAAGTTCTGGCTCTGCATCTATTTTGGTCTTCCAGGAAAAAAGAAATAAAGTGATTTTATGGGCCTATGAGCAAAAATATATTGGTGATGTTCATCGCCTCCAGGGCGGCCTGGCCTTATTATATAGGCGTGGGCATCCTTAAGCAACCTGGCCACCTGCCCCGGTGGGCGGTCCCAGCCCGGCCGGGCCAAATGGCCCTCAGGGCGTTTGGGCCCCGGCCGGGCCCAGGCCGACCGCGTTCCTTAGCCTGTCGACCTGGGCCCTGGTGAGCTGGCGGATTTGGCCCCAGGGGAGGTCCCCTGGGAGGGCGATGCCGCAGTAGGCCACCCTCTTGAGCCTGACCACCTTGTGGCCGATGGCCGAGCACATGCGCTTGACCTGTCGGTGGCGGCCCTCGGTCAGGGTCAGCTCCAGCCAGCCCCTGTCGGGGCCCGAGGCCAAGATTTGGGCCTTGGCCGGGGCGGCCGGCCTGTGGTCGATTATGAGGCGGCCCCGGCGCATCCTCTCGAGGTCCCCCTCGTCGGGGACGCCCTGGACCAGGACCCGGTAGACCTTGGGGATCAGGGACGAGGGGTGCATGAGCCTTTTTCCCAGCTCCCCGTCGTTGGTGAGGATCAAGAGGCCCGAGACGTCCATGTCCAGACGGCCCACCGGGAAGACCCTGACCGTCAGGCCCTCCAGGAACGGCCTGACTGTCGGGCGGCCCTGGGGGTCGTGGAAGGAGGTCAGGAAGCCGGCCGGCTTGTGGAACATGAAGTAGCGCAGATCCTGGATCCCGGCCACCGTCCGGCCGTCAACCTCCACCCTGGCCTTGTCCGGGTCAATCTTGCGGCCCACGTCCAGGGCGGGAACCCCATCGACCAGGACCCGTCCCTGGCGCATCATGTCCTCGGCCGCCCTCCTGGAGCAGACGCCGGCGGCGGAGAGGAATTTCTGGAGCCTCACCTCAGACATGTTTCCTGGGCGCCCCAGGCGGGGTCGAAGCGATCATGTGGTTTGGGCCTCGTAGGGAAAGGCGAGAGTCATTTGCCAATATCCGGTGCCTGGCGTCTTGGTGCCATTCGCGAGAGTAGGCTATGTTATATGTTTAGGTATTAATGACTCTGCCATGGCATGTTTAAGCGTGTTTATATTAGGCAAATATAGCTAATTTATAGGACTATGGCCCTGCCTTCATCTTGGGCCGGGGCCCCTTCCAGCCGGGCCATGGGCCTTGGCGAGAAGGCCGGGGCCCCGCCGGGGCCGGCTCGACACGTGGCCGCGCCGGCGGCAGCCTCGCCGGGGGGCCTTGCCCCATGGGGGCCAGGCGGCTCATCTCCCTGCCAGGAGCTCGTAGAGGACCTTCCTGCTCTTGAAGGCGCGGCCGGCATGGAGGCTGGCCAGGCTCTGGAAGAAAAGCTCGGCCGCCAGGAGCTGGGCCTCGTCCAGCTGCGGGCAGCCGTCGTGGGCGCTGGTTGCCCTCAGGGCGGCCAGGAGCCCCTCCGGCATCCTGGCCGTGCCCCGGTTCATCATGTCCTGGCAGTCCTGGCAGACGACGCCGCCGATGACCGGGTCCCAGTGCCAGATGTCCGAGGACGTCCGGCCGCACAGGTGGCAGACGTCCAGGGACGGGGCGAAGCCGGACAGCTCCAGGTAGCACTTGGAGAAGCCGAGGGAGAGCCTCCGGGGCTCCAGGGCCGGCGGTCTGAAGTCGGCTGTCCTGGCCAGGGCCGCCAGGTGCCTGAGGAGGAGGCTGACGGAGGCCGAGGCCGGGTTCCCGTGGACCTCGAAGGCCCTGGCCAGCTCCAGGGCCCAGGCGGCCAGGGCAGAGCAGATTGGGTCGGAGGGCAGGGCCGGGGAGAGGGGGTTGGCCTCGCCCCGCTCGACGAAGGCCAGATCCCGGCCTGGCCTCTGGCGGAAATAGTACCAGGCGGCCATGCCGGGGCTCAGGAGGTTGCCGCCGAAGCGGCGTACGCTCTGGCGGGCGTTCTTGGCCAAGGCCGTGATCAGGCCCTGATCCCTGGTAAGGAAGGTGACCACCAGGTCAGAATCCCCCCGGCTGGCCCGGGACAGGACCACGGCCCCCAGGCGGCTGGGGGGCGGCTGGCCGGGACGGGTGAGGGATTTCCGGCGCCTCATATGAAATCGCGGGTCCTGAGGCGCTCCAGGTTCCCCAGGAGCCGGTTGTACTTGGTCATGCGGCACTGGGGGCAGTGGCTGAGGCAGTACTCGCCCCTGGCGGCCAGCCTGGCCTGGGCCAGGCGCCTGGTCCCCCGCCAGACCTCCCTGAAAGGGGCCTCGATGATGTTGCCCATGCTGCCGGTGGCCGGGTCGTCGTTCAGGCGGCCGCAGAGAAAGACCGAGCCGTCGGCCGTTATGACCGCCGAGAGGCTGTGGGCCAGGCAGGGCAGGCCGTCGTTGCCCTGTCCCTTGTTGTCGGTGAGGGCCCCGGAGTTGACCGAGAAGGAGCCGGTCTCCAGGCCGGAGAGATCGGCGGGCGGCCTGTGGCTGGACATCTCCGGGTGGTCGACAACGGGCCTCAGGTGGAGGTAGTCGGCCCCCAGGTCCCGGACCCTGGCGGCCAGGTCGCGGAGGGCCGCTGGGTCGTCGTTGAGCGACGTGAGGACGTAGCCAACCCCCAGGGTCGGGGCCGGTCTGAGGGAGGCCAGGGCCGAGAGGCCTTCCAGGACCCGGCCGAAAAAGTCTCCCCCCTTCAGCTCCCGGTACTGGCCGGGGCCGGTGGCGTCCAGGCTGAGCCTTATCCACTGGAAGATGGAGTAGAACCCCGGGTCGATGGACGGGGGGAAGAGGTTGGTGCCGTTGGTTATCAGGCCGACCGAGAGGCCGTTGGCGACGGCCAGCCTGGACGCCTCGGCGAAGTCCGGCCACAGGGTCGGCTCCCCGCCGCCCTCTATGGTCACCCCCCTGGTGCCGCCGGCGGCCAGGTCCCGGAAGAGCCCGTCCAGGACGCCGAGATCGAGCCTGTCCCGGCACAGGGCCCGGGACTTGAGATCCGAGCACCAACGGCAGGCGATGTTGCACGCGCTGGTAAGGCTCAGCTCCACCGAGACCGGGTAGAGGCCGTCGACCCCCAGGCGGTTGTCCCCCAGGCCGGCCAATTTCTCGGGGAAGAGGAGGATCTTCTCCAGGCCTATCTCGTCTGGCCCCCTGGAGGGGCCAGGGATCGGGGTCGCGGCGGGCATGGTCTCTTCAGGCGGGCACGGGGGGGTGGAGCTTGGCCATGTCGCCGTAGTATTCGGCCATGCGCTTGGCCAGGAGGTCAAAGGCCTCCTGGGCCGAGATGCGGCCCAGGTTCAGGGAGAGCCAGGTGTCGAATTCCCTGTGGTCGTCCCCGTTCCGGGCCGGATCCAGGAAATTCGGGATGAAGCGGTGCTGCCGTCGGGTCAGCCGCCGCCGGAGGTCCTTTTCCTGGTCCTCCAGGGCCCTCGAGAGGTTGGGGTAGATCCGGATGAGCTCGGACTTCAGCTTCCGCCTCAGCTCCAGGGCCTCGGGGAGGACGGCCACGTCCCGGCGGGAGAGCAGGCAGTGGGCCAGGGACCAGTCCTTCTCGACCCCCAGGCCCTGGGCGTAGATCTGGGCCAGGTAGTAGGCGGCCAGCTGGTCCCCCTGGTCGGAGGCCAGGGTGAGCCATTTGCGGGCCAGGGCGAAGTCCTTGGGCAGGATGTCGCCGTCGAGGTACATGACCCCAAGCAGCCGCTGGGCCGGCGAATAGCCCAGGGCGGCGGATTTCCCGAAGTACTCCAGGGCCAGGGCCGGATCCATCTCCCGTCCCGGGCCTGACACGTAGAACCGCTTGCCCATCTCAAAAAGGCTTTGGGCCGATTCACCCGGATTGGCAGAGGACATGGCGATGATACCTTATGGGCGGGGGCCTGGGCCGTCCGCGCCCCTGATTTGACTTCGTTGCCGGGGGCCGGCGGGAAAGGCAAGGCCGGCCCCGCCTGGCCCCGGCGTCAGGACAGCGTGAGGATGTCCGCCCCGTCGCCCGTGACGGCCAGGGTATGCTCGAACTGGGCCGAGAGCTTGCCGTCGGCGGTGACCGTCGTCCAGCCGTCGGGCAGTATGTCGATGCCGAAGACGCCCTCGTTGATCATCGGCTCCACGGTGAAGACCATGCCGCTGCGGATCCTTTGGCCCCGGCCCCTCTGCCCATAGTGGGGGACGCAGGGGTCCTCGTGGAAATGGATGCCCACCCCGTGGCCCACGAAATAGCGGACCACGGAGAAGCCCTGGGCCTCGACGTGGGTCTGGATGGCATGGCCCACGTCGCCCAGCCTGGACCCGTCCCTGACCTCCTTGATGCCCAGGTACATGGACTCCTCGGTGGCCTTGCACAGGCGGACCCCCACCTCGGGGACCTGGCCGACCAGGAAGGAGCGGGCCGTGTCGCCGAAGAAGCCGTCAAGGATGGTGGTGACGTCGATTTTCACCAGGTCCCCGTCGTTGACGACCCTCCCGTTGGGGATGCCGTGGACGACCACCTCGTTTATGGAGATGCAGCAGCTGGCCGGAAAGGGGATGGTCCCCTTGGAGCCCTTGTAGCCCAGGGTGGCCGGGATGGCCCCGTGCTTGAGGATGAAGTCGTGGACCAGGTCGTCGAGTCGCTTCGTCGTCACCCCGGGCCTTAGGTGCTCGGAGACCATGTCTAGGGTTCTGGAGGCCAATTGGCCGCTTTTCCTGATTTTCTCAATCTGCTGGGCGTTTTTGATGTAGATCACTTTTTCCTGGGACCTCTAGCTTTCGATTGCCAGCCTGGGTCAGTACCCGGCAAGGGGCCGGGCGATGGTGACGAGGCGGGTGGCCTTCAGGCCGCGCTCCCTCTTGGCCAGGGCCGTGAACTCGAAGGTCCCCGTGGCCCCGGGGTTCAGGTAGGTCGGGGCCACGTAGGACTCGCCGAAGGCTATCGGGGCGCCATTCTGGTCGTGGAGGGTGGCGTACAGGCTGACGCCCTGGATGGGGACCCCGGAATTGTTGACCACGTTGCCGGAGACGCGGATGTGGGTGTTGCCGGTCAGATAGCTCCAGCTGTAGTCGGTCACGTCGACCTTCAGGCTCCCCGGGCCGGTCTCGGCCACGTCGACGGACGTTGGGGCCTGCCTCTCGCCGGGCACGGTCACGCAGCCGGCCACCAAGAGGGCGGCCGCCGCCAGCAGGAGCAGCGCCAGGGCGCGATAGGACTGTCTGTTCATTTCTCGCTCTTCCATCCGCCAGTCGGGCCACATACACCGTATCGGCCAGATACGGCCAAGGGATGAGCCCGGTAAACAGGCTGGCTTGTTTTTGGGTCGGGGCCACGCCGGGGCCCTGGGCTGGCCGTGCCCTGGATCGGGCACACTTGCCTTCAATCTTTAAATTTCCATCTAAGGCTGACTAATAGAATCAATTGATAGTACTTTATTTAACCAATTTAACATTATAGCCCATGACCCATTGACTTTCAAGGGCCGGGAAAAGCTAAAAACAGGGTCCAGACCTAAGGGACGGACGACGTCTGAAGAAGCAGAAAGATAAATATAGACCTACGCAATTGGGAGCACTCGACGATTTTGATGAACGAACTTTGTAGACTTGGTTTCAGTTCTGACTACACTACGGCACAAAATCTATCTTTAACAAAGCATTATTTTTCAATCAATTAACTAGCAATAAGATAGTTATTTATAAATATATTAAGTTTAAAACAAATATAAATACATTTTAAATAATAAATTATAATAATTATTATGATTTAATCTAAGTAATATAATTAAAGATGCATAAGATCGCATTTTTGAACAAGTCTCACCAGCCAAGGTCCTTCCGCTATACAGGACAAGCCCAAGAATCCATCCTGGGTTACCCAACATTTGAATAGAAAAATCATTGTGTTAGAAAAATATATTGCCCAACTCGGTTTCCGCATCTATAATATTTGGATCGTTACTTTCAAGGAGACCGTATGTCCGAGACCGCCAAGACAGAGAAGATGGAGCCGGATTTCGACAAGTCCGGCGGACTGCTGCCGACCGTGGCACAGGACGCCGAGACGGGGGAGATCCTCATGCTGGCCTACATGAACCGCGAGTCCTTCCAAAAGACCCTGGAGACCGGCCAGGTCCATTACTGGAGCCGTTCCCGGAAGGAACTCTGGCACAAGGGCGATGGCTCGGGCCATGTACAGATCGTCAAGAGTATCTATCTAGACTGCGATCAGGATGCCATAGTGGTAAAGATTGAGCAGGTGGGTGGGGTGGCCTGCCATACCGGACAAAGATCCTGCTTCCATTTCAGGCACGTCTCGGGGAACGACTATGAAGTCATCGACTAGCAAGCCCAAGGCAGCGGCCGCCCCCAAAAAGTCAGCCAGTGGTGTGGCCCCCAAGTCGGCCTCCAAGCCGGCCCCCAGGAAGGTCACCAAGCCTGCCCAAGGGGCGAAGGCTGGCCGGGCTGGTCATGGGAACACCAGGGGGATTCTGCGGTTGGGCCTCCCGAAGGGTTCCCTGGAGCAGTACACGCTGGGACTATTCGCCCGCTCCGGCTGGCGCATCAACATAGGCTCCCGAAACTACTTTCCCGGCATCGACGACCCCGAGATAGAGTGCACCCTTTCCCGGTCCCAGGAGATGAGCCGCTACGTGGAGCAGGGCGTCCTGGACTGCGGGCTGGCCGGCAAGGACTGGCGGCTGGAGAACCAGAGCCGGGTCGAGGTCGTCTCCGAGCTGGTCTACTCCAAGGCCACCCCGACCAGCGCCCGCTGGGTCCTGGCCGTGGCCGGCGACGGCCCCTACGCCAGGGCCGAGGACCTGGAAGGGAAGAAGGTGGCCACGGAGCTTCCCGGGGTCACCAGGCGCTGGTTCGAGGAAAGGGGCATCAAGGTCGACGTGGAGTTTTCCTGGGGGGCCACCGAGGCCAAGGTCGTTTCCGGGCTGGCCGACGCCATCGTCGAGGTCACCGAGACCGGCAGCACCATCAGGGCCCATGGCCTGAAGATCATTGACGAGATTCTGGTCACCCATACCGAGCTGATCGCGAACTCGAAGGCCCTGGCCGATCCCTTCAAGAAGGGCAAGATCGGGCAGCTGGCCCTCCTCCTCAGGGGAGCCCTGGACGCCGAGGGCCTGGTGGGCCTCAAGATGAACGTGAGGGAAGGGGACGTGGAGAAAGTCGTCGGGATACTGCCGAGCCTGAACGCCCCGACCGTCGCCCACCTGTACAATTCCAGCTGGCTCAGCGTGGAGACGGTCGTCTCCTCCAAGATGGTCAGGGATCTTATCCCGCGCCTTCTGGAAAACGGGGCCGAGGGCATCATCGAATATCCGCTCAACAAGGTCATATAAGTGTTTATGACGCTTCCATGGGCCGGCCAGCCTGTCCCTCTTATCTCGTGCCGTGGCCGCCTTTGGGCCCATGGCGTCTTCTGGCCGTCCTATGCCTGGGCCGCTTCCCCATCCAGGGACACGGCCCCATCCCGGAGGTACTCCCCATGAGCTGCCGCATTCCCCTTAGGCTGAGCCTGATGCTGGTGGGATTGGTTTGGCTTTTCGGCTGCGGTGTCGGCCAAGAGTCCGGCGACATCCGCCCCGGCACCCCGGAGCAGCAGTTGGAGGCCTTCACCAACCTGGGACGGGTTCTGCTGCTTCAGAATGAGGTGGCCGGGGCCCTCTCGGAGCTCTCCAAGGCCGAGCAGATCGATCCCAACAACGTCGAGGTCCTGACCTATCTCGGCCTGGCCTACTACAGCCGCCAGGACTATCCCAAGGCCGCCGCCTATTACCAGAAGGCCTTGTCCATCGAGCCTTCCAAGACCGACATCCACAACAACCTGGGCCTGGTCTACATGGATCAGCAGCAGTATGCCCTGGCCAAGGCGGAGTTTGAGATCTGCCTCAACGATCCCACCTACGCCAGGCCATGGCTGCCGCAATTCAACCTTGGGGTCATCGAGCAGCTTCAGGGTCACGACAAGGAGGCCGAGGCCATCTACCAAAGGCTCCTGACCCTAAGCCCGCAGTATTCGCCCACCTATTACAGGCTGGGGCAGATATATTTCGATGGTGGCGACTCCCAGAAGGCCGTCGATTACCTCATGAGCGCCGTCCGGCTCGATCCCAGCTACTCCGACGCCTACTTTCTCCTTGGCCAGGCCTACGAGAAGGTTGGGAACAAGGACGAGGCCGCCGAGGCCTTCGGGCAGGTGGTCGTCCTGAGCCCCAACACCCCCAGGGCCATCGAGGCCCAGAGAAGGGCCAGGCAGGTCCTTGGGTTCGAATGATGCCGCGAAGCCAGGAATCGTCGGGCCTTGGTCTGGCCGGCCGGGCACTTTCCGTCTCGCCGTTCATGGTCATGGAGGTCATGGACGCCGCCCAGCGTCTGGAGGCCGCCGGCCGGCACGTCATCCACATGGAGGTCGGCGAGCCGGATTTCAGGACCCCGGCGGTCATCGTCGAGGCCATGGGCAGGGCCCTGGCCGACGGTGCCTTCAAGTACGGGCACTCCCAGGGCGATCCCGCCCTGAGGGAGTCACTTTCCTGGCACTACAGGACCCGCTACGGGGTCGACGTCCACCCGGACCGCTTCCTGGTCTGCCCTGGGACCTCCCCTGGCCTCCTTTTGCTGTTCGGGGCCATGCTGGAGCCAGGGGACGGGGTCCTGATGGCCAACCCGTCCTACAGCTGCTACCCCAACCTGGTCCGCTTCTTTGGCGGCCGGCCTGTCTATACCCCGGTCAGGGAAAGCGAGGGCTTCCGCCTGTGCCCCGATGAGCTCAGGGGCCGGCTTGGCCCCGAGATCAAGGCCATCCTGATCAATTCCCCGGCCAACCCCACGGGGGCGGTCCTGGGCCCGGATCGCCTGGAAGGCCTGGCCGGGTTGGGGAAGACCATCGTCTCCGACGAGATCTACCATGGCCTGAGCTACCGCCCGGAGCGGGACCACACGATTCTGGAGTACACCGACAGGGCCGTGGTCGTAGGCGGCTTTTCCAAGGCCTTCGCCATGACCGGCTGGCGGGTTGGTTTCCTGATCCTGCCCCCGGACATGGTCCGCCCGCTCCTGAGCATGTCCCAGAACTTCGTCATCTCCGTCAACGCCGCCGCCCAGAAGGCCGCTTCCGTGGCCCTTATGGAAGCCTGGCCCGAGGTCGAGGCCATGAGGGCCGTCTACGACCGCCGCCGGAGGCTCCTCATAGACGGCCTTAGGGCCCTGGGCCTGGGCATAATGGCCGAGCCGGACGGGGCCTTCTACGTCCTGGCCAGGGCCTCCCACCTGAACCAGGATTCCAGGGCCCTGGTCTTCGAGATTCTTGAGGAGGCCGGGGTGGGCCTGGCCCCGGGCATCGAGTTCGGCAGCGGGGCCGAGGGCTTCCTCCGCTTTTCCTACGCCACCAGCGAGGAGAACATCTCCGAGGGCCTCGGCAGGCTCTCCGCCTTCATAGCCCGCCGCTCCCAGCGGGGCGGCTGATGGCCGTCCACGGATCCCCCCCGGCCATCGAGGCTTCCTTCGTCCTGTCGGCGGCCAAGGCCAGCCAGTTCCCCGAGCCCCTTGGCCTGGAGGTGGCCCTTGTTGGACGCTCCAACTGCGGCAAGTCCTCGCTCATAAACCGCTGGCTGGGCCGCAGGGCCCTGGCCAGGGTCGGGGCCAGCCCGGGACGGACCAGGCTGGTGAACTTCTTCAGGGTCGTCTGGCGCCCCATGGCCGAGCCCATGACCGTGGTCGATCTGCCCGGCTACGGCTACGCCGCCGCTCCCAAGGCCATGGTCGAGGGCTGGAAATTCCTGGTCGGCCAATACCTGGAGGCCGAAAGGCCAAACCGCCTGGCCCTGCTGCTGATGGACATACGGAGGGGCGCCCAAAGGGAGGAGGAGGATCTGGCCCGCTGGTTTGGCGGCCTCGGCTTTCCCTTCCAGGTCATCGCCACCAAGGCCGACAAGATCGTGGCTGGCCGGGCCAAGGGGGTCCTGGATGCGCTGTGGAGAACCCTAGGGGGCCTGGGGCGGCCCATGCCTTTTTCATCCCTCACCGGCCAAGGGCGCGAAGAGCTGATTGCCTTCGTGGCCCAGCGGCAGCTTGGGGTCCAAGGTCCCCAGGGAGAACCCTAAAATTAGTACTGCGTGGGATCATTTTTGCCCGTATAATTTATGGTCACCTGTATAAGGTAAAATTGCTAGCATTGAACTGCCATTATTTTTATTGTTTTTGGTAAATAAGATTTTTTGTATGCATATATAGAATATCAGATTTTTTATAATGTTATATTTTGGTAATATTTATTTGTAATAAATCGAGGTAAAATAATATGAAAAAAATTACATCAATAACACAAGTTTTTAGTAATATAATAAATACAAATATGTTATATGCTGATAAAACAAAATTTATATATAATTTGCTTAAAGAACCGCAGACTTATTTTTTAAGCCGTCCAAGACGTTTTGGTAAATCGCTCTTACTTGATACTTTAAATGAAGTTTTTTTAGGTAATAAAGAACTTTTTAGAGATCTTTTTATAGGTAAATCAGATTATAATTTTACTAAATATCCAATTATTAGATTAAATATGGATTATGATAAAGTTTCAGATCCAATTATTATCGAAAAGCTTATTATTGATGATTTGAATCATATAGCTACTTGTGAAAATATAAATATAAGTACTATTACTCCAGGAAATGCTTTAAAATCATTAATTATTAAACTTTATAATAAATATAATGCCAAAGTTGTTATACTTATTGATGAATATGATGCCCCAATTTTGGATAAAATTAGTGATCCTGCTTTAGCCCAGGCCAATCTTGAAGTGCTTCATGGCTTTTACCGCTCCCTCAAGGGAGTGGAGAACGAGATACAGTTCTCCTTCATCACCGGAATCTCCCAGTTGGCCCGGAAAGCCATGGGCCAAAGCGTCAGCAACCTCGTGGACCTGTCGCTGAGGCCCGCCTATGCCGAGATATGCGGCTTCACCATGGCCGATGTTGACCGACTGTTTGAAGACCGCTATGAGGGGACTCTTAAAAACATATCAGGCGATTACAAAGAGAAGCTGAAAACAGTTGATGATTTGCGCCAAATGATTCTGGACTGGTATGACGGGTACAATTTTGGCGGCCAGGATCGGGTCCTGAATCCGTTTTCGATTATTAATTTTTTTACGAACAATGAATTTGATAATTATTGGCTTGATTCCGGACCATCCAGGTTTTTGTCAACACTCATCCAAAAACAACCAACTCAATTTTTAAACGTTCTGCTGACAGGGCATAATGAGTATCTGATTAAGCAAAATGATATAAATAATATAAATATCGTGCCAATGCTATATCAAACAGGATATGTCACTATTGATAAAATTGTTAATTTTAACGATGAGAAATATTATTTTTTTAAATTGCCTAATAAAGAAGTGAAAAAGGCTTATGCTTTAACTGTTAGAACTGATTTTTTTAGTATCGAAAATCCTGACAGCCTGGCCTTGGTCAACAATCTCCAAAAAGCTCTCCTAGGGCGGGACGCCGAGTGGCTGGGGATATGCGTCCACTCTCTTCTGGCTTCGATTCCCTATTTTCTTCACCAGGGCTCCGAGTCATTTTACCACGGGGCCATTCATGGGCTTTTTTTCTGCTTGGACTTCGAGGTCAGGTCCGAGGCTCTTTCCGCCAAGGGCCGTTCGGATTTGGCACTCCCTTTGCCTGGTCAGGTCTACGCTGTGATTGAGCTGAAATATGTCGGGGCGACGGCCAAGGCCGATGGCGATCCCGCCGAGGTGGCCCGGCTCCTTGACAAGGCCACCCAGGGGGCATTGGGACAGATCCTGGAGACAGGCTACCTTGATCCATACCTGGCCAAGGCCAAAGAGATATGGCCTATCGGTTTGGCGGTTTACGGGCGTGACCAGGTGAAGGTCTCATTCGGCCAGCCTGTGCCTGGTCTCAACGCCGCTACCGCCGGCCATTCGTCCTGACGTCGGCCCGCAACCTCGCATTCATGCCTGGGGGAGCTTTTTGCCAGGGCCGCTGGCCTGGTGGCTGTTATCTGGCCTCTGTTTTGATCTGAGGGGAACTTCGACGTCATCCCCTGGGCCCGGGCTACTTTTTACCGGATGGCCCAAGGGACCTGGAAGAGAAAAAAACAAGGCCCAGGCCCTTGACTTCCGCTCCTTTTTTTTGCTAATTTATGGCTGGCTTCGATGATGGGAAAGGTTTCGCCAAGCTGGTCAAGCCTTGCTCCTTGCGAATATAGAGCCGGACAGGCAGGTGATACAGTTTGAGCAGCAATAGCACAGGCATTGAGGTCTCGGTCCGCGACAATGACGTGGAGCAGGCCATCAAGGCTTTGAAGCGTAAGATTGCCCGCGATGGATTGCTTAAACAGCTGAAAAGCAAAAAGGCTTATGAGAAGCCCAGCGAACGTCGCAAGCGCAAGGAGCGCGAGTCAAAGCGCCGTCTACGCAAGGCCATGGCCAGGCGCGCCCGCAGGACTCCCAGGAGTTGAGCGCAACCAGCCCGGTCTGGTGCCTAATATGATGCCTGCATCATTGAGAAGGGGTGACCGTCAATCGACGGTCACCCCTTCTTGTTTTCCGCGGCCGCGAAGGAAAGGAAAGCGACAGGATGCTGGTCTGGCTTGATTACTGGGACAACGGGAAAACGATGCGTCTTATTTCCCTGGCCCACAATGACTACCTAAAAGACTATGGGCTAAGAAGTAAAATAGTTTTTACTGGTCGCTGGCTTCCATGAAAATAGGCTGCCCATGGAAATGAACTTTGCCGGGCCACGGCGGGAGGCGGGCCTGGAGAGCCGCCGATGCCTGGGCGATCGGCCCAGCACCAAGGAGGTCTGGGCTTGAGATGGCTTTCGTTAGCCGGGCAAGGCACCGTCTTGCCCTGTCAAGCGCCTCAGTGCCTCCCTTCGGGCTGGACGTTGGCCAAGGTTGTGGTAGAATGTGGGCATGGCACCGAAATAGTTTTTGTCTCATCCAGGCTTAGTGACTTTCGCTGAACCCTTCCACCCAGACCCCTTGCCGGCGAATCCGGGCCAGGGAGCCCGCCAGCCAGGCTGACCGGACGCAGCGCCAGGGGGCGTTGGCTACCACTCTGGAGGCATCAATGAGCGAGAACGTCGGCATCACCATATCCAACCACTTTCTGTTGAACCAGCAGCTTACCCATGGGGCCACCGGCTCGTTCACCCGCCTCTTGCAGGCCATGGTCTTGGCCTGCAAGATTATCCAGCGGGACGTGGGCAAGGCCGGCCTGGTGGACGTCCTGGGCCGGGTAGGGGTCACCAATGTCCAGGGCGAGGAGGTCCAGAAGCTCGACGAGCTGGCCAACACCACGGTCAAGAGACGCCTTTCGGCCTCCGGCGAGGTGTGCGCCCTGGTTTCCGAGGAGGAGGCCGACATCATAGAGATCCCCCGGCAATATCCCCAGGGAAACTACATCGTCCACTTCGATCCCCTCGACGGCAGCTCCAACATCGCCGCCAACGTCTCCATCGGGACGATCTTTTCCATCTACAGGCGGCTGTCGCCCAGCGAGGGCGAGAGCACCATGAAGGACGCCCTGCAGCCCGGCGCCAGGCAGGTCGGGGCCGGCTACATCATCTACGGCTCCTCTTGCGTTCTGGTCTTCTCCACCGGCCAGGGCGTCAACGGGTTCACCCTCGACCCCTCCATCGGCGAGTTCCTCCTGTCCCACCCCAACATCAAGACCCCGGCCAAGGGCAAGATCTACTCGGTCAACGAGGGCAACTACAGCTTCTGGGACGAGGGCACAAGGGGCTACATCGATTGGGTCAAGCACGGGCACTCCGAGCACGGCATCAACTACACCAGCCGCTACATCGGCTCCCTGGTGGCCGACTTCCACCGTAACCTCCTCTACGGCGGCATCTTCCTCTACCCGGCCGACTTCAAGGACCCCTTGAAGCCCAAGGGCAAGCTCAGGCTCATGTGCGAGGCCAACCCCCTGGCCTACATCATCGAGCAGGCGGGAGGCCTGGCCACCACCGGCACCGAGCGCATCCTTGACGTCGAGCCGAACTACATCCACCAAAGGGTGCCCCTTATCATCGGCTCGCCGGAGGACGTGATGATTTACCAGGATTTCGTCCAGGGCAAGAGGACCTACAGGAGGGCCTGAGGAACTCCGGCAAAGTGCGCGCCAAAATAACAGACTGGCTTCTCCTGGCCGGGTCGTCCGTTGTCCTCGTCTTCCTGTTGGGGACCATTGGCTGCCCGGCCTCCCATTTCCTGGGGCCCATGGTCTCGGGCCTAATCATGTCCCTTTTGGGCCGGACGCCCAGGGTCCCGGCCTGGTCCTTTCCTCTGGCCAAGAGTTTCATCGGGGCCATGGTGGCCAGGGGCATCAGCCAGGGCTTCTGGGCCATCCTGGCCGGCTCCTGGCCCTTCCTCGTGGCCGGGACGCTGTGGGCCCTCTTGCTGGGAGCCCTCATGTCCCTGGTCCTCTTGCGCCTGGGGGTCATGGGTAAGGAATCGGCCTTCTGGTGCCTCTCCCCGGGGGGCGCGTCCGTCATGGTGATGATGGCCGGCCAGTACGGCGGTGACATGGGCGTGGTGGCCTTCGCCCAGTATTTCAGGGTCCTGGTGATTTCCCTGGCCGCCATCATGGTCTCCAGCCTCCTCATGGATGCCGGCCCAGCGCGGGCCGCCGGCCCCGGGCTGTTCCCGCCCGTGCCCTGGGCAGACCTGGCCCTGACGCTCGTGGCGGTCGCCGTGGGCCTCCTGGTGGCCCGGCTCTTCCCCAGGTTCCCCGGCGGGCAGCTCTTGCTGCCGATGATCTTCGCCGGCCTCTCCAAGACCTTCCTGGGCCACTCCGTGTTCCTGCCCCCCTGGCTGCTTTACCCCTGCTACGCCCTGATGGGCTGGCGCATCGGCCTCAGCTTCTCCAGGGACAGCCTAAGTGCGATCGGCAGGATGATCCCGGGGCTCTTCGGCGGGATCATGGCCATGTTCCTGGGCTGCGCCGCCTTCGGCTGGCTCATGTCCGTGGGGGCCGGCATCGAGCCCCTGACAGCCTATCTGGCCTCCTGCCCAGGGGGCCTGGACGCCGTGACCATCATCGCGGCCAGCTCGGGGGCGGATCTGCCCTTCATCACGGCCATGCAGGCCATGCGTCTCATTCTGGTGATTAGCCTGGGGCCGTGGGTCTACGGCATGCTGACGAGGTTTTTTGGTGGGCGGCCTGATGGCGGCCCGGCCGGTGGTAAGGGAGGGGCATAGGGACGAGGCGTGCCAGAGGGCTCGAGGAGACCTGGCCACCCGGCGGCGTTCTGTCTATCAGGTTAGTATTTTTGGTCATCGCTGGAGACGGAGAGGGCTTTCGGGCCTGTTCCTGCCGGTCGCCATGAGAAGGAAGGCCCTGCGTCGAGGTTGGACGTGACCTGGACGACGATCACGTCTTGACCTGGATTCAGTCAATTGACCACAGGTCTTTTGACACAGGCCGCTCAATTAGCTTTCACTGAAAACAAATTAAAATTGAGAGTTTTCTTTTTATTGATTTTATTTCTATAATGATGAAAGTTTAAATTAAGGATGCAATTACACATTGTTTTATGTAATCCTATCTCGTGGCCTGGCCACCGGCAGTGCCAGTTAACTTTCACTGAAAACAAGTGAAAGTTAACTGAATTTTCCTTAGCATGCTGAAAGGTAAGGCAACGGTGCAAGTTCAAGTCTTGGGTATTTTTTTGCTGAACGCTCATGTCGTAGGTTGAACAGGGTTCAGGTTATTTTTTTACAGATTGCAAATAAAATATAGATAAAAATTATAGTTAAAGATGTTGATTTAATGTTCTTTGTCGCCTGCGAGTCTCACGGCTTTGACGCCGACCACTTAATTAACTTTCACTGAAAATAAGTGAAAGTTAATCAAAAGCCACCTTGAATGCTGAAAACATGCCCCAATGACGAAAATCCAAATTCCGAGGGTTGGCCAAAGCTGTTTTCCGAGAGCGTGAATTGCGAGCTTAAGCTCCAATACACGGATGGGCATAAAAAGAACCGCCGTCGCGTTTGCCAACACTGAGGGCGGCAAATATATGTCGGCATTGACGACGATGGCACCGTTGCCGGGCTGGACTACCCTGACGCTGTGGCGCGCCAGGTCAGCGACAGCATCCGTGACTCCATCAAGCCCGACATCATGCGCTGTATGCGCGTAGACATCGATGAGTACGACGGCGTCAAGGTCGTAGTGGTCACGATCGAGCGTGGCGTTTACGTTCCATATTACATCGCCGATCGTGGATTGAAGCCATCCGGCGTGTTTGTGCGTGTCGGCTCGGAAACTGTTCCCGCCAGTGATGCGCATATCCGCCAGATGATAAAGGATGCCGACGGGGAACGCTACATTGCCAGTCGTTCAGTCGTTCTTTAATTCAAGAATTTACCTTCACCCGGACGTCAAGAGAGTTCGCCGATAAGAACCTGGCCTTTGATTTCCCACAGCATATGAGCCTCGGAATTGTCGGTGAAAATGGCATATATTCTAACCTGGGCTTGCTTCTTTCAGAGCAATGCCAACATACTGTTAAAGTCGCCGTGTTTGAGGGAACTAACAAGTCCATTTTCAAGAGCCGCAAGGAGTTCGGCGGATCTTTAATTCTACAGCTGTATGAAGTCATTGAATACTTGGACTATTTAAACCTCATTGAGGCTAAAATTGGTAAAGTCAGGCGTATTGAGCGACGTGACTATCCGATCGGCGCTATCCGCGAGGCTGTCCTCAATCTACTGGTGCACCGAGAATATGCGCTGTCGGCAAGCTAATTCGTCAACGTGTATGATGACCGAATGGAATTTTTGTCCGTTGGGGGACTTGCGCCCGGCATCTCGCTTGACGCGGTTATGTCAGGCGTGTCGCATACCCGAAACGAGGGTCTCGCCAACGTATTCTACCATCTCGAGTTGGTCGAGGCTTATGGCACGGGGATAGCCCGGATTATGAGCGAACTATGCCGATTGTGCCAGCAAGCCGGAAATCAAAGTCACCGACACCAGTTTCTTGTTGGTTCTCCCAAAGTCGCGTCGTGGGCCGGCGAACGTCCGGCTGAGCGATAAGGAGCGGGTCGTCATGGCGATGATTGGCCGCGACGGATTCGCGACGGCGAAAACCGTCGCGAAGGAACTCGGTCTTGGAGCGACTCAGGGACACAACATACTTAAGCGAATGCTTCTCTCCGGCTGGCTTGTCTCCAGCCGCAACGGTCGCAGGATGGAGTACAGGGCGGATCCGCCCCAGGGGAAAGTGGCTGGGCGGTGAGGAGGGCGGATCCGGCCTTCAATCCCTATGCGGTCCATTAGGCTCATCCTGGCCGTTGGCCTGGGCCCGTGGTCCCACGGCTTGGCTGAAGGTGGCTTCGGCTGGCGGCGGTCGGCTGGCCCGACCCAGGTGGCGGGGCCTAAGGACAAAGCCTGTCTATGGGGTTGAAGAGGCCGGGCTTACGGAGGACTTCCCGGTAGCCCTGGGTGGACTTGGGGTGGCCGCTGGAGCCGGAGAGGGACTCCAGGCTGGAAAGGACCCGGGCCTGTGCCTGTCGGTCCCGCAAGGCCGCCCAGAGATAGAAGGCCCTGTCGAGGCTGGCGGCGGCCAGGAGCGGCCGTCCTGTCTTGGCCTGGATCCCGGCCAGGGTCTCCAGGTCCTGGGCCAGACCCCGCTGGTTCTCGTTCTTGCGGTCCAGTTCCAGGGCCAGGTCCAGGAAGCGCTCGGCCTGGCCCTCGTCACCGTCCTCCAGGGCCGAAATGGCGGCCAGGTTGTAGGCGTCGGCCACGGCCGACTCTGGCGCGCCGGGCTCAGCGGCCTCGGCCAGAGCCTGGGCGGCGTATTCCTTCCAGGCGGCGTTCCCGGCGGCCATCTCCAGCCTGGCCAGATTGCAGTGGTAAAGAATCGGGCCAAGACCCTTGGCCGTGGCCTCCTGGGCCGCCTGGCCCCACATCTCCCTGGCGTCGTCCGCTCGGCCGGCCCGGAGGGCCAGGAGGCCTAGGTTCCCGAGGACGCTGTCGAGTTCGGGCCTCGCGTCAAGGGAGACCGAAAGCTCCAGGGCCCGCTCCAGGACCAGTGCCGCCCCGTCCAGGTCATCCTGGGACATCAGGGCCGCTCCCCTTGCGTTCAGCGACTTGACTATCAGGGGCACGTCGTCGGCCAGTCTGGCCTGCTCCAGGCCAAGCTCGAAATAGCGGTCGGCCTCGGCGGGGCAGCCCCTCTGGAACCAGTGGTTGCCCCTGCCCAGGGCATCCTTGGCCTGGGCCAGATGGAATGGGTCCTGGGGCGGCATGGGGCCGCAGCCGCCGGCGAGAATGGCCAAAGACAGTCCGATTAGGGCCAGGCAAGTTGTTGTAGTGCTCATTTTATTACTTTTACTAAATAAAACAATTATTTACTTTTTTGCGAATTTAAACCAATAATATTAAAATATTATGATGTTTTTCAAGTCTTAGGCCAGTAAAAGATATGCTTAATTGTTTGTTGAAAGCTAAAAGTGTTATTTTAAATGTATTAATAGTTCTAATTTTTCATCTCTTTAGTTAATATTTTATATAAGCAAGTAAATTTAATGAAAATTAAATATAACTAGCATAAAATTTTATATAACACTTGTTTGCATGTAATTTAAATTGTTAGAAAGTTGATTATGCTGTAAAAAATATAAAAAGACATCAATAAAGATCAGTCTTTATATCTATTATCTGTCCCTGGCCGGGAGCGTCAAGGCGTCCGGCGGCAGGTCCGGGGAAAGGTTACCCCGGATCAGGAAGTTGCGCTTGACCGAGTCCAGAACCTGGTTGACGTCCCTGAGCCCTTCCCTGGCCCCCCTGGCCACCTCGGGGAAGGAGCTGGTGCCTGACTCGACCTGGCTGAGGATTCTGTCGATCTTGGCGGTCATGCTGGGCAGATCCCGGCCAAGGATGGCGGCCGAGGAGTTGAGGCTCTCGCTGACGCCCCTCAGTTCCTTAAGGAGGGCCAGAATCTCGTTGTAGGCGTCGTCGGTGGTGAAGAGCTGGCCCACCAGGCCCTCGCCGGAGGCCACCTGGCCGGTTATGCGCTGGAGGTTGCCCATGGTCCCCAGGATTGGCCCCTGGGAGTCCTGGAGCTGGAAGGTGAGGCTGGTCAGGTTGGCCATGATCTCCTCGAACTGCTCCAGCTTGTCCCGCAACTGCAGAGTGGCCAGGACGTCGTCCACGGTGGTCGGGTCCTCGGCCGGGATCTGGCCGTTCCTCGGGATGGGCAGGCTGGCCTTGCTGCCAGGGGTGATCTCGATGTACTCCTTCCCGATGAGGGTCGGGCTCTTGATGTTGGCCTGGCTGTCGCCCTTGATCCTCTCGGCGTACTCGCTCTGGATGATGAGGCGCATGATGACGTTGTTGGTCTTGGTGATCTCCAGGCTTTTGACCCGCCCGACGTCGATTTGGAGGAACCGTACCTTGACCCCGGGCAGGATGCCGTAGCCTTCATGGTAGAGGACGAAGTAGTCCGTGTAGCTTTGGAACCAGTCCCGCCCAACGCCGACTATGACCATGACCGTCAAGAGGAAGCCAAAGCAGCAGAACAGGATGAGCCCGGCTATTTTCTCAGCCGTTGAGTATGGAAGTTTCATCGTTTCCACGCCATGATTTTGAGGGGATGGCCTCCAGGCTGAGGATGCGGTCGAACTGCCCCTCAGGGTAGCCGGCGGCCAGGCGTCCTAGGACCAGGACGGCCCCTACGGAGGCGGCCTTCTCCTTCATGGCGCCGAGGACGCGGCCCAGGAGCCCTGGGCCCAGGAGGTCCAGGGGCCTCTCAAGGACGAAAAGGGTGGGCCGGCGGGAAATGGCCAGGGCGGCCTGGGCGGCGTAGCTGTCCGGCCCCGACAGGCCCGCCGGATCCAGGCTGGCCAGGGCGGTAAGGCCCAGGGCCTCCAGGCAGCCCATGGCCAGCCTCCCGGCCTGACCGGGGAAGGCGCCCTGGTTGTATTCCAGGTCCAGGCACATGCTCTGGAAGAGCGTCGCGTTTGGGAGGAGCCCGCTACTGGGACCGACCAGGGCCAGCCGGCGGGCAAACCGCAGCCGTCCCTGGAAATCGCACTCGTCGGGAAGTCCCCGGCCCTGCCAGAGGAGTTCCCCCTGGGGCTCGGCCTGTCCAGCGGCAAGGAGGGCCAGGGCGGCCAGGATCTCCTGATCGGGGTGGAGGGCCAGCAGGGCCTGGCCGGGCCAGACGGCCAGGTCGGGGAGGGGGATGGCCGGACGGCCTGCCTGGCCGAGAAGGAGGCCCCGCCAGGAAAAGACCGATGCCCCAGGGCCGCCGTCAGCCATAGAAGACCGTCACCAGGACGCCGGCCAGCGTGGCGTAGAAGAAGGCCTCGGTCATGGCCCTCCTGGTCAGGCCCGTCAACCGCCGGAAGGCCCCGACGGGGATCTGGAAGGCGTTGTAGAGGCAGAAGAAGCCCAGGGCCGAGCTTATCAGGAGGATCTTCACCAGGAGCATGAACATCATGTAGGGCTCCATGGCCAGGAAAAGGTCCGAGGCGTACTCGACCAGCGGCAGGTCGATGGCCTGGGTTATGCCCCAGAAGGCCCCCAGCATGGAGGCCAGGTTGATTATGAGCATGAGGCCGGGGAAGGCCAGGATCAGGGCGATGATGCGGGGAAAGGCCAGGACATGCTCCGGGGGGATGCCCATGAGCACCAGGGGCCTGAACTCGCCCGAGCATTTCGACAGCGACACCTCAAGGGCCATGGGCCCGCCGTAGGTCATGATTAGGGCCATGGTCGCCAGGATGGGGGTGATTTCCTGGAGGTGGACGGTTATGAGGAGCCCGGAGAGCATCGTCGGGCCAGGCACGTTCTCCAGGACACCGAACCAGATGACCGTCCACAGGACGCCCATCATCAGGCCGAAGATGGACAGGAGCAGGAACGACCTCCAGAATATCTCCAGCACCTGGGCCAGCATGAGGCGGCGGACCATCCTCCTCCGGGAGGCGGGGCCTAGCAATCCCCCTGCGGCCAGAAAGACAAGGCGGCCGGCGAAGGCGGCCTGGTCCTGGCGTCGCCTGACCCACTGCCCGGAAAAACGGCCCAGGCCCCCCAGAAGGGCCCAAGGCCGCGACTCGCGTCCCGGGCCCCCTCCACGGGGAAGGCCGTCCTGCCCGCCGGCCCGCGGATCAGAGCGGGATCTCGATATCGCGCTGGCCGGCACCGGTCTTGAACGTAAGGTTGAGCTTGGACGGCTTGCCGGCCTCGGACGGGAAGTACAGGAGGCCGTTGCCCGTCTGCCCGGCGGCCACGGTGGCGTGGTCGATGTCCCTGGTCGAGAAGTCCCTCTGGATCTGGGCGTCGGTGTCGGAGTCCATCCCGCTCTGGCCGATGGAGGAGACTATGCCTATGGCCGCCCCGGCCGCGGCCCCCTTGGCCGCCCCTGTGGCCACGGAGGTGCCGGTGACCACGCCGACAGCCGCCCCCAGGATGCCGCCTGCCAGGCCCCACAGGAGGGAACGCCTGACCCCCTGCTCACCCGTGAGGCCGCCCGAGGTGTGCTCGTCGATGCGCCGGTGGACCACGTCGGAGGGCAGCACCTCCCACAGAAGCCCCTCGTCATCCTGCATGGTGGCCCTGGAGAGGACCAGGGATGCCTCGGGCTGGTCGTTCTCCACGGCCAGCTGGACCGGGATGACGCCGGCCCTGGTGACGTCGAAGCCGAAGAAGCGGGCCGCCTCCTTGCTGTCGTAGAGGGCATGGGCCCCGACGCGGCCCTCGGGGAACTGGGCCTTGTTGGCGTACCCGTCCATCGAGCGGATCGGGATTGGCTTGAACTCATAGCGCGGGGCGCAGGACATGGACACCATGGCCACGGCTAACAACACGATGACTGGAATGGTCTTTAGATGACGCATGATTCAGGGTAGGCTCCAAAATAGGGAAGGGGGTTGGCCAGGTGCCAGGTGATGACGCCCGGGCATGGCATTGTCCAGGGTGCAAAGGCCTGGGGGCTGGAAGGCCCCAAGGTTCCCCTGGGCCTTCCCGTATTGGCGGCCTCGGGGCCCCTTTTCGTGCGAAGCCGGAAAAATGCCGGCAGGCAAAGTGTTGCTGTCGCGGCGGATGGGCAAGAAGAGCGCGACGCGCGCCTGACGCCGGGACTACATGGCCCCCAGTTCCTCGGCCGAGAGGACGAAATCGATGTTCAGGAGAATTTTGACGCCGTCGTTGGTCTTGGCCATACCCAGGATGAAATTGATGTCGATGGTCGAGCCGAAGGCCGGGGCCGGCTCGATGTCGTGGGCTTGGATGTTGATGACCTCGGAGACTGTGTCCACGACGATGCCGATAGGGATGTTGTTCGTGAGACCCTTGACCTCGACCACGATGATGGAGGTGCGCTCGGTGTACTCCTCCTCGGGCAGCCCGAACTTCAGCCTCAGATCGACCACCGGGATGACTTGGCCGCGCAGGTTGATGACTCCCTTCAGGAAGGACGGGGTCTGGGGCACGGGGGTCACCGGTAGCATGCCGATAATCTCCCTGACCTTGAGGATGCCGATGCCGTAACCTTCCTCGGCCAGCTGGAAGGTGAGGTATTTGCCGTCGTTCTCGGTGGGGGCGTTCTGGAAATCGGTCTTGTGAACCTGTTCAGCTTCGGACAGGTGGGACTCCAGCCGGTTGCGTCTGAGATTGGTTGGAAAATGAAGTCGGCCTAATTTAAGGCATAATTATCTTACTAAACAAAAACAATAATGTCCAGTTCGAGAACGGGGTCCGAAAAATAGCAAAATCCATGTCTTTTGGGTCTAAAACCAGAAACCAGGGCGGTCTTTCCGAGGCCAGCCAACATAGCTCTGCGTCTCCTGGCAGGGCGGGAGGTGGCCGCCTCTGGGGCGGACTATGGCGGACATTAACCGAGACCAAGGGTTGATGCTCATGTAAAACCAGCCACCACTTGAGAACAAGGGTGGCCGACCAACCGTTTCTAAATGGAGAAAAATATCTCGCTATTAATAATATTTTGTTTAAACATATCATTTCTAGCGGATAAAAATTTTTTATATGATAATTTACAAGTAAAATAATTATTATATTGCCAATATTAAAATTAATAATAAAAAATATATTTAGCTATCTGTTGCTATTATATAATTGATATATTGTAAAAAAATAAAATAATAAGTGACAAAACAAATTAATAACACAAAATATTTAGTCTTGTCAGGTAATAAGTCAGGAAAGTATCTTTACTATGATGGCATGTACTAGATTAATGATCAATAATACTATGATATGACTATTATTGTATTATTTTGATTGATTATACTGCTAATTTTAGTATTTATTCTTGATATAAGTGTCAGTCAGTGAAATAAAATACCTCAAGACATAAAATAGTCGCTATAAAGCGAGAGGGTATGTGGCTAAGTATTTATACAGAAGCGATAACATATTTTTATATTGCATAAGTTACAAAAACAAAAAAACAAAAAACTAATACTGAATTATGATAATAAATATATATTCAATTAATATATAA
This sequence comes from Deltaproteobacteria bacterium, assembly GCA_031264145.1. Taxonomy (GTDB): domain Bacteria; phylum Desulfobacterota; class Desulfarculia; order Adiutricales; family Adiutricaceae; genus JAIRNQ01. Next base: position 78,046 of record JAISEK010000127.1, read on the forward strand.
ATATTATATAAATATTATTCTTAAAGCCTATATATAAATTTATCTAATAAAATTGACATAATAATTAAACAAATAACAATATAAACTAATTATTATATTTCTATAACTACAGAAACAATATTGCTATATATATGATGATATTTTAGCTATATAAGAGAAAATATAACCGATCAAATGATCGCCGACTATATATAAAATCAAGGTAGCGACTTAGATTATAACTTTAAAATTGACTAAATATCTCTCATGCGGCTTAAGCCGAATGACGTCTTCTGTCTTTAAGACCACCGGCTTCAGCCGGTGGTAAGGAATGACACTCTTTTGAGCGGTATTAGTAGCTTATATATTTTGAAGCCACCAGCTTTAGCTGGCGGTCGTGCGCTCAAGTAAAAAATGGTGTTTAAAGTTAATATTTTCGGTTTTTCCTTCTTTAATAAAGCAGCAAGCGGCAACATTTCTCAAATCCTGGGCCACTGCCAAGGACACGAGGATTGGGTTTTTATACGGTTTGGCGTAGCCGATATCCATAATCTGTTTTATTCCATTTTTGGCAGCTGCCTCGGCAAGCGAAGCCTTCTCGACTACCTTGGTCTCGATAACGTAGATTTTTTCCTTGTGGTCCACGACCAGATCGCAGCGGCCCTTGCTGGAGTGGATCTCGGAGTAGGCTTTCAGGCCAGCCCCCAAAAGAAAGGAGTGGAGAATCGCCCGATAGAAGCTCTCGCTAAGCTTTAAAATTATTTCGTTCGCCAGGCCGCTCTTTTCTATAAGCGAATTCATGATTGAATATGCTTCCTCAAATTTATTTTTGTCGAATGCCTCCGACATTTTGTAAATTTCCTTTACTATGGCGGCTTTTCCCCATGCGGGTTCCATAAGGCGCTTGACCTCTGCCTGCTTGTCCCTGGGAATGGCCATGTACATGGAAAGGCACTTGGCCGCCGCATGATCGTCATAGGCGATTGTGGAGTAGAGAACCACTATGTCATCCACTATGGCCGGAATATCTCCGTCTTTGACGTGCTGTTCCAGCTCGATTGCGGCTTTGCCCGCCTCGACGATGGATGGGAATAAATTATCCATGTACAGTCGCGACATGGATGACAAGACTTCAAAGTTGGGGTAGTCCAGCCTGAAGGAAGACTCGGCGTCTTTGCGAAGCGTGAGATAGCCTGCCTGGTAAAGGAATCCTTCTGGCGGGACAGCGTCAATTTCCCCTGGGAAACGGATAAAATCCATGTTCACCTGGCAATTCTCAAACTGCTGCGCAGTGAGCCCTTTGTCTTTCAGCATTTTTCGGATCAGCGTGTTGGATCCGGATTCCATCCAGTAATTATTGAATTTCATATTGACAAAGAAATTCATCGTGGAGAAAGGGTTGTAGAGCTTGGTTTCCCCGTCAAATGAAAAACCATCATAGTAAGCCTTAATCTTATCCAACAGCTCTGTTTCTTTAAGGCAAAGCCTGTCAGCCGTCCTCTTGATGAAAGGCTTGAAATTTAGTTCCAGTTCCTCATGGGTGAAGCCAATAAAGGAGGCAAACTCAGGTAAGAGGGAAATATCAGTTAGATTATTCAGGGTAGAAAAAACGCCCATGCGGGAAAATTTTGTGACACCGGTTATAAAAACGAAGTCTAGATACTCATCGGCAGATTTGACCTTGCTGTAAAAATTAGACATAATTGAGCGAGTATCTTCAATTAAATTTTTGATTTTAGATAATACTGGATCCTGTATAGTTTTTATGACCGGCGCATCGTACTCATCTATCAAAAGGACGACCTTTTGGGAATAACTTGCTTGTATATCCTCTATCAGGCTTAAAAAAATATCAGCGGAATCGCCTTCCTGTAAAGAAACATTGTGGCGCTTGGCACTCTTTTTAAGTTCTTTAATTATTTTTGCTTCTAGCTTTTCTTTGCTTACTGCCCAACTGGGGGCGCTCATGTCCAGGCGAATGACAGGCTTTGAGGCGAAGCCAGGAGAATTCATGTATTCCTGGATGGCCAACCCCTCAAAAAGTTTTTTTTCGCCCGAGTAGAAGGAATCCAGGGTGGAGACGGTCAGCGATTTTCCAAAACGCCTGGGTCTGGAGAGGAAGATGACCTCGCCATATTTCTTTAGTTCAGGGAGATACTGGGTCTTATCCACATATGCTTTCCCATCGTCTCTGATTTTTTTGAAAATGCTCGTGCCTACAGGCAAAAGAGGAAGATCATTTTCCACCGAAGCCTCCTCTGGGCTGAGGCAAATCATGAACGGCTCAGCCAGAAAAAGTAGTATTAAGTTCAAGTATAAAATAAATATGTGACTAAGTTCAATGCTGGCAATGTGTTCTGCCAGGACAAATGCACCCAGATTTCGACCTGTGCAAGTGGTTGCCTGAGGCCTTTAGGGAGCTTTAGCCAGAACAGGAACTGGCTTCACCCTATAACGAACAAACAGTCCAGAATAAGTATGTCAATTTCATAACATAACGTGAATTGAATAAGTGGAGCTTTGGTAATTATATGCAATATTATAGTCTTTACAATGGCATAGTTACGAATAATTTAGTTTATCATTTTTATTAATTAAATATTTAATATAAAATAAATTATAAATATAAAATAAATTATAGATAATACTACTATAATTATTAACTAATATATGATAAATAATCAACACGATGGCGTATGAATGATGCTTGTCATGTTCCTGGTGGCAACAGGGTCATGCTGGGGATAGACGAGAGCATGACCCTGTGCCCTCTTTTTTCATACCCCCTTGGCAATGTCAACAACTTAAAGCTATTATAGCCCACAGCACGCAATTCCCATGTCTCGGTTCCCTGCTTAACATCTTGAATTGACAGGAATTTTGAAAATGCCTGAAGTCAGCGGATCTCTTAAGTTGTTGACATTGACCCCCTTGGTGATGCCAGCCACTTGCAACATTGAAGAGTTTTTCAAAAATGCCGGTATAGATATTATGTGATATTTAATTAATATACCTCCGTATTCTATTATTTAGTAAGTTTTAAAAAATATTTATAAATAAATTAGATAAAAATAATTATTATAGCAGTCTAAATAGTAATTATTATTATTGATATAATTTATCTATATTATGGCTAAACAACATAAATTATTGTTAAATATAATACGTACTTAAATAAAATTATATTTTATGAGTAAAATTATTATTTATAAAAGTAGGCAAATTATTGCCGTTTCCATTTTGGTCAAAAGCCATGGGGGCAGGGCTGGATTGGAAGACCGGCGTGAGGTGAAGCCGGTCAATTTGAGAGGTCGGGACTCCCCCAGACCAGCAGTCCTCCGCCCTAGGCTTTGATGGTGAGGATGTCAATCATTGCCCTTTTGTGGGATAATGGCCCCAGTCCTTTGGCCTTTTGGTCTTGGGGAAGGGTGGCCGGGGTTGGCTGTCTTGGCCGAGGGAGGGTGTCTTGCCCGATGGCCGGATGCGCCGGCTACCCATGCCTGGAGTCAAAAGAGGCAATGGCCCGCTGTCCAGGGGAAGCCGGATCAGAGCCGCCGCGTTAGGGGGCCAACGACAGGATGTCTTCTTTTGGTCCTGCCCTCCAGAAGCCTCGGCCGGTGGCAGACAAGAAACTGGCCGTGACCTGGCCATGGATGGCAACACCACTTCGAGGAGTCGTAACGTGGCCGCTAAAAATCATGTTACCTCCAAAAGAACCAAGGCTGACATGTATTATCAAGACTTAATTTTGCAAGGATTCCCAATGGCCATCTCTCAGCGGTTTGATCGGCCCCAATCAGAGCCGTAGGGTTGCCGCCAATCCGGCCCTCTTCCCGACAAAGGCGAGAGGGCCATTCCTCCCCTGGCCCAAGGAAGGGGTTTTCCGGCGAGGAGAAGCATGACTGGAGAAAAAGGCCGCGGGGTGCCTTGGCCCTCGCGGGCTGCCTGGCTGGGAGGCCTTTGGGCCTTGTCCCTTTCCTGCGCCTCGGTTTTCCTAGCCGGTCCCCTGGCCTGGGCCCTGGAAGGTGATCAGGGTGGGCCGGGCCAGCCTGGCCGGCTGTCCCTTTGGTGGGCGGCCCTGGACCCCCTCGGGCGGTCCTGTCTCGTCGCCGGGGCCATCATGGTCCTCGTCCTGGCGGTGGCCCTGGTCTCGGCCCTGGTCTTCCGCGGGCGGGCCCAGGCCCTGGGGAGGGCGGGGGCGGACGCGCCGGTGGCCAGGGCGGGATCGCCGGGGGGCGGCCTGGGCGGCGTCCCAGACCCGCCCAGGGGGATTTTCCCAAGCCAGTGGCTGGCCGGCGCGGACGAGGGGAAACTGGGGCCGCTTCTGGCCAAGGCCAGGGACGAGGCGGCCAGGGCCTTCTTTGACGGCCTGGGCCCCCTGGACGATGGGGCCGGGCGTCCGCCCGATCCGGGGGCGATCGAGGCGGCCGCGGGCAAGATGGCCTTCTCCCTAAGACAGTCCCTGGCCTCCCCAGGGGTCCTGGGGGCCCTCTCAGGGGGAGGCGGGCTCGGGCGTAAGGAGACGGCCCTCCTGATCCTCCATCTGGGCCGGCTCCTGCCCCCGGTCAAGGCGCCCCGGCCGGAGGCCCAGCCAGGGGAGATAAGGCCCCTGGCCGTGGCCCTGGTGGCCCTGGCCGGGTCAGCGGTCTGCTCGCTGGCCGGCGGGACGGTGAGATTCCTGGGCCTGCCCGCGGAGACCGGCCATTTCGTCGGCTCGGCCCTGGGGGCTGGCCTGGGGGCCCTGGTGGCCATGTTTTTGTCCCAAAACGAGCGCTGCCGCCGCTGGCTCATGGCCGCCGTGGGTGGGCTGGCCTTCCTGGACGCCTTGTCCGCCATCGTCGGGGGGGCCCTTTTGCCTGGCTTCCTTTCCTCTGGCCGGGGGTCGCTGGCCAAGCGGCTTCTATTCTACCTTGGGGCCATGCTGGTCCTGGCCCTGGTCAAGGGCGGGAAGGGCTTCGACCGGGAGCGCCTGCGGAGGGACGTCGAGGAACGGGCCGGCGACTATCTGAGGGACAGCCTCCCCCTCTTGGCCGTCCTGATGTTTCGTGTCGGCGGCGAGGGCCAGGGGCCGGCCCTCGGGACCCAGCCTGGGGAGGCCCTGGCCGCTGACGTGGCCGCGCTGGTCCGCCGCCTGAGGGGCCGCGGGTGGGCCGGGGACGATCCGGTCATGGACGAGCTGGCCCGGAGGCTGGCCAGGGACGGCTACGACACGGAGCCCCGGGCCGGCGTCCGGCGGAGGCTGGCCTGGGAGGATGGCCTGGGAAACCTTTACGAGACCTTTGGCCTGATTGGTAAGGACCAGATGGTCGTCATAGAGGAGGAACCTGTCCTGAGGGAAGGCAAGGTGGTCCAGAAGGGCCTGGCCGTGCCGGAATAGGGCAATCGCGGCCAGGGCCCGCCGGCCCGGGGCCATGGGAATGACGCTTCAGGGGGCGGGCATGGCAGGCAAGACCAGGGCAAACGTGATAGGCATCGACTTCGGGACCAGCAACACCTATCTGACCATTTGCCCCTATGGGACGAAAAACAAGTTTCCACTCCACATCGGTGGCCGCTCCCCGGCCATAGACACGGCCATCCTGTATGCGGACGATCCTGGCCCCGACCCGGGCCTCTTCCCCCTGGTTGGCGAGCGGGCCACGGCCACCTTCGGCCAGGCCGACCTGGAGACCAGGGCCCGCAGGGGTTACCGCTACCACGCCAACTTCAAGCCGGAGATCGTCGGGCACGAGGTGGCCAGGAAGTGCGCGGCCGATTTCCTCGGGGCCATAAGGCGCGAGGCCCAGATTGTCGGCGTCGGGCTGGACCAAGGGGAGGGCTCGGTCATAATTGGCGCCCCCAGCGAGGCGGGCCCCGCATTCAGGGAGACGCTCAGGGCCGTGGTGGGCGAGGCCGGCCTGGGGGCGGCGGAGGTGGTCGACGAGCCCAAGGGGGTCCTCCTGACGGATCTGGGTTACAACCGCTTCCCGCTGGGCGACATCCTAGATGGCTACCTGGTGGTGGACTTTGGCGGCGGGACCTGCGACTTCGCCCTTATGAGCCGCGGCGAGGTCGTGGCCAGCTGGGGCGACATGGAGCTGGGCGGCCGGCTTTTCGACGACCTCTTCTTCCAGTGGTTCCTGGAGCAGAATCCAGGGGCGGAGGAGGCCCTGGCCAGGGAGCGCCGCGAGTTCTATGTCTGGTCCTACTGCTGCCGGCGCCTCAAGGAGGATTTCTCCGAGACCGTGGCCAGGGACAGAAGGGGCCGGGTGACGGCCGAGGTCGGGCGCTTCGGCGTGGTCAGGGAACTGGACCTGGAGACGTTCCTGGCCAGGGCCTCCGCCTACACCCCCTCCGAGGCCTTCGCCAGTTTCGGCCGGACCATGGGGGTCCGGCTGTCCCCGCGCCTTCTTGGGGGCGGGATTGATCTCATCGCCTGGTTCAGGGACCTGCTCCTGGGCGGCCTGGGGGCTTCCCGGGTCAGGGCGGTCTCGCTCTCCGGGGGGAGCTCCAGGTGGTTCTTCGTCATGGACCTGTGCCTTTCCGCCCTTGGGCTGCGGCCGGGGAGGATCCTGGGCAGCCCCAATCCCTTCGGGGCCATCTCCGAGGGCCTGGCGATCCTTCCGGCGGTCAAGATGGAGCTGGAGGCGGCGAAGGAAAAAATGTTGGCCGACAAGGAGGGCTTCATCGTTTCCGAGCTGATGCCCCTGGTCGAGGAAAACCTGGGAGGTTCCGCCGAGTGCCTGGCCGGCCGGATAACGGCCGAGCTCTTTGACGGCCAGATCGTGCCCCTGTTAAGGCGGGCTGGCGACGAGGGCCTAAGGATAGCCGACGTCGAGGCCGGCATCCAGGGATGCGTGGACCAATACCGGGAGCGGCTGGAGGAACTGGCCGACGAGGAGATAGGCTCGGGCATCCTGGCAACCAGGACCATCCTCCAGGACAAGGTGCAGGCCTGGCTTGACTCCTATGGCCTCAGGCTCGAGGGGAGGCTGCCAGCGGGCGCCGGGCCGTCCGGCCTGGTCGAGATTGGGCGGCCCACGATCGGCGACCAGCTGTCCAGGCCCCTGGTCACGGTCTCCGCCGGCCTGGTGGCCACCTGGACTGGCCTCATCCTCGCCTCCCTGTGCGGGGGCGGCGGGGTGGCCCTGCTGGCCGCCGGGCCCCTTGGTCTCGTCCTGGGGGGGCTGGGCGGATTTGGCCTTGGCCATCTCGGCTTGAGGCCATGGCGGGGGCGGATCGAGCGGATGGCCAAGGACGTCAGGTTGCCGGCCGCAATAGCCAGGGCCATCGTCTCCGAGAAGAACGTCCGGAGAGCCAGGGAGGGGTTCAGGAGCGATCTCGTCGCCAAGGTCAACGAAGCCTACGGGGGCATCTCTGGGAAGCTCCCGGCCGAGCTTGACGCCGTGATCGCGGGGGAGATCAACCAGTTGGGCATAATCAATGTGTTCTAGGCCCCCAGGGTACGGCCGGTAGACGCCGCCGGTCAGCCCACGGGCCTGTGCCGGCACGGTAGAAATCTGCCATGTCATGCTGCCATTTCTCCATGTCGGTCGCTGACGAAGTTGCAAACCATTTTGTCCATCATCATAGCGATTTCTATTTTCCCGCTTATTTGGGCACTGGCGTCAGGGGTGGTTTTCGTGGCCGTTGTCTTGTTCTTGTTTTTATGTCAAAAATTGGCATAATTTTGCTATAATATTTGTGATATAAGTCTCATATATGTTTATATATAATATATAAAAGATCTATAAAAATAAGAAGATAGCAAATAATAAAAATATTATTTATGTGTGATTCAAAAACTTTCTGCTGATATAATATGTGTTTTTGATATATTGGTCTGTGATCTTAAAATCAATGGTCCAGAACGAACTAACTGGCCAAATTATTTGTCATTAAAAGGCAAGCACAAGACATGCGCCATTGTTATTTGAACACGACCCAGACCACCTATATCGTGGCCTGGGTCGTGGCCGATGGGCCATGCGGTCATCGGGGGTACGTTATGTCGGCACGCATGAAAAAAGTGATTGACGGGGAATCGGTTGAACTATCGTTTCCGTTATCGTGTCGGCTCATGGATACAGGCGACTTGAGGAAGCCTTGAGAGGAGTTTTGGCTCTAGCCGGCCATGAGATCAGGCCAGCCAACGATGAGGGCGAGGAGCTTTTCTACGCCGAAGAAGTTTTCCCCACCTCCCACATCCCGTGATCCGTCTGCGCGGCCTCAGAGGGCGAGCGGGATTGAGCCAGAGGTCCATGGCTGAGCGACTTGGCATACGGCAGCATCACATATCTGAAATGGAGAAGGGGCTCGGGCTATTTCCGTTGAGATGGCCAGGAAAATTGGCAGGACTCTTGATATCTCATATGAAGTTTTTTTATAAATGGGTCTGAACTGGCTGCGGCTAAGTTCTTGCACCCATGACCCGAATGGGTTGCCAAATTTGTCAGCAATAGGTACTGCGTTTGCAGCGTGACTTGGCCTATATTTTGGGTATTGGGTATATAAGGAAAGCCGGCGACCGAGGCCCTGTGGGGGGCTTCGGCCGCCGGCTTTCCTGGAATTATGGGGCTATCTCGCCTTGGGGTCCGGCTGGACGGTGTTCAGTTCCGTTACTCGCGGCGGAAGGAGCCACCCGAGGAAGGGCCGCGGTTGCCTCGATCCTCGCGGCCGCGGGCCTCGTTGACCCTCAGGCTGCGTCCGCCGAGATCGCTGCCGTTAAGGGCCTCGATGGCGGCCAGGGCCTGTTCCGGATCCATCTCGACGAAGCCAAAGCCGCGGGGACGGCCAGTCTCCCTGTCGCTGATCAGGTTGACGGAATGGACGGTGCCGAAACGGCTGAAGAGGTCGCTGATCTCGGCCGGGGTGGAGCTGAAAGGCAAATTCCCAACATAAATCGTTTTCATGAGTGAGTTTCTCCGTGAAGCGAACGCGCCCAGGACAGGGCGCATGAAATCAAACTGGCCCTGTCAGGTCGGACCAAAATCACCTATATGGAAAGACAAAACCAGAACAGACTCCATTAATTCCGAACCATGGGATTCAGAGAAAGGGGCGGTCGGATGGAGTCGCCAAAATTTGTCGTGGGGGTAGAACAAAAACGGCGGCTGACTTATTTGATTTTGATTGGGAATAAACGTGTAGTTGTCCAACTAGGATGCCCCGGAATTGGTCAGCAGCTGGAAAATCCCGGGATGAAGCAGGCGGGATTACAACGCTTGAAACTGACTAGACTTCGACAGGTGAACCGTTAAACCAACATAATCAAAGGCTTATGCTGCCAAGTTACTTCAATTGCAAAAATGGGCGGGACCCATTTCCGCAATCACGTTGGAACTCTATCACAAGGCCGACGGTAATATCAAGAAAAAAAAGCAAGTTTGGGTTAATTTTCTTGGGCCTATCTAGGGTTAAGCCATCCTTCCAGTTTATTTGGTTCAAAAAAAGGATATGGAAGCCAGGTTTTTGCAATAAAGAATTTTAGCCAAAAATAAACCGATATCTTCCAATGTGGGAGATAGCAACGTTTGAAAAAATAATATTTACTGGTAATGGTGTTGTTGTAATAGTGATATAGATAATTATTTAATAACTACATAACAATATAAAATGCGACTTAAATAAGAATACTTATAGATCTGTCATGCAGTTACTGGCACCAGTTTGTCTGTGGAACAGCTGCCCCATCGACATCCCAGCCCGCCCATGGCCGGTTGGAACCATGGCGCCGGAGACGTTGGCGCCGCTGGACTCCCCGGCGGGTTCCCGCCTCATCTGCGGAGCCGAGCCCGATCCTCCTGGTTCCAGGTCTGCCCAGGGATATAGTCGCCGCGAAAAATCCGTCCATGGCAGTCGTCTGGCAATTTGTTGGCCCGATGGCCACAGATGGCTGTGATTTTAATGAGAATCTGGAAAAATGGCGTTGTCCTGCCTGGCCGCCGATACCCCAATGATGCGCGGCAGGGTCGGGGTCACCCCCAGGGCCGCATTCAGGGCGTCCAAATCTGGTTTCGCGATTTCCAGCCTGCCCTGTGGCCGCGGGCAAGGCGTTTTGGGCTGGCGGCGGGGCATTGGCCGGCGGCCGACTCTATCGGCCACCCTGGCCCTGGAGCGCCTTGGCGCTTTTCTCCCGGGCCCCCAGGAGCCACGCCGACCGCGGGACGCGAGGCTGGCCATGGGATCCTGCGCAGTGGCGATGGCGAGGTTTTTGACGATGCCGGTGGCGTCCCGTTGGGAAAGACCGGGGAGGCCCCCCTGGCTATTTCGCCTGGGGCCGCGGCTTATATCTCCGACATGGAGCTCGCTTTTTAGCGGCACCTTTGGATAAAGTTCCTCAACAAGACCTGGGCGTGGTTAGTCCCCATCGGCTCCCGTCCCAGGCAGAGACCGGCCGGCCGGCCAGGCGGGGCCCTGTGGCCGGAGAGCTCGGCGATGAAGGCGTCCATGACCAGGGCGGAGAACTCGGGATGGAACTGGCAGGACAGCAGGCCAGGCCCGTAGTCCAGGATCTGGTGGGCGTCGTGGCGGGAGGAGGCCAGGATCCTGGCCCGGGCCGGTGGCCTCAGGACGGTCTGGCTGTGGGCCAGGCGGGCCGGGAACCTGGCGGGGAGATCCTTCAGGAGGGGATGTCCCCCGGCTCCGGGGGCGAGGACTATCTGGTGGCAGCCCAGCTCCAGGCCCCCCGGATGGAAGCCGACCTGGCCGCCGAAGATCATGGCCATCAGGTGGTGGCCGTAGCAGACGCCCAGGATGGGCAGACCCCTGATAGCCGCCGCGCCGAGCCACCCCATGGCCCTTTGGGTCCAGGGGGGCAGGTCGGTGGCCATCCCCAGGGAGCCAGTGACGATGATCCCGGAGAAGTCCTCGGGCCTGGGGGCCGGCGGCCCCTCGACCGCGTTGACCACAACCGCCTCCCCCGGGCACAGGTGGCCGGCCTCCAGGAACATGGCCCCGAACCCCTGGAAAAGGCCGGCCCTGGCGAAGGCGACTCCCCCGCATTCCAGGATCAGGAGAGGGCGATCGCTTGCCGGGCGGCCAGGTTCCCCTCGATCCCTCGTCCCGCCGCTCATCGCATCCCCCTGGGGCCCTGAAGGGCCGGAGAAGAAATGACCAATTGATGGCCAGGCGACTTTCGGGCGCCTGGCCATGCCCTGGCGTTCGCCGCTGGCGCCTTCCAGGCCGGCCAGGAAGGCGCCAGCGGGGGCCCAAGCCCTGCGCCATCGCGTCGGTGGCCCATTCCATGCCCGGTCCGGCCATGGCCGGCGGGAAAACTGTCGGTATCGGCCATGGCCTAGACCATTCTGACCGGGAGGCCGCGCTGCCTCAAAAATTCCTTCAGGTCCTTGATGCTGTGCCGGTTGTAGTGGACGATGGAGGCGACCAGCACGGCTGAGGCGTGCCCATCGGACAGGGCCTGGAAGAGATGCTCTGGCCGGCCCGCCCCGCCCGAGGCGATGACGGGTATGCGCACGTTCTGGGCGACCATCCTGGTCACGTCAAGCTCATAGCCGTCCTGGGTCCCGTCGGCGTCTATGGAGTTTAGGCAGATTTCCCCGGCCCCCAGTTCCTCGGCCTTCCTGGCCCAGGCCAGGGCGTCTAGGCCGGTGGGCACCCGGCCGCCGTTGATGACCACCTCGTAGCCAGACGGGATGTGGGCCGTGGGACCGACCCTTCTGGCGTCCAGGCCCAGGACCACGGCCTGCGAGCCGAAGGCCTCGGCCCCTTGGGCGATGAGCCGGGGGTCGCGGACCGCGGCCGAGTTGAGGGATATCTTCTCCGCCCCCGCCAGGAGCACGTCCCGCATCTGGGACACCGAGGAGAGCCCCCCGCCCACGCTGAAGGGGATGAAGATGGCCTCGGCCACCCTCTCGACCACGCCCAGGAAGATGCCCCGGCCTTCGGCCGAGGCCGTGATGTCGTAGAATACTATCTCGTCGGCCCCTTCCTCGTAGTAGCGCCTGGCCGCCTCGACGGGGTCGCCCAGATCCAGGTTCTCCCTGAACCTTACCCCCTTGGTCAAAAGGCCGTCGCGGACGTCCAGGCAGGGGATGACGCGCTTACTGAGCATGGTTCCCGGCCTCCCGGCAGTAGCGGTAGAAGTTACTCAGGATTGCCAGCCCCGGCCGCCCGCTCTTCTCTGGATGGAACTGGAGGGCCCAGAGGCCCTCCCGGCCGTAGACGGAGCAAAAGTCCTGGCCATGCCAGGTCAGGCCCAGAACCAGTTCCTCGGCCGGGCTGGGGTAGAAGCTGTGGACGAAGTAGAACTGGTCGTCGGGCCGGAGGCCGGCCCAGAGGGGGCTCCTTTTCCTGAAGCGGACGGTGTTCCAGCCCATGTGGGGGACTCGGATGGGCCGGCCGTCATGGTCGTCGAGCCCATCGGGGAACCTGACCGTCCGGCCTGGCAGGAGGCCCAGGGTCCTGGTCTGGTTCTCCTCGCTGCTCTCCAGCATTATCTGGCAGCCAAGGCAGATGCCCAGCATGGGCCGCCCGCCAGCGGCCAGCCGCCTCATGGCCTGGTCCAGGCCGGTGGAGGAGATGACCCGCATGGCCTGGCCGGCAGCCCCCACCCCTGGAAATATGAGGCCCTCCGCCCGCTCCAGGACATCAGGGTCGCTGGCTATCTCGGACGGGATCCCCAGGTGGTCCAGGGCCCTCTTGACGCTGGTCTGGTTGCCGGCCCGGTAGTCTATTATGGCGAGCATAGTCTCCCCCTTATCGGCGATGTGCCTTTCGCGGGGGAAGGCCTAAGGCCTGGGCCCCTGCGGGGCCGTCTTCCTGCGGCGCATGAGGGCGGACAGGTAAAGCCAGCCCCAGAGCCCCAGGAAGGCCAGCATGGACACGGCGGTTAGGCGGTTGAGGGCCTGGGCCGAGAGGGCCTGGGCCGGGGTGAACTCCATGACGTCGGAGGCGTAGACGCTGAAGGCCTCGACCACCCCCAGGCCGGCCGGGGTGAGGTTGACGATCGTGGTGTGGATCTGGCCCCCGCAGAAGAAAAAGACCTCGGCCAGACTCAGCCTGACCCCGAAGGCGGCCAGGGAGAGCCAGTTGCAGAGCGCCCAGGACAGGAAATAGACGATCTGGAGGAAGGCCAGGCGAGCCATGAGGCCCGTGGCGGACCTCAGGCCGTCCCAGCCCTGGGCCAGGGCCCGCAGCCTCTTGGGAAGCCGGAAGGGGAGGCGCCCCAGGAACAGGACCGAGGCCAGGCCGAGAAGGAAGGTTCCCCCGAAGTAGGCCATGAGGACGGGACTGGGGGAGCGTCCCTGGGCCCAGATGGCGGCCAGCCCCCCAAAGGCGAAGAGGGAGGCGGTCGAGAGGGTCATCGTGGTGACCGAGACGAGCTGGGCCACGTAGTCGGTCACGGCCAGGCCCCGGCCGGCGGCGATGTAAAGGCCCCTTAGCCCTGAGCCGCTTTTGAGGGGAATCAGGTAGTTGACGGCTGTGGTGGCCGCTGTCAGGGCCAGGCCCTCCAGGAAGGAGAGCCTGAGGCCGAAGGCCGTCATGGGCCAGCGCAGGAGCTCGCTGTTGCTGACGATCATCAGCAGCCAGGCCACCGGCATCAGGGCCAGGATGGACTTGGGGATGGGCTTGGCCCACAGTTCCCTGAACTCCCCGATGTGGCCATGGACGAACCAGGCTATGGCCCCGACGAGACAGGCCGTCAACGCCAGGCTCAGGGCCATCATCAGGGGGCGTCGCCTGGGGCCAGGAGGGCCGGCCGCCCCGCCGCCGGGGGCCTCGGCCGGGCTAGGCAAGACTGGTGACGTGCGGCCCGTCCCCGTTGATTTCCGCCTCAACCAGCCGCAAAAGTTCCCTGGCCACCGGGCCGGTCCCCCCGTGGCCGACCGGCTGGCCGTCCCACAGGGAGACGCCCAAGACATCGAAGGAGGTGGTGGTCAGAAAGACCTCGGCCGCCTGTCCCTTGGCCTCCTTCTCGGTCAGATCAGCGTTTCTGACGCTTTTCAGGAGACCCCTTTCCACAAGGCCGGCGGCCAGGGCCATGACCCTCATGAGGGTGACGCCCTTGAGTATCCTGGAAAATGACGGGACGCACATGTCCCCGTCCCTGGTCACGACGACCACGTTCTCCGTGGCCCCCTCGGTCAGGAAGCCCTCCTGGTCAAAGCTGACCACGTAGTCGGCGCCTTTGTCCAGGGCCGACTTCTTGGCCAAGACGTTGTGGAGGTAGTCGCAGGTCTTGATGATCGCGTACTCGCTTTTGGCCGGGAAGGGGGCCGTGGCCAGGCTGACCCCGGCCTCGTAGACCGACTGGGCCGGCCTCCTGAGCTTTTGGGTAATCAGGTAGAGCTGGCTCCCGCCCTTGGAGTCGTAAGGGCTGACCGAGAAGCTGCCTGGGCCCCTGGAGACGGTCAGCCTGACCACGAAGTCCTCCAGGCCGCCCAGACGGTAGGCCTGCCCTAGGATGTCACGTATGTGGGCGAACTCTGCCGGCATGGCCAGCCCCAGGGCCTCGGCGGACACGCACAGGCGTTCCAGGTGCTCGTTGAGGCAATAGGCCCGCCCACGCACGACCTTGAACGTCTCAAAGACGGCATCGCCACGGTGGGCCATGTGGTCGTCCGGGGGAACGCCCCAAACGGCCGGGTCGGCGGAGAAGCCGCCCCACAGGCTGGAGAACATGACGAGGTAGTTTTCGTGCCAGGGGCAGTCTTTTTCCTGCATCGCCTTCAGGAGCGCCAAGGGGGAATACGAGGGCCAGTTTTTAGCCATGGTGCTGTGACTCCGAGGGGGGAAAGATGGTGTTCGACGCCGGGCCGGGCCATTGTCACTGCCCGTGGCCTTGGGCCACACGCCTAAGCTGGGTCACGGCCTTGGCGTAGTCCGGGCTCCGGAAGAGGTGGGAGCCGCTGACCATGACCGTGGCCCCGGCCGCGGCAAGGCTGGCGGCGTTGCGGTCGCTCACGCCCCCATCGATCTCGATGGGGGTGGGGAGGCCAGACTGGGCCAACAGGGCGCTGAGTCTCCTGGTCTTCTCGACAGTCGAGGGGATGAAGGGCTGGCCGCTGAAGCCCGGGTTCACGCCCATCACGACTATGAGCTCGACCAGGTCCAGGCAGCTGTCGAGGGCGGATAGGGCCGTGGCCGGGTTGATGGCCACCCCCGGCCGGGCCCCGGCCTCGGCGATGGAGGCCAGGGCCCTGTTCAGGTGGGCGGAGGCCTCCAGGTGGACCGTCACGTAGTCGGCCCCGGCGCGGGCGAAGACGGGCGCGTACCTTAGGGGGTCGGAGACCATGAGGTGGGCGTCCAGGGGCAGGCTGGTGGCCTTGCGGGCCATCTCCACCACCCAGGGGCCAAAGGTGATGTTGGGCACGAAATGGCCGTCCATCACGTCGATGTGTATCCAGTCGGCCCCGGCCGCCTCCATGGCCTTGATTTCCTCGGCCAGGCGCCCGTGGTCGGCTGAAAGGATGGAAGGGGCAACCTTGATCATGGTCAAAACCAAAGAGGCCTGGCCGTCGGCCAGGCCGGCTTCATGTCTCGGCGAGGCCGGGAGGCCTGGCGCTTTTTCGGGGGGCCGGGCCCGGCGGCGGGGCGGCCTCGGCTTTTGGGCAATATTATAGAAACGCGGGCCAAATTACAAGTTTCGGGAGCGCGGCCCACCGGCGCCGGGAGGGCTTGCCCCGGCAGGCGGCCGGAGCTAAAATGGACCCATGGAAGTGCCCATCCTGAAAATTCCCTTCGACGCCGGTGACGCCGCCGAGATTTGCCGTGAGCTGTCCGACCTTCTCCTGGGGGGACGCCTGGCCATGGGGCGGAATGTCAGAGAGTTCGAGGACTCCTTCCGGGATTTCGCCGGCGCCGGCTTCGCCTGCGGCTGCTCCAGCGGGACGGCGGCCCTGGAGCTCATCTTCCGGGCCCTGGGCCCAGGCGGGGGCTCGGTGGCCGTGCCGGCCAACACCTTCATGGCCACAGCCCTTGCCCCCTTGGCCGCAGGGCACAGGATAATCCTGATCGACAACGACCCGGTCTATTTCCAGATGTGCCCCGACGACCTGGCCAGAAAGATAAGGGACGACACCAGGGCGGTGGTGCTGGTCCACATCGGCGGCTTCATCTCACCCAGATGGGAGGAGGTGAAGGCCCTGGCCGAGGAGAGGGGCGCTGCCTTCGTCGAGGACGCCGCCCACGCCCATGGGGCCGAGGCGTGTGGGCGGACGGCGGGGACGCTGGGCCTGGCGGCCGCCTTTTCTTTTTACCCGACCAAGGTCCTGACCACGGCCGAGGGGGGCATGGTGACCACCTCCGACGAGGGGCTCTTCCGAAGGATCCTGGCCCTCCGCCAGCACGGCCAGGAGCGGCCAGGATCCAACGTCCACGATGGTTTCGGCCTGAACTACCGCCCCTCGGAGATCCACGCCCTCCTGGGGCTCAGGATGATGGCCAAGGCCGGGTGGATCCTGGCCGAGCGGCGCCAGGCCGCGGCCGTCTATGACCGGCTTCTGGCCGGTGGCCCCGTGAGGCCAGTGCTGCCTCCGGAGGGCCACAGGCCGTCCTACTACAAGTACATGGCCCTCCTGCCGGAAAAGAGCCGGCGGGGCGAGATAAAGCGGAGGCTCCTGGAGGAACACGGGGTTAGCCTGGCCGGCGAGGTCTACGCCACGCCGGGCCACCGGCAGCCCATCTGGGCCAAGCACCCGGAGTATCTGGCCAGGGGGATAGAGCCACTCCCCAACGCCGAGTACTGCGCCGAACACCAGGTCTGCCTGCCAATCTGGCCCGGCCTGACGCCCGAGGCCCAGGAGCACGTGGTCTGGGCCCTATCCAGGGTCCTCTGAGGCAAGGCGTTCCCGCGGTGCTCTGGGACAAGGGAAATCTTAGCCCCCCTCGGTGGGGGAAAAAATGAAGATTGACGTTATTCTGAGGAGCCCACGCCAGAATTATAACCATATCGAAAAACTCTCTCCAAAAGAATATATTGGCCGATGAGTATAGTCAATCTGACCTCTATTCTTACCCGAATAATATCGGCTAGCGGCCAAGCTTCTCGCGGCCCTGAAGGGTCACGAAGATTTCCGCTTGACACCCGGCCAGACTCGCATTAAATTAAAAATGTCGTGGGAAGCGCAAACTAGCCATCGGCAGGGGCAACCCTCCTTATTATGGATAAATTAGCCCCCGCATGGACCTCTAATCCCTGCGGGGGCCTTCTTCTATACACGCAAGCGCCGGTTGGTGCTTAAAGACGCCTTTTAACAAGTCGACCACGAACGAGCCCGCTACAAACGAAAGCGTGTTCCACAAGAAAGCTCTCATGGGGACACCTCCTTCCAGGAGGTTGCCTTACCGGGTATCCTACAAACCGTCCCCATAAGGATCAATCCTTGCGCTAAGGCCACGAAAGGGGCCTTACCCTATCGGTCCAGCATCTCCTCGCCCACTCCCTCAGGTGGAACTTGTCCAGGCAGGGGCGGTCCAGGTTTGCAGGCCGGAGTGGCCATTAGGCCGCCGATGGCCCGCAGCAAGCCTGGCAAAACGGATCAAGAAAAAAACTTGACAATGATTGCAGACTTTCATAATATAAAAGGCAGGAAATTGCAGATTACACACTTGTAATGGAAATATAAGAAATTATATTAATTGTTTTTATCGTTAATAACTCCAAAAGCCTAGCCGTTTCTCGGGGATGCCGTGAAAAATGACCGGGGACCCTCGGGCCGGAAGATGATGAAAATTACCCATATCGATTGTTTTAGCGGGCCTGGAGGAATCTGTGCGGGATTTTGCGCAGCGGGAATAGACACGCTTGTCGCGATCGAGCACGTAAAAAGCTGCGTGGACACGTATTCGGCGAACCATCCGCAAGTCCACGTTATCCACTCGGACATAAAAGAAGTCGCCTCCGACCAAATATTGCCTTTCATTCCTAGCCGTGGCGTCGATCTTGTTTCTTCAGGGATGCCATGCGAGACTTTTTCGACGGCTGGAAACAAATCTCGTTCATTTTATGATGATAGACAATTTCTTTTCCGAGAAGGAATCAGAATTGCCAAATTATCAAAAGCAAAATTAATTTTGTTTGAAAATGTTCCTGCTATTTCAACAAAAAAAGTCTCAAAAAATTCTTCTAAGCTTATAGTAGATTTAATAATAGAAGAATTAGCACAGGAAGGTTATGAAAACTGCATTAAAGTTGTATTAAATTCAACGCAGTATGGCATTCCTCAACGACGAAGCAGGTTTTTTATTTTAGCCTGCAGATTCGCTGATTGGAAGCTTTCTTATCCTTTGCCGACTTTTTCGGGAGAGATCGACGTATCCGCAGCGTTTTCGGGTCTGCCCAAGGTGACCCCAAATACTGGGAAAGAAGCAGACGAATACACGTCGAAAAGTTCCCAATATGCGGACCTCTTGCGGGACGATAAATTTTGGCGACGAGGAACAAAAAAATGCGACACCGTGTCCTATCAAATGCCGATGCGGCATCGGGACTGCACGTTGGAACGGTTTTCGTTGCTGAGGCCTGGGGAAAGCCTAAAAAACCTATTTGAAAGATACATAGACGAAGAACGAGTAACGTTACAATCAAGGCGCGTATTGCCCAACAAGATGTTCATTAAGCGGAATTACCGCTTAAAGCTAAACGAGCCTTCTCCCACCGTCACAAGCCATTGCCTGGATGAATTCGTCCATCCTGTCCATAACAGGGCTTTGACGGTACGGGAGTGCGCACGGCTGCAATCATTCCCTGACTCGTACGATTTTCGCGGCGGTCCATATATCGTTCCGCATATAGATCGCGAGGTCCAGGACAAATACGAGCAGATAGGAGATGCCGTTCCGCCTCTTTTGGCATATGCCTGGGGAAAAACGATTCATCAGATATTAATGGAAAATAATAATGCCTCAGATAATTAAAGACTATTGTCATAAAATATATATAAAAACATATTTATCAGAAATAAAACGGCTTTCAGATACCATAAAAACGTCTAATATGGCATTAAGTAATAATAAAAGAGATGAAATTGAAACAGCCGCTCAAAAAGAAGCAATAAAATGTGCCACTCTTGAAGGCATGCGCGCCTTCGCCGAGGAAGATCCCGCTTCGATCTGGAATATGGTCTACGGCATCCACGTGCACAGAAAAAGCGGCGTAAAAGATACGGACACTATCGCCAAAATTATCGCCGCTGACCAAAGCTGGAAAAAATCAAGCGGGCATGCGTTTGAGGAAATGGTAAAATTTTTGGGCTCGGAGGCTTTGAGGAGCGAAGGAATTGAGATAGTTTTGCAAAGAGATTTAAGTTTGATCATAAAAAATAACCAATTAAACAATGAAACACGTGATATATCTTGGCTTAAAGGCCAAAAAAGCAATTTTGACTTGTTCGCAATTGTCCACAAGGATAACAACAATTTCTGTTTTGGTTGCCTCCAATGCAAGACAAGCATACGTGATAGGGTATCCCGCGATAGAGAACCATCCATCCATGCAGGCAATGAATAATTTTTTTTGGAGCGCGGCTATCGTTTTAAACGGCGATTTCCTTAAATTGCCAAAGTTCATTTCAATGGTCAATGGAAACGATAATCAAAAAAACGGTTGGCACGGCATGTATGTTTTTTCAAATTTACCTACACAAGGACGCATATACCCAATTGACTATAATTTTGAAAAATTCAAAAATCATGCCATTAGCGCATCATATCATTGGCTGACGCAGCGTCAGTGGATTGATTATAGCTGGGCCCCTGAATGAGCCTGAAGAAGACTATGTCCGTTATGTATAGCTGACATTCTCCAGCTGGACCGATAGAGAAAGGCCCCAGAAGGGGCCTTTCTCTATCGGTCCAGCGTCTCTTCGGCCCCGCTCCATCAGGTGGAACTTGTCCAGGCTGGAGCGGTCCAGGGCCTCCCTGAGCCCCAGCACGTACTCGGCCAGGTCCTCGTTGGTCCGCCCGGACATGACCGGCCCCGGCACATCCTGGAGGTAAACCGTCGGGGGAAGGCACGGCGCGGCGACCGCTGCGGGCCTACCGGCACAGTTCGCCTGTCAAAAACGGAATAGGGATAGAGCCTCTTCCCAACGCCGAGTACTGCGCCGAACACCAGGTCTGCCTGCCAATCCTGGCCCGGCCTGACGCCCGAGGCCCAGGAGCACGTGGTCTGGGCCCTGTCCAGGGTCCCCTGAGGCAGGGCACTCCCGCGGTGCCAGGGGACAAAGGAAATCCTAGACCCCCTCGGTGGGGGAAAAAAGTGGGGGAAAAAATGAAGATTGCCGTTATTCTGGGGAGCCCGCGCCTGGAGTCAAACTCCGGGAAGCTGGCCCAGGCCGCCGTCTCGGCCCTGTCAGGGAGGAACCCGGAGGTCGAGACCTTCAGGCTCAACGACCTGCGCTATCGCGGCTGCCAGGGCTGCTTTGGCTGCAAGACCAAGGCCGCCTTCTGCGTCCTCAAGGATGACCTGGCCAGGGTCCTGTCGGCTGTGGCTGCGGCCGACCTGGCCATAGTGGCCTCGCCGGTCTACATCGGCGAGATAACGGCCCAGCTCAAGGGCTTCATCGACCGTTCCTTTTCCTGGTACAAGCCAGATTTCAAGTCCAGTTCCGAGCCTAGCCGCCTGGACCCCGGCAAGAAGCTCATCTTCGTCCTTACCCAGGGCAACCCCGACAGGGAGGCTTACGGGCGGGCCCTGGACGCCTACCTGGCCTATTTCGGGTCCCACGGCTTCAAGGCCGTCCCGTTCGTCGCCACCGTCGGGACAGACGATCTGGCCTCCGCCCATCCGGGGCTCCTCGAAGAGATCGCCGCTCTGGCCAGGGACCTGTGAAAAGAGCCTGGGCGGCCGGGGGAGGGGCCGAGGCGTCCCTTCCCCAGGGCCTTTTGGCGTCCTATTTTTTGGCCAGGCGGGATTTCGGATACCTCATGAAGTCGAGGATCCTGGAGTAGAAGGTCTGGGACAGGTAGAAGGCGGCCGCCGGGTTGTGCCCCAGGACACGGTCCTTGACCACCAGCGTGGTCACTGGGGCCTGGCTGCTCTGGCTGAAGAGGCAGTCGTGGCCCACGCAAAGGCCCATGACCACGTTGAGGTCCGAGCCCCAGTCGTTTAGGGCCCTGGCCTGGAGGACTGGGTTGCAGGAGGCCTCCTTGTGCCCTGGCAGGAGCTTCATCCCGTCGGGGACGCCCAGCTCCCCCTTGTCTATGGAGCCGATCTTGCAGATGACCGCCCGGGGCTCCAGGTCCGCCGAGCGGAGGCATTCGGCCAGGATGGTCGACTCGTTCATCAGGGCCAGGCAGGAGGCGATGCCTATCTTGCGGAAGCCCATCTTCCTGGCCAGGGTCACCGTCTCCTCGACCCTGGTCATCCGGCCGTAGAACTCGGCTTCTATCTCCCCGGCCGCCTTGAGCAGCTTGGCCTCCGGGGAGTCCGAGGAATAAAGCTCCCTGGTCTCGTCCGCGCCCTTCTTGTTGGCCAGGGTCAGGCAGAAGGAAGGGTACTTGTGGTCGTTCCGGTAGCAGCTCCTGTCGGGGCAGTCGGAGCAGCTTGACGTATCTTTGGCCTTGGCCGTCTTTTCCGGCTTCAGGCCATTTTCCTCGGGGTTGGTCTTGGCCATGTGATCTCCCACTGGTCTGGGCCGGCTTCGCCGGCTCCCATGGAAAGGCCAGCCTTCCGGCTGGCTCGCGGAAGGTGCCAGTCCCCGTTCCTGGCGGGGGCGGCATCCCGCGATGGCGGCCCCTGGCGACCAGGGGCCGGAAGGTGCCGGTTTGCCCCGCCGTTCCAGGGCTGGTATGACGTCAGGACGTGTTCGTGCCGGGCCTGAGGACATGGTACTACACCAAGGGGGGAAAAGACAAAGGCCAAAAAACAGCGGATACCGGGTCAGATGGGCCCCAAAGAAAAAGGGCCACGGACTTTACGCTGGTGTCACTGACATAACGAGTGCTGAGATTGGTGTTCGAATGGCCATTGGTGGCAGGCGACGTGGTATTGTGAATCTCAGTTAAGGTGTAGAACTGAAGGCTTGGTTTGGTCTACACCTTAACCGTGGCCGGCAGAGCAAGGAAATCAATTTCGTCTGCCGAGCAACGGACAAAATGGAGGAAAACTATGCCATGTCGGAGAATCTCGATGTCCTCGAGAAAGAGGGAAAACCGGCGGAAGGGGAAGAGCCCAGGTCCCACGTCATCGTCGGCCAGGTCGCCAGGTTGGCTGGCAAGAGGGCCAGTTATGATTACCCGGAATAACTGCTGGTCGTCTCATATTTGATCCACGAGAAGAAAGGAAACGGGCGCATAAGCCGCAAGGCCAGGTTCTTCATTGACAACCTCAGGCTGTCAGCTTCCATGATCGCCAATATATACAAGTCAAGATGTAAAATTGAGGCTTTCTTTAAGCTCATATGGTAGAACCTCGAAATCAAGAGCTTCCTTGACACGAGCCATGACGCCGTGAAGACCCAAGTATACGTGGACTTGATCGCCGTCCTAATCCTGATGCATCTGCGGGCTAGCCTCAAGGTCCAGTGGCACGTCCCGCACATGTTGGCCACAATCCGCTTGATTCTCCACCTTCATGAAAGTTTGCCTGGCTGGCCTGACCGTGACCATGGCGCCTCTCCCCGTTCTCCTCGCGGTAGACGCAGGCCGCAGGCGGAGCTGCGGGAACGGCCAGCCAGCCAGCCGGCTAGGACCAGCGGCCAGGGCGGTGCTGTCGTGGATCTGGTTGGGGTAGGCCCAATTTGTTGGACAGCAGATCAAGGAATCCCAGGACAGGGCATGATTGAGGAAATAAGCAATATGATTGCCTAAAACCAGTACCATAAGGCCATTGACAGGAAATGGCATCCTTCCCAGGAAACCCATGGGTGCCCTGGCGAGGTCCTGTCCCCTGGACAGCATCCGGCCGGTGATCCAGGGTGGATTCTCAAACCGACTTTTTGGGCCGATATGGGGTACTGTTTTGGGCGGTTTTAGTCGTGTTCCCAGATTTTCTTGGACAGCTGTGGTAATGAATATATTAAAAGTTTCCCAATTCGCCGGACTATAGAAAACAGCTGAAGCCATTTAATTCGCTACCCTTAATGGTCGCTGCCCGCATTCAGCATGGGAATATTTGCAATTTTAGACCATAAATGTCGTTGTTTTGGGCGTTTCGCTATCTAGATATGTATCCGTTCACCGGGGGGTAGGCAAGGGCAGCCAGGACAGCCTTATTCCTCTGATGATGCTTATTCCCTCTTTCTCTCAGTCCCCCCCCTATATATATCTCCTCTCCCTGTACCCGCCTCCTGAGCGGATACTGGATTCTTTCCAAATCGCCATAATAAAATACTTGATATATAGTCCTAATTTTTATAAAATGGACTATATAAATGAGGCTTTTTTATGGCCGTCCCAGAAAGCATCCGCATGGTCGAAAGGCCCGTGAACACAATAGTCGATGACAACGGTAGAGACGGACCGTTTCGGTATGCCGTCCGTGAGAGGGCCGGCACAAAGTATGTCGCGGGCGGAAACCCGCGACCGAGCAACGGGCACGTCATCGGAC
>JAISEK010000137.1 GCA_031264145.1 Deltaproteobacteria bacterium
CCGTTGAAGTTGGTGGCGGTGGCGATGCGGTCGATCTCGGCCGCCATGGCCTGGTACTCGGAGTTGATGATCTCCCGCTGGAGGGTCGTGTAGGTGCCGGTTGCGGCCTGCTCGGCCAGCTCCTTCATGCGGGTCAGCTTCTCGTCGATGACGGCCATGCCGCCGTCGGCGGTCTGGATCATGCTGATGGCGTCGGCGATGTTCCTGACGCCCTGCTGCATAGTGGCGATGTCGGCCCGCATGAGCTCCCGGATGGCCAGTCCGGCGGCGTCGTCTGCGGCCGAGTTGATGCGCAGCCCCGAGGACAGTCTCTGAACGCTGGCGTTCAGTCGTCCATAGGTGTTGCTGAGAGTCCTGGCCGTGTTCATGGCCATCATGTTGTGGTTGATTACGAGACTCATGACGGATCTCCTTTCTGTTCCTGGACGCCATACCCTCCGACGGTAGGCGATCTTTCAATTCCGTTTAGATCTTCCGGCCGGGACCGGTCGGAGGGAGTTGTCCTAAGATCGGGCCAGGGTCCTTCGTCCTGGGCCCGATCGGGCTTCTGTCAGATTTCTTATCGGTCAAGTTGGAAAACACTTTAATATTTTTCGAGCCTGGTCAAGGCAAATTTGACCAGCCCCAAAATAAGGTGGATTTTAGGCGAACAAAGCTAGCCATAGTGGTCAAAATGCTTGAGCCCGATATGATTTGGCTCGGCTGGCGTCCTGGCAAGTTGGGGAAGTTTTCAATTTACCTCCATGGTGGCTGCGAAAAAGACAAAAAAAGCCCTCCGGGTGAGGGAGAGCCAAGAAAGGGCGGCAAACGTGAAGGCAGACGGAAGGCATGTTGGTGGTGGGCCAGGTGCCTGGGGCATCCCTGGGCCTAGGGGCAGGGGGGCGTCTTCCTACCATTATGGGTAGGCGGCCGCGGCTCAGTCCGCCAGGCTGGGGTGGAACAGTCTGGCCAGAAGCTCGGCCGTCTCGGCCAGCCTGGGGCCTGGGAGGAGATAGGCCCCGTCCAGGACCAGGAGGCGGTCCTGTTCCAGGGCGCCAAGACCCGAGAGGACTGGGTCGCCCCTGAGGGCCCCCAGCTTGGCGGACAGGGGGCCGCGCCCGTCATCGACCAGGAGGACGTAGCTGGGGTCGCGGGCCGCCGCCTCGCCGGCCCCGGGCCTTGGGGCCGGGCCCAGGTCGGCGAAGACGTTCCGGGCCCCGGCCAGGCGAAGGAGATCGGTCGCGAAGTCAGGCCCGCCGGCCGTGGCCAGGGAACCCCCGTTGAAGTCCCAGATGACCAGGACCCCGACCCGGTCGGCCTGGGCCAGCCTCGAGGAGAGGGCCGCCAGCCGTCTCTCCTGCTCGTCCAGGAAGGCCATGGCCTGGGCCTCGACCTTGAAGAGCCTGGCCAGATCCTTGACCTCGCCGAAGAACTGGTCCTTGTCGCCGGCCAGGGTGCGGTAGGTCTTTAGGAAGGCCGGTTCTGGTGTTGAGGGCCCGAAGGCACCGAAGACGAAGTCGGGCCCGCCGTCCTGGGTCTCGGCCAGGAGCAGGCCGCCCTGGTCCACCTCCGGGATTCGCGACAGGGCCTGGGCGTACCTGGGCAGTGGTTCAGCCCCCGGCCACTCCAGGGTGCGCCCGACGACCAGATCCCCCAGGCCCAGCTCGACCAGGAGTTCCGAGGCCCCCAGCCCCAGGGCCAGGATCCTGGAGGGCTGGCGGTCGAAGGTGACCACCCTGGGGCCGTTCTGGAAGGCCATTGGGAAGCCATCCCGCTCCAGGGCGACCCTGTCCTGGGCCGGGAGACCGGTGGCCGCTAAAAGCGGAAGCAGGGCCAGGAGCAGGGCCGCCAGGACGGGCACCGGGGGCCCGGCGGGGAGGGGCCGGATGGGGGTCGCCTTTGGGGTACTGTTTGGCAAAGGGTGCTCCTTGGCAAGACAGGGGCCACGGGAGGACGGCCGCCAAGGGGCTCGCGTCTCGGGCAGGCCTCGGGAAATCTGCCTGGTGGTGGGGATAGCCGCCTTCTAGGTTTGCCTCCCCGGCTTCGCCGGTGCGACTGGGCCTTCGGCCAGGCCGTGGCCCGGCTCCTTGTCTGGACCCAGGGCCGGCCCTTGGCCGACCCTGGGTGGAATTTACAGGGAATTGCCGTGACTAAAAGCAATTATGCTCTAATTTTAAAGATTTGGGTCAAATTGTCAAGGCCAGGATCGGGCGGATCAGGGCAGGCCACCTTCCTTAAGTCCCTCCTGGCCCAGGACAGGCACTCTCGGATGCCAAGGCTCCGACAGGCCTATATGGCCCGGCAGGCTAGGCGTTCCTGCGACGGCTTCAATACTTTGGTGGGTATTGCGTGCGGGCCGAGGGGATGCGGGGCAGCCTCTGCCCATGCGGGTAACCAGAGACTTGTCGAGGCCTGGCCCGGGGCACAGGGCATGGATACGGCCCTCCCTGGGCATGGCCGGGTCATGGTTGGCGGTGTCGATGGCTCCCAAAGACGCTGAAAGGCTCCAAGATGGGCCTTTCTTGCCTTGCGGTGTCGGCATGCGGCCCTCTGGCCAGTTGCGGTCTGGCCCTGGACAGGAAAAAAGCTGGCCCCGCATGGGGGCCAGGGTTGGGAGAGCGTGGACTCAAAGGGACTAATTTATATTACAAAAACAACAGTTATCGTGTTAGTGGAAATTTTTGTCTGCCATGCCTGAATCCCTCCCTGTCTTAGCCGGCAGTCCCAGATCCCTTGGTCCACCAGGCGCTACTCAGGGGGCTGGCGACATTGGCGGGTGACTGGCGTTGGCCAGGGAGACGCGGAACTGCCGGCCCCGGAGACGCCGAAAGGGACACGCTCTTCTGGCGTGACTGATCCTTTCGGGAGCGTTTTTCAAGGACAGATTCTGGGGAAATTGACAAGTGATGGTCCACTGCGAGCCGAATTTCGCTGTTTGATGCTATATTATGTATACTGCTTGCGTGGAAATGGGGCAGAAGCGAGGACGCAGCATTCGCTTTTGCAAAGCGTGTGACCAACTCTGAGGGTCATGTTGCGCCCATAACCGCTGGGGACTTTTGCCGTCGTTGGCGGCGATACGAATAGTCGGAGAAAAATGCCGTGTAACTGCACCGTAAAAATCAAAGCAGTCTTTGATTAATAGTTGATAATATAGGGAAGAAGGCGTATAAATGAAGAATATTAATTTATTAACTAATCGTGATGAGCAAACAATAACTCGATTGCTTGATATATGGGAATCTGCTGTAAGGAAAACTCATGATTTTCTTTCTGATTGTGATATTGACCATATCAAACCGGAAGTGCAACAAGCATTAAAAAACATCAAGCAGCTATATGGTTTCTTTGACGATAAAGGCATAGTTCAGGGCTTTATTGGCATCACAGAC
This sequence comes from Deltaproteobacteria bacterium, assembly GCA_031264145.1. Lineage (GTDB taxonomy): Bacteria > Desulfobacterota > Desulfarculia > Adiutricales > Adiutricaceae > JAIRNQ01. Next base: position 3,372 of record JAISEK010000137.1, read on the forward strand.
GATAAAATCGAAATGCTTTTCATTGATGATAATGTCAGAGGGCAAGGTATTGGCAAACAGCTCTTGGACTATGCTGTTAGCAACTTGGGTGCTAAATTTGTTGACGTAAATGAGCAGAACGAGCAAGGAGTTGGCTTTTACAATCATTTGGGATTTTATGTAATCGGTCGGTCTGAATATGACGAGCAGGGTAGACCTTTCCCTTTGTTACATCTTGAGTTTAATCCACCTTTGATGCCACTGCAGAAACCGTCCACATAAATTAGAGAGCTAAAAGCCATCTCAAAATAAGCGAGAAGGATCCCACATGATGATTTTCATTGTATCAAAGGAATTCTTGATTGATATTAATCATGTCTAGGTTTATATTAAGACGTATTAATACTATTAAATAGAAACTTGTGCACATTAATTAAATCATAAATAATAGAATTTTATTAAATGAATGAATTACATATTTATTTATTATAAAATATCTAATAGAATTATTTATGGCTTGTCAGTGATTTTTAGGCAATATATTTTTTACTTTTGCCAGTAAAAGAAGTGGCGAACTGCTATCATGCGGTCAACGGGAGACCCACGAAGGATCTCTCGACCATGATAGGCCTGGTCGTCCTCCAGCATTCGTTGGGACTGAACAATCAACAGAGCGTCGATGACCTGCGGCATGACGGTCATTTCTAGCATTCCCTGAACATCCCGGAGTCCATGTATGAATATTTATCCGTGTCCATCCCTACATATCAAGATATTATCAAAAAAATTAAGTAAAGGAATATTTCATGTGCAATCTTAGACACAGTCACCAAAAGCCTGATCGGTAGATTCGGGATCGGCACCGATGTTCAAAGGATCGACTCGATCCACATAAAGTCATTCATGAGATCTCTCTCGATGCTTGGTCTCTTGAGCGCCACCGTCACGAATTTCCCCAAAAGGCCTAAGATGCGCCGGCGACCAGCACATTGATCGTCTTCCAGCCGAACTGCCTTGACCGCCATTTGAAAGACGGAAGCCACGGAAACACCCACCTCGGCCAGATCAAGTCTCCAGGCAGGCAGAAGGCCCTGGACGGTGTGGTCCAGGACCTGCATGGCTCCTGGGCTGGTTCGGCCCCGATCCAGCCATATCCGGGCTGGACGAGCACAAACCCATGGCTCGTGTTTTTGACAGGGAAATGCCTCGTCACCGGTTCTTCCACGGAGACCCGCCCGAGTTCGACATGGACGACAACGGCGATGGCGCCCAACCCGCTGACCCAGACGAGGCCGAGGGACGTCAGCCGGAAACCGCCGCGCACCTCGGAACACTGGTCGAGCCAAAGGCCCCAAAAGACGTCCAATGCCCAGGGCGAAAGCGTCAAATTTCTGCTTAAGACCATAGTTACCATATTCACATAAAAATAAATCATATTTAAAATAAATAATTATTAAATGTATCTTAA
>JAISEK010000183.1 GCA_031264145.1 Deltaproteobacteria bacterium
CAGGGGCCGGGATCAGGGCCGATGGTTGGGGCAGTCCCCAGGCACCAGGCGGTAGGACGGGCACTCCGGCCCGTGCCTGGGGCAGACCCAGCTCTGGCCGCGGCCCGGGGGTGAGAGGACGTAGGCGGACAGGTTGTCCCTGGGGCAGACTGGCGGGGCCGGGAAGGGCCAGCGCTCGTCCAGGCGCCTGGGGCGCCTGTGGTTGGCGCAGGAGGTGTTCAGGCAGCCCAGCCTGAGGGACTGGCGGTAGTCGAAGTCCCTGGGCCGGCCCTGGTTGACCAGGACGAAGGGCCAGCCGCACAGGGGGCAGTTGTGCGGCCCGCCGGGGCCGAGCTTGTCCTGGAGGGTCCGGCTCTGCAGGAGGCCGGAGATGAGGGGCGCGGTCCTGGGCAGCTCCAGCGAGACCAGGAAGGGCCAGCGCTTGTGGCCGGCCGGCCCGCCCGGGGCACCCAGGGAAAAGTGGTGCCCGTCGATGAGGGCCATCAGGTCGCGGAAGCCTTCCGAGAGTATGACGTTGGCCCCGTTGAGCCTCAGTTCCCGGATGACCTGGCCGGGGAACTGGCGGGATTCCTCCGGCGGCAGCTCGGAGATGATGGTCAGCCGCACCTTGCGCCGCAGGGCCGAGAGAAAGTGGCCGGCCAGGGGCGGCCACCAGGAGGGCCCGAAGGGCGGCATGACGAAAAGGGCCTCGTCCCTGGCCTTGTCCAGGGCCTCCCAGAAGGGGGCCGGCTGCGGGGGGAGCCAGCCAGGCCAGGCCGAGTCCTGGAGCCTGGCCCAGAGCCCCCGGAGGACCGAGTCGGGGGACAGGGCCTCGACCGAGGCCGGGTCGGCGCAGACGACCAGGGCCCCCGAGGCCAGCGAGAGGGCCCTGAGGATGGCCGGCCTCCCGGTCTCGGGGCTGGAGAGGTCGCTGCCGGCCAGGGGCGGGGCCAGGGCCGTGTCCAGGATGGCCATGGGGGCCGGGGGCCACAGCTCGAAATCGTGGGGCTCCCCGGCCATGACGCCCGCGGGGGACCCGAAGTCGGACAGGAGGGAGCGGGCCAGGGCGGCCTGGGCCCTTCCGGGGGACAGAATGTAGATGTCGCCTGGCTCGCCCGAGGCGGCGGCGGAGCGGGCGGCCTCCACGGCCAGCCGGACCGAGGCCAGGGCCGAGGCCGGGCAGATGGGGCCCCCGTCGCCGAAGGCCCGCAGGGCCGGCCCTGTCGGGTGGTTCAGGGGCAGCCTGGCCAGGCCGGACGAGAAGCCCATGCGTCCCAGGAAGGCGTGGCGTGAGGGGTCGGGCAGCAGGCATTCCCGGGGGGGCGCCCCCTGGCCGGGAGCCTGGATCGGCGGGAGGGGGCCCAGGAAGGAGAGCGTCCCCGGGAGGGGGCCCTCTAGGGCCGGGGCGGCCATGAGGTTGCGCCAGGCCGGCTGGCCGTCCTGGCCGGCCGGGGCGGGGGCGGTCCAGGACCACCCGTGGAAGTCGGCCGCGACCACCAGACGGCGTTTGGCCAGAAGGGCCAGGGAGGCCAGGGCCTCGCGGCTTTTGCGGTCGGTCACCACCGGGGCGGCCACTATCAGCGTCTCGAAGCCACCTGGCGGGAGCCAGGACCCCAGCCTGGCCAGGACGACCTTCTTGGAGGCCAGCACGGAGGCCTCGGCCTGGGCCTCTGGAATGGGCCGTTCCAGCCCGGCGGCCCTGGAGGCCAGGTCCTGGCCAGTGGCCCTCAGGGCCGAGAGCTCGGCCAGGATTTCCTCCTTTGGCGGCAGGTCCCTGGAACTGTCCCTGGCCTCGGCCAGGTCGGCCTCCACGGTCCTGGCCTCGGCCAGGAGCGACTCCATCTCCATCCGGGCCCGGCGCATGGCCTTCTCGGCCTCCTCCAGCCTGGCCTTGGCCGCCTGGGCGCGGCCTTGCCCGCCGCGGCGGCCAAGAAGGCCCAGAAGGCCTCCCTGGCGCCGGGCCAGGGCCTCGAATCCGGCCTGGGCCGCGGCCAGGTTGGCCTCGCTGGTGGCCCATTCGCCCTGGCGCTGGAAGGCCTCGTCCCGGAGGTGGGACAGGGAGCGTTCCAGGCCCTCACGCCTGGTCCAGTGGTCGAGCCTCTCGGAGACCAGGTCCTCGGTTCTCCGGTGGATGGCCTGCCCGGCCCTGGCCTCCTCGGCCTCCTTGGCCCGATCGGCCCTGGCCCGGTCCATGAGGGTCTCCAGGGCCGCCTGGTCCAGGTGGCCGGACGCCGTCGGCCTGGGGTCCAGGGAGACCAGATCAGGCCCAAGGTCCATGGCCACCTTTTCGAGGACCACGTCCAGGCCCGAGATGACCAGGACCTGGCCGTCGGCCATGAGATTGGCCGCCAGGCCCGCCACCAGCCCAGGCAGCTGGTCGCCGAGGGCCCAGATGAAGGTCACCCCCGGGGCCAGGGGGGCCGCGGGGTCATGGGGGGGCCAGAGCCCGGCCGGCCAGGCCTCCCGGCTGCCGGGGAGGCCCTCGGCCAGGGCCATGAGCCAGCCGCGGCTGGGGTCGAGGAAGAGGTCACCGCCAGGGATGGACGTCACGGGTGGCTGGCCCTTTTTCCGGGGACCGTTTTTTTTCCTGGCCCCCTTCTCGGCCCAGGGGGCCAGAAAGGGGCTGGGGACCCGGTTGGCCCCAAGGCCGGGAGCCTCTGGCCTGAAGTGGAAGACGGCGTCCCCGGCCACCGGCTGGTCCCCATTCTCCAGGGCCTCGTCCAGGACGAATAGGGAAAGGGGCCCATAGCCTGAGGCCAGCCAACCCCGGATGGATCTGTCCCCCATGGCCATCAGGCCGGCCTGCCCGCCAAGCGGGCCCGGGCCGCCCAGGGTCCGGAAGAGGTAGGCCTGGCGTCCGCGGAAGGACCCGGCCGGCCTGGGGTCCAGGAATGCGGCTTCTTGGTCGAAGGTGGGAGGCGGAGGGAAGAAATCCCCGGATCCTTTGGTCAAATGGCCTCCAGGAAGCCTGAGGCCGGCCCGGCCAGGCAAGGGGAAGCGGCGTCCTGGCCCCCCGGCCGCCAGACGGCCAGTGGGGGGCCGGGGTCGACGGGAAGGGTGGCCCCGGGCCGGTTCGGCCCAGGCCTGCCGGAAAGTGGCGCTGATGGCCCCGTCCAGACGAGGTCCCAGGTGGCCAGCCTGCCGGCGCCCGCGTCCCGGGTCGTGTCAGGGATGGGCCAGGGGGCCATGGGGGCCTCACCGGCGAGCCACGCCGCCCAGGCGAGGTCGTCACCATGGTCAGGGCCTTCCGGCCACTGGGGGGCCGCCGGGGCGGGCGACAGGCGGATCTCTGGGTGGCCGTTGACGCTCAGGCTCAGGGCACGGAGCGACGCCGGATCGTCCAGGGGCAACCCGGCGAGCCCCGCGGGCGACTCTGGCCTGGCCCGCAGGGAGAGGGTCCCCGTCCCGCCCAGGAGCATGGCCAGCTGCCGGGCGAGTTCCTTCGAGGGGAAGTAGTCGCCGGCTAGGCCGGCGGCCATGGCCAGGCTGGCCTTGGCGTGGCCCCTGACTCTCTCCGGGCTTGAGTCGGTTTCCTGGGCCACCGCCCCGACCAGGCGGTCGATGATTCCCAGGAGACTGAGAGTCAGGGAGCACCCGGCCAGGCCAAACTCGTCGCCCGGCGGCCAGTCTGGCCCCAGGGGTGGTGGTGCCGGGCCAGCGGCCGGCCCGCCCTGGACGGCCAGGGCGGCTGAGCCCCAGAGGCCAAAAAGGCCGTCGACGGCCAAAAACGGTCTGCCATTGATGGCCAGGGTCCCAGTAGCGGGGTCATGGGTCTGGGAGACGCTGCTGCTGAGGGTGAAGGAACGTTGCCCGACCAGCCCGGCCATGGCGATTGGGGTGGCCAGATCCCAGTCGTCTGAGCTTTCCGGGAGGGTGACGGAAAACTCCTCCAGCGACCTGGACATGGCCAGGGGGATCCTCCCGGCCTCTAACGGCCCGGTCAGTGAGGATCGGCCAAGGGAGACAGAAGGGCCGTCGGACAGATCGAGCCTGAGGTCGGCCACCTGGACCGAGCGGAGGCCAAAGGGAAGGCGGAGAAGGCCGACGGCGAAGGGGCCATTGGCGAGACCGGCAGGGGCCCTGGCCAGGCTCCCTGCGTCGAGGCCCTGGGCCTCAAACAGGTCAAAGGAGATCATCCTGACGGGAAGGAGATCCTGGCCAGCCCTTGGCTGGTCCAGGGAGGCGCTTCCGGAAGCTTGGTCGAGACCGAAACCGCCAATGGCCAACGAGCCCAGGGATGGGAAATCAAGATCGGTGATTTTTACGTGGCTGAGACGGGAGGAAATTTGAACTGGATCATTGAGGCGGTATTTTTGGCCGGGGAACGCACCGGACAGTTTCCCCGCGAGATCGAATCGGCGGTCCCTCAGGGCGACGGCCTGGGCCAGCCTGTCTCCCGGCCGGCCAAGGCCGGCCAGGATCCGGGCTGCGTCCCTGGGCCTGGCCGGCCCCAGGACCACTATCTCGCCGATGCCGGTCAGACCTATCTGTCCGGCCTGGCCCTGGGGCCTGAACCGAAGGTCGTAGACGGAAAGGGTCTTGTCCAGGCTCCCGTACTCGAGCCGGCCTCGGCTCCAGTTGCCGGGCCCGAAGAAACAATCCATGGCCATCCCGAAGGCCGTCTCGGCCTCTCTCAGGCCAAAGGAGGCGAAAAAGGCGGCCGCGGCCCCCAGGATAAGGGCCGCGGCCAGGATGGCCACCGGCCGGAGCCTGGATTTGCCGGGCACCGGCGCCTGTGGCGGTGACCCCGGCTGGCCAGGGCCCGTGGCGAGATCTGCGCTCATGGGGGCGTCACGTCGACCGAGTTTCCCATGGTCCGGCGAGGGGCCATGGGTGACTGGGCCACCGTGGCGGCCGATGGGGACGGCGGCTGTGCCGTCGCCCCGCCGCCCGCACGGAGCAGCGGCTCAGTAGTCATCACTCGTAATCGCTCTCGTAATCACTCGAGTCGAAGTCGTCCGGCTCGTCGAACGGGAAGTCAGGGTCCTGTTGGTCGATACCACCGCCTAGGCCGGTGACCCGGGGGACAAACCTCAAGGGAATCGGGTCCTGGGAATTGACGGTCAAAAGCCCGTTCAGGGAGTTGATGATCGAGGTCTCGTCCATGCCCATGTCCGTGGCCGAGGCCAGGGAGAGGGCCGGGCTGGGCGACACTTCCAGGACCAGGCTCTGCGGCTTGGCGATGAAGCCGGCCAGGGCGTCGGCGATCCGCTGGCCCTCCTCTATGCTCTTGGATAGTTCTGGCCCCAGGCCGTCGACGATCTGCGCCATGACGAGCTGCCTGTACTCGGGCAGGCTCTGGCCCGTCTGCCTGGCCAGGATGCCAAGCACCCTGTCGGTCAGGGAATCATCTATGATCTCCAGGCGGAAGAGGCCCAGGCCCAGGCCCATGAACTCAGGGTTCAGAAGGAGGCTCTCGGCCTGGGTGATGGGCAGCAGGCTCATGTCCTCGACCAGCTCCGGGGAAAGGCCCGACAGGGAGAGGCCCAGGTTCATGGTGATCAGCTTGTCGGCCCCGATGAAGGGTGAGAGCTGCTGCTTGAGCGTCCCCGTGCTGGGATCGTAGGAGGATGAGACGCTGTAGCGCAGATCGAAGGAGTTTTGGCCGAACTCCCTGGCGAACTCGGCAATCTTGGCGAAATCCCGGTTATCGGTCTCGGTCGGTATGGTGAAGTTCAGGCCCTCGGCCGTGAACAGCGACGAGAGGGGCACCTGGTTGGCCACGAACGGCCCCTTGACCTGGGCATTGTCCAGGGAAAACGAAATCTCGCCGTTTATGTCCATGGCCAGCTTTGACATCCCGATGGAGTCGAACGAATAGGGCATGGCCACCAGATCCGACAGCCGGTACACCTTGCTGTAGGCCTCGTATGGGTCGAGGCCTGAGAGCAGCTCCTCCAGGTTGGATGTGATTCTTTGCACGAGGGGGAAGAAGTCAATCTTGTCTAGCGTCAGGTCGGCCAGGGAGACCTTGATGGCCAGTCGATCGTCGATGCTGGCGACGTTGGCTTCCAGGTCGCTGATGTTGTACAGATCGTACTTGAAACGGCCTGCATTGACCATGTGCTGCCGTCCCAGCCTGAAGCTCCAGGAGTTGCCGCTCGATTTTTCGTATTTGACGGAGAGGCCTTCCAGGATGGCTTCCTTCAGGGAGAATGAGCCGATGAGGCCCAGGATGTCGTCGAGGCTTTCGACGTCCTGGCCGAGCCTGAAGTCAGTATTCTGGACCTTCTCTATACGGAGTGTCATCGAGCCTGAGCCATCGTCCATGGTCTCAAGGTTCAGGCCGTTTATGGAAAGGCCACCAAGCCGGGAGCTTTTGATGAAGCCCAGGGCCCCGGGGCTGTTCGTCTTGTCCGCGGCCACCAGGTCCATGCCGGACAGGGAGACCTCCTTGACGGACAGGACGACGGTGGCCTTGCCGTCCGGGGCGGTCTGGATCTTGATGTCCCTCAGGGTCAGGCTGTCGGCCAGGTGGGTGTCGGGCTGTTCCCGCCAGTCCACCAGGGCCAGGAGCTGGGACAGCTGTTCCTTGAGGGAGCCGTTGACGATGTCCACGCTGCCTATGACGGCCAGGCTCCCGCTGGGCAGGTCCAGCCTCCCTGGGTCAAGCTTGACGTTCCTTGCCGAGAGGGACCTTGAGGCCAGGGCGAAGTCGTAGCCCTCAGCCGTCCACTTGGACTGGCCGAAAGTCTTGTCCATGAGGAAGGTGAAGGAATCGATGGCCTGGACCTTTACCCTGCTGCTGAAGAAGAAGTATCCGGCCACCGCCGCGATGGCCAGGATCACGACTATGGCGGGTATGAGGATCCTGAGTGACGATCCTGACCGGCCGGCCGGGGCCG
>JAISEK010000033.1 GCA_031264145.1 Deltaproteobacteria bacterium
CGGACGAGGGACGGGACTTTTCTTTTGGGGTGAAATACTATATATTGGGTTTTCACGCAAGCCAGGCACTATCTCTGGCCCAGGCCGCCATCCCAACACACCGAGAATTGGAGTCGCCCCCATGCCCACCACGGATCCCTCCCAGAAACAGCCCCAGGACGAGGTCGGCCGGGTCTGGCAGGCCCTGGAAGAATATATGACCTCCACCCGCTACGCCGTCAGGGATCCCCTCAGCGGCGAGCCGCTGGAGCAGAACTACCAGACCATCGTGGCCGGCCGCCTGATCCCCAGGCTGGCGTCCAAGGAAGGCCCCATGTCCGGTACCGGGATGGTCGAGGACCTGGTCAAGGCCATCCTCGAGCGCCACCTCATCCCGGCCTCGCCCCTCCTGATGTCCTTCGGCAACCCCCACACCCGCAGGCCGGGCTACTTCTCCTGCTACCCCCTGGGCTGGGTCGGCGACAGCCTGGCCGAGATAGAGGAGATGCGCCAGCGCATGCGGACCATATACATGGCCGGCGGCGGGGCTGGGATTGACGTCTCCAAGATAAGGCCCAAGGGGGCCCCGGTAGATTGCGGCCAGGGCATCGCCTCGGGCCCGGTGGGCTTCCTCCAGGACTTCGACGCCGTGACCGGGACCACCAACCAGGGCGGGCGGCGGAGGGGGGCCCTTCTGGTGCAGATGGACTGGGACCACCCGGACATCAGGGACTTCGTGGCCGCCAAGAACTTCAACGCCAGGCTCAACGGCTTCATCCAGACGCTGCCCCCGGACGAGAGGCCGGCCCAGAGCCCCCACCTCTCCAACATGAACATCTCCGTCAACGCCTTCGGCGACTTCTGGCAGGACCAGGGGCTCATACGGCTGATTGCCGAGAACATGTGGGCCACCGGCGACCCGGGCCTCCTGTTCGTCGACAACATGCTGCGCTTCTCGCCCCTCAAGGACCAGGACGAGCCCAGGTTCTCCAACCCCTGCGGCGAGTACCTGGCCAGCGCCGGCACGGCCTGCAACCTCATCACCGTCAACGCCGCCCGCCTGGCCAGGCTCTCCTTCGACGAGCTGCTGGCCGAGGGCCTGGTCCCCGGGGCCAACGGGTGGACCCAGAGGTTCTGCGCCCTCTTCTGGACCAGGCTGGGCCGGACCGCCGGGCTGGCCTGCCTTCTGGGGAACCTCATCCTGGACTTCGACGAGGGCTACCCCCTCCCGGACATCAGGGAGAAGACCCAGGCCCTGCGGCCCGTGGGCGTGGGCATGTCCGGCTTCCACACGGCCCTGGTCCTGGCCTTCCACGGCCATTCGGTCTACGGGGACCAGGAGTCGGTCGATTTCGCCAGGAAAACACAGGCCTCCCTGACCCTAGGGACGCTGACGCTCTCGGCCGATCTGGCCCGCCGGACCGGCCATGTCTACGAGAACGCCGGCTTCTGGAAGAGGCACCTGGAGGAGCTGTCCGAGACCCTGGGCGATGGCCCCATGGCCCAGGTGTCCGCCCCTGTCCTGGCCGATCTGGGGAGGCTGGTCGAGGAGAAGGGCGGCTTCCACAACTGCGTGACCACCAGCCAGGCCCCCACCGGCAGCGTATCGGTCTTCCTGCGCAACATCGACACCGGCATCGAGCCCTTCTTCGCCCTCGACATGGAGCGGAGGATCCGGGACGCCAGGCACGGCTGGATTACCTGCACGCTCCGGCCGGCCGAGCTCTGGGACCTCTTCCCCAGGTACCCCGGCCTCCTGGAGCGGGCGGAGGCCCAGACGGCCCTCAAGCTCACGCCAATCCAGCAGGTCAACATGCTGGCCGCCTTCCAGTACCATAACCACACCGGGGTCTCCAAGACCGTGAACGTCCCCGAGGAGACGACGCCCGAGGAGATCGAGAGCCTCATCCTCCTAAGCCGGGATCTAAGGCTCAAGGGCTTCACCGTCTACCGGGACGGCTCCCTCCAGGGCATCATCTCGGTGGCCCGGCCCAAGGGCAAGAACTACTCCGACGACGACTCGGGCGTGGGCAACGAACGGGAGGCCCGGACCTTCACGGCCCGCAGCCACAACCTCAAGGCCCACATCACCCTCACCAACGACCAGGAACGCAACATCCGGGAGGTCTTCGTGACCGCCGGCGACGTGGGGGCCGACATCAACGCCCTCTTCGCCGCCTTCGGCATGATCCTCTCGACCGCCCTCAAATGCGAGCCCGAGCTCTTCAAGCCCCTGGTCAACACACTATGCAAGGTCCGGATGAGCGAGAGGGTCCTCGTGTCGACCAAGGACGACGAGACGATCGTCGGGACCAGCCTCCCCCACGCCATCGGCCTCCTCCTGATGAAGCGGAAGAGCTTCCTGGACAAGGGACTGGAACCGGTCGCCGAGGCCCGGGACAAGTCCTCCTTCGACCTCTGTCCAGACTGCCAGTCGTTGACCCTCAAGAGGGACGGATCCTGCCGCAAATGCTCCAACTGCGGCTTCACGACCTGCTAGCCGGGCCATGCCTTCCGCCCGGCCAGGGGCCAGGTCCCCGGCCGATGCCGACCCGCCCTTTGGCGTCCAACGCTTTGCCAACTGGCTCAATATCGGGTCGAGACGAGCCGATTTGGCCTGTCATTCTCTACTGTTTCTCCGCAATTGAGTCTTTCTATACGGTCTTGTCTCCATCCACAGTTACCCGCTTGACCGCATAATGGCATCTTGGGGAATCCAATCCTGGCGCGACCGCGAAACCTATGTCCCTTGAAACGGGAATTCGAGAGGCGAGCACGACAGGTAAGGGAAGACGAGATGGTCTTCGACAAACCGGAGCGGAAGATAAACCAGATCTTTTGCCATAATCCATAGCTGAAGATCTGATTTGGATAGTAGAGATCCATCTAAGTTTTTATTGCCCGTTGAAAAGCCTTATCCACCTTTGCCTGTCCTTTCCTCGCTTTCGGCAGGACATGTTCCCTCAATCCTTCCAGAATTTTCATCGAGACCACCAAACATCGCCCTAGAAGCCACGGCCCCAGGGCCCCTGGCAGGCAGGTTTTCCCTTCCTGGCCTGGCCAATCGTCCATCGGCGGCCCCAGCGCGCCGCCCCGCATACCGGGTTTATTCTTGAATTCGGCGGCGCGCTTGAATGCGCGGCGTCTGGCGATCCTTGCCTGGGAATAATGGCATGCCAGCCGGCCTGACTGGATTTAATCTTGACGGGGCAGTCATCGCGCCCATGGCGGCCAGGCAAGCCAAACGGACAAGACATGCCGATCCCCCACCGTTTCCCTCGTTTGCCGGAAACATGCCGGGGACGGCCCCTTTGGGAGGCCCAGAATATGTCCAGAATCACCGATCGGAAGACAACTATGCGGCGGTTTTCCATGCCATCCATCGTCAGGCCAGGTTGGCGGGGCGGAAGACGTCTGGGGTCATGGAGGCGTGAGCCGGATCGCTTGCCGGGCCCGTGTTTTTCGATGATCGGGACGATCGCCTGCGCAAAGAGGTTCCCGCTGGGCAGGTTTTGCCCAATCAAGTAGAACAACCGATCCTCTCCCAGAAATCGGGGTTTTTCCCCTCAAATTATGCTATACTTTCCATGCCGACAATGGAGGTTTTTCTTGCCAGATAAAATCAATGGACCCAAAAAGAAGCCAGTTTTAACCAAGGAGACCAAAAACCAGATTGAGCGCGGCCTCCTTTCGCCCCTGGCCGACCCGGTCGTGACGGAACTGTACAAGAATCTTGAGGTTGGCGGGAAAGCCGCCCAGGATTTCATTTCCGCGGTCCTCAATGAGGGCGGGCTTGAATTCGGGAAAATAGTCAGGCTCAGCCCCCAAAAAAAGCTGTCCCACATCGACAGCCGCAGTTTCTATATTGACGTCTATGCCGAGAGCGATGCCGGGATAGCCGTCATCTATGAGGTCCAGCTGTATTTCGACAAGTCCTTCGTCGACCGCACGGTCCTGCAGACTTCCTATTTTTTTGCCGAGAAGATGGAACCTGGCATAAAGACCACGGAGCTATCG
>JAISEK010000035.1 GCA_031264145.1 Deltaproteobacteria bacterium
ATCGGGCCATTGCCCAGGCCAACGCCAAAATTCTCCACGACTTTTTCGCTACTCTCAAAGACACTGATGTGGCTCCGAAAATCAACTTCACCATGGTCACCGGCATAACCAGGTACGCCCTGACTTCCATGGACTCCGGGCCCAATCACCTCAACGACATCTCGCTTGATTCAAATTACGCCGGCCTCTGCGGTTTTACTTTGGAGGAATTTGACTCGCTCTTTGGCGATCGACTAGAGACGACTCTCTCGAGACTCAAACAGGCTGGCCGAATGGAGTCTTCAGCCAGCCTAGATGATTTAAGGGCAAGTATGCTTCGATGGTATGACGGCTACAACTGGGGCGACCAAACCAGGGTTCTTAATCCTTATTCCATCCTGAATTTTTTTGACAACAATAAATTTGACTCCTATTGGATCCAAAGTGGCCGCCCCGGCCATCTCACGGCCCTGATCCGGGCCAGGCCCATGGATTTCCTTGAGCCCAAGCTGGAATCATATCTGTCAGCTGATTTGAGAAAATCTGAATTGACCCAGTTGCAGGCCGTGCCGGTCCTCTTCCACAGCGGCTACCTGACCATAGATAAAATCACCAATATTCCTGTGGTAAGCCAAAAAACAAAGGAAAAAGAGACAATTGAGTCCTATTCCTTCAGGCTCCCCAATCACGAGGTTTCCTCATCATATAATAAGGATTGTTTCTCCGCCGTCTTTGGTCTTAAGGACGCTAATGCGCTTGAAACCAAAGGCGACGACCTTAGGGCGGCTTTCTTGGCCAGAGACGCCCAAAAAGTCAGTGCCATATTCAGTGATTTCTTCTCTCCCGTCAGCTATCACCAAAGACCAAAGGAGGAGAAAACCTTTCACGCCTTTGTCCAATTGCTCCTTATGGCCATGGGCTTTAATATCCAAAGCGAGCTGCCAGGTGCCCAGAGTCGGCTGGATCTGTGCCTGGAATTGCCCGATGGGGTCTACGTCATCATTGAGCTGAAGTATTGCCAGAGTCAAACGAAGCTCAAACCCGCTGAAGAGGAAGAGGCTTTGGCAGTCGCGGCCATTGACTTGGTTTCAAAGGAAGCACGGAATGAAAGCTTGGCTAGGCTGGCAAAGAGAAAACTTGATAGAATTGAATTATTTCAAATTATCTCTGAAGATAGTTATGATAATGCGACTAAAGAAGAAAAAGATACTATTCTAGCGAAAGCCGCCATGAAGTCGTTTCCTAGGGTTGACACCGACAAGGTTCTGGCCGATACGGCCAAAACTCATCTGTCCAGCGAAGAGCTTCAAGAAGCTCTGTATATGGTCGGCAACAAGCCGAGTCCATCCAATGATGAAATTGACAGCGTCCTATCCAAGGCCGCCCAAAAGGCCTTAAAAGATATAACGGAAAGGGACTATCAAGGTCTGTTAAGACACAAGGCCAAAGAAATTATCGACCTGGGGTTAGCCGTCTATTGGCATGGCTCGCAGGTCAAGGCGGCTTTTGGCACGAAATAAGCCACAGGTTCCGCCAAAGAGAGCCAGACTTCTCAACATCGATACGGAGTGTCCAGCTTACCGAGACATTCTTGTTCTCAGATCGTGAACAGATACCCGTTCAGGGCAGGTCATTTCAGATAAAAGCCAGGATACGGCGGAGAAAGACAAACCGGGCCATGATTTTGAGAAAGCCAGAAAAGGGCTCCTCGATCGGTTCCTAGGTCGTCGCCGACTGGAGATGTCCATGAAGCATTTGATTTTTGGTACTAGTTGGTTCAATATATTGCCTAATTATATTTTTTATATATAATTAGTATTTTAATAATATAAAATAGCTGTGTTCGGATATCAGGCATATGCGCCGTCCTGGCCGGGGGCACCTTTTGGGTGATTACTGCGGGGCCTGGGCAATGTCAACAACTTAAGGCGATCTGACAACCCGGCAACTTTGGCACCCGGAACAAAAAACGTGTAATCGTCCAATTAGCAGTCTATGGACAGACCACGATTTCGTACTCGGGAGAAGCGGTCTCCTTAAGTTGTTGACATTGGGGCCTGGGCTGTTGGCCAACCGGTGCCTGGCCCAAGGCGGCCAGGTCTGGATTTTTGCCTTGGGCTCCAGACGCCAAGAATATGGGAGTCGCCAGATCTGGCTGGAGCTGGCTCGCTGTGATGAGATCATCTCTTTAGGCTAAATGCTTTTCAATAAAAATATTTCATTTTGAATCATCATTCTCGAGCTATTCCAGGAAAATACTAGGTATCTTTGGAGAGATTACTGCGGATGGACATTTTCAGATGTTTTTTCAGGTGCTTTTGGTATATATATCGTTTGATTATATACAGCTTGCGAGCAGATTCCTTCATTATGGCGCTGAGGCTGTATATCAATGACAGAACCATTTTTGTCAACTAATGCCGATGTCTCGCAAGATATGGTCTCGACCTCGCAATTTGGATCTGGTCCCTTGCAGATTGAGAAGAAGCAGAAAAGGCAGCTGCGTGGCTTGTATTTCTCGCCTTGGAAAGTCCACTCATATTCTTTTTGTTTTTCAGTTTTGCCTCTAAAATAACCAGATTTATCACTATAGTCTTTTACCGACACTGGATTTTTCCAATAAATTATCAATTCTCCTATTGGTCGGCCAATCCATGAATCAACAATAGTATAATATGAATCAATTTTCTTTAGTCCTGAACTATTAAAAAATGAACAAGATGGCAGCAATAAAATAATTATTAGCATAAAAATACTCTTTCTCATACAGACCTCCTTTGCTAATATATTATATATATTATTGTTGTTTTATGTTATATGTAATTATTAAAATAATATATTTGCTATAATTAAAATGAATTATTATATAAACTATATAGTATTTTTGCTTTATTTAATAATTTTCTGGAGCATTTTTAAGATTTAATGATCTATTATTAATAATAAGTTGGCATTTGCTTTCATTATGGCGTTTAGGTTTTATATCTATTATATGGCCTTGCTTATCAACTAAAGCTGCTGTATCACAATAAACACTTTCATATTTATATTCATCTTCGCATTCATAAAATGAACAGTTATATTGATAGTAATCATCATTGTTAGAAGGAAAAATGCATTCATGAGGAGGTGTAGGACAATCTTTTTCTACTAATACTAGTTTATAACCTTCTAAAGACCATATATATTCAGTTTGGTATTTATCTCTACCTTTGTAAAAATTAGGTTTATCATCAAGAGTCGATATTATGATAGGTTTTCCCCAGTAAAGTAATAGTTCCTCAATTGGCCTCCCAACCCAAGAATCAATAATTTCATAATATGTTAAATAAATTCTGTCATCTTTATTGATGCCAAAAAAAGAACATGATTGTAATAAAAAACCAGTTAATATTAATAGTAATATTCTTTTCAAAATATATTCTCCTATTAAATTACAATATAATAGATATAATTGCCTAATAAAACATCATTAGAAATAAAAATTCTTAACCTGACGTCCTGGCATTGCCATCCTCTTTGCCCGCCCATTAGACGTTTCCCGATCCCTGGGAGTCCCTGCCCGGCTGTCACTGGCCAACCTGGCCAGGCCGAAGGACTGGGGTTGGCATGCCGTGGCTGCCATTTATCTTGTCCGGCCGTCAAGGGCGTCATATTTGCCGCCGTAATCGTCTGGGCTCGCCTGTCAGCGATCCAGGATCGGGGCAGCATTTGTCTGATGTGCGCCGACGGTGCCGGACGGGTCGCGAGGGGATGGCCGTCTTTGGCCGTCCCGTTTCTGCGGGAAGGAGACTGGACGGCTTTCCAGACATGCGGAAGGGATATTGGCCGTCTCGGATGCCGGGTCCATTCTCCTGCCAGGCCGGTGCCTGGTCTGGACAGAACAACTGCAATCGCCGTTCCAATCCGGGCGGCGGGGCGACATCGGTGCCCTGGGCAGGGACGGCCCAGGCCAGAGGGAGACGTACTTTGGGGTATTCGGGCCAGGACGCGGCCGAAGCGGGAGGAGAGACGTTTTTGACCCGGGACAGGGGAGACCTAACGGATTTGAACGCACCTGGGCCTACAGGGTGTTCAGAATCTAGCCAGAATTGGGCCGAGGACGCCTGAGGGGTAATTATCGGGCTTTATGGGGGCGGGGGAGCGGAGGACGCCGACGTCGCCGGCCCGTCAGGGGCGGCTGGGGGCCAACGGCGAGGTATTGGGTCATGGGGACGTCTTGGGGCATTGGGAATCAATCACTGGACGCCGGCTTTGCTTGGCGCCATGTGGGCCTGGACTGCCTTTTTCGTCGGCGTGGGCGTTGATTTTTTGGACAAAGCTTTTTGGGGGCAATTCATGGCGCCATGGGCGCATGGCGTCCCATCCCGGCGTTTCCCCCGCCACTCGTTGGCCGGCTTCCGCCCTTTTGGCCTACCCTCAGGACGGCATACGGGCAGCCGGCTGTCCCTCGGCGTCCCCATGATGGATGCGTGGGTGGTCTTTTGTCGCCTTCCGCGCCATGGCCCTTGTCATGTCTGGGGCCATCTCCCTGGCAGGGCTGGACGGCGCGGGCGCGTCGCCGCGGCTGGTTATGCCCTTGTCCCCGCCGTGGCTAGGGTCAGGACACCGTGCGCGGCCTCGACCGCCCGGTGCCTCTGGTGGTCGGGTCCGGCATTTCCCTGGCCGGCGGGGCGAGGCTTGGGCTGGGATTCCGGTTCCAGCGGACGGCCCCCCGTCCTGGCCGGCGTCTAGGCTCTCCCCAGTCACCAGGGCCGTTTCCTGGCCCGCCTGGCCAAGAGCCGATGGGCCCTCTCCCTTGTGGGCACCGGGGGTGGCCGGATCGGGGCCGTCTGGCGTCTCCCGGTCCGGCCGTGTCCCCTCGTCACATCCCGACACGGAAGTTTCCGTCCAGAACTTTGCCCCGTTGCCCGGAAGCCAATCCTGGAAAGGAGCCTTGGCCCCATTGGACGACTACGGCGGGGCCTGGGCGGTCGGCCCGGCGGCTCATGGCCCTGGGGGCCTTGGCCTGGACCGTGGGATCATCTGGCCTTGGGATGCTTGGGATTTAGTTCTTGACCTTTGGGGACGCATGTGCTAAAAAAACTGCTCTGGCATGGGTCCTCTCTGCCAGGCTGGCCCCCGTGGCCGCCAGGCCCAGGGCGGCCTTTGGCCGGAAAAACAAAGAAAAGGTCCATCACTGGAGCCTCTCGGCTTTACGTGACGCACGCCTGCTAACCCCGTGAGGTCCGGAAGGAAGCAGCGGTCCGCGGAAACGGCGTGTCGTGAATCACCGGGGGGTTCCATTGATGGACTTTTTTTGGCCTGGGCCCTGGAACTAGGGGGGCCGGCCGGATCCCCCATGGGGTTCCGGCCGGCCCTTGGTTTTTGCGCCGCGGCCCGGTGGGGCCGCGGGCGGGACGTGGGTCGGGGCCGTCAGGCCCAGGCGACCAGGCCCAGGACGAAGGGGTTGCCCAGCTTGTCCCGGCTGGGCGTGACCCTCACGGTGTAGCCGAAGCGGCCGGGACGGTCGCAGGGGATCTGGCCCTCGAAGATGAGGCCGTCGCCGTCGGTCTCGCCGGAGTGGCCCATGATGAGCGTTTCCCTGTTGGTGAACTCGCCCTGGTGGTCCATGGTCCCGAAATAGGCCTCCACGGTCACGTCCTCGGGCCGCAGGCTCGCGCCCAGGGAGACGGTGGCCCTGAGGGACACCATCTGGCCGACGGTCCTGATGTCCCCGCTGTCGCTCCGGAGGTCGGTGACCGCCACCTCGTTCCAGCTGGTCATGAGCCTGCTGCACCAGGCGGCCTGGACGGTGGCCGGGGCGAAGCCGTCGGCGGTCAGGGAGTTGAAGCGGTCCGACGACTGGCGGTAGAAGCGGTCGTAGTACTCCTGGACCATGCGGTGTGAGCTGAAGCGGGGCACCAGGTCCTTGATGCTGTTGCGCATCATGTCGCACC
This sequence comes from Deltaproteobacteria bacterium, assembly GCA_031264145.1. Classification (GTDB taxonomy): domain Bacteria; phylum Desulfobacterota; class Desulfarculia; order Adiutricales; family Adiutricaceae; genus JAIRNQ01. The sequence goes on from JAISEK010000035.1 coordinate 5,919, forward strand.
AGGCCACCGGGATGCCGTCGGCCGTCCGGGAGTAGAAGCTCGGGACGACCTGGTGCTCCAGGAGGTTGTAGAGGGCCTCGCTCTCGGTCAGGTCCTGCAGCTCCTGGTTGGAGTCGACCTCGCCGCTGCCGATGGCCCAGCCGTACCTGTGGTCGTAGCCCTCGTCCCACCAGCCGTCCAGGACCGAGAGGTTCAGGACGCCGTTGGCCAGGGCCTTCATGCCCGAGGTGCCGCAGGCCTCCAGGGGCCGCCTGGGGTTGTTGAGCCAGACGTCGCAGCCGGCCGTGAGCAGCGTGGCCAGGTGGATGTTGTAGTTCTCGATGAAGAGGATGCGGTTGTGGAAGCGCTCCTCCCTGGAGAAATGGATGATGCGCTTGATGAAGGCCTTGCCCTCGTTGTCCTGGGGGTGGGCCTTGCCGGCGATGATGATCTGGACGGGCCGCTCGGGGTTGTTGAGGATGCGGGCCAGGCGGTCGGGATCGGAGAAGAGGAGCGTGGCCCTCTTGTAGGTGGCGAACCGGCGGGCAAAGCCGATGGTCAGGGTGTCCGGGCTGAAGAGCTCCATGGCCTTCTGGAGGATGTCGGCCGCGGCCCCCTGGCGCTTGAGCTGCCTGAACTGGGCCCGCCTGGCGAAGGCCACCAGGCGCTCCCGGCAGTGGCAGTGGGCCCGCCACAGCTCCGAGAGGGGGATCTGGCTGATGGACTCCCAGATGTGCTGGGGGTCGGGATCGAGCTTCCATTCCTGCCCCAGGTAGCGGGTGTAGAGCCTGGAGATTTCCCTGGAGGCCCAGGAGGAGACGTGGATGCCGTTGGTGACCGAGTCGATGGGCGTGTCCTCCACCGGGGTCCTGGGCCAGATGTTCTGCCACATGTTGCGGCTGACCAGGCCGTGGAGCTTGCTGACCCCGTTGGCGTGGGCCGACAGCCTCAGGGCCAGGGGGGTCACCCCGAAGGGCTCGCTCTCGTCCCGGGGATTGACCCGGCCGTAGCCTAGCAGGACCGGCCAGCTGATGCCCAGCTCCTTGGCGTAGTCCTCGAAGTAGCCCTTGGCCAGATCTGGGGAGAAGGTGTCGTTGCCGGCCGGGACCGGTGTGTGGGTGGTGAAGACCGTAGAGCCCCTGACCACCTCCCTGGCCGCGTCGAAGGAAAGGCCATGGTCCTTGCGCAGGAGGCTTATGCGCTCCAGGGCCGAGAAGGCGCTGTGGCCCTCGTTCATGTGGACCACGGTCGGGGTAATGCCCATGGCCTTGAGGGCCCTGAGCCCGCCGATGCCCAGGACTATCTCCTGGCGGATGCGCATCTCCTTGTCCCCGCCGTACAGCTGGGCCGTGGTGGCCCGGATGTCGGGCGGGTTCTCGTCGAGGTCGGTGTCCATCAGGAACAGCGGCACCCGGCCGACCTGGACCTTCCAGACGTTGATGGCCGCCAGGCGCTCCCTGAACCTAACCTGGACCTTGACGGGCCGCCCCTGGCCGTCGACCACCTGGGACATGGGCATGGTGTCGAAGGCGTTGGCCGGGTAGGACTCCATCTGCCAGCCGTCGTTGTTGAGGTACTGCTGGAAGTAGCCCTCCTGGTAGAGGAGGCCGACGCCCACCAGGGGGATGTTGACGTCCGAGGCCGACTTCAGGTGGTCCCCGGCCAGGATGCCCAGGCCGCCGGAATAGATGGGCACGCAGGTGGTCAGGCCGAACTCGGCCGAGAAGTAGGCCACGCAGGTGTTCTCGGAGGCCTGGGGCGTGGCCTTCATGTAGAGGTCAAAGCGGTGGGCCTGCTCCTCCAGCTGGGAGATGAAGCCGGTGTCGTGGGCCAGCTCGTCGAGGCGCCTCTGGTCCACCAGCCCCATCAGGAGGACCGGGTTGTTGCCGGACTCGGACCACAGCTTGGGGTCGATCCTCTGGAACAAATCCCTAATCTCGGAGTGCCAGCTGAACATGACGTTGTAGGCCATGCGCTTCAAGGGCATGAGCCGCTCCGGTATCCTGGGGATAACCTTAAATTCCTGCTTGGCTTTCATAAGACCTAACCCAAGTAAGGCCTCGGCCCCTGGCCGAGGGAGGGATGGGGTTCGAGTTGCGGTTCGAATCCGGTTTGCTGGAGGTGGGCCCAGGGAAATGGGCCGTCGGCTGCGAGAAAGGCCTCCCGTCTGCCCCTTGGGGCCTCAAAATGCTTGCCCATGGGGAGGGCACCGGGAAACGCCGACGAGGCCAGGCGGGAATCCGGGGCCGGCATAGGGCCGTCTCCCTTCCATCGTCGCCGGGCCAGGGCTTGGCTGGCGGTGGCCGAGCCGGGCAGGCCAGGGGGACCTGGCCTGCCCAGATGGCCCCCACCTGGCGTCGGGATCCGCTTCTCGCCGTCCATGGGCCAAAGCCATAGGCAATTGGCCTGGGGAGGGGGCCTGGGGACTGGCTCAAGGAGCCCCGTAAGAATCTTCCCCTTGGGGCTGGGGGCCATTGGGGACCGCGGGAAACAAGGCCAAATTTCCAGTCGTTTTTGAGGTACGTTCTCGTTTTTTAACGTATATTTGTTCCCCTTGGCCATCGCTGGCCAATGATTGGGGTCCAAACCATCAAGCGGGCACTTCAATTTCCAATCCTAGCGGCAAACATTTCTCCATGCTAATCCTAGTGAAAATACTATCACCTAAACTATGCATGGTCAAGGCAGACTCTGTATGGGCAAAAAGTGACGCGGATCTTTCGGTCTGGAGGCCGGAACGGGATAACCGGCTGGCCCAGGTAACGCCGCCAGAAGGCCGGCCCCGGGGGTAGGGACCGCTGACAGTCGCGGCGGGACAGGAGATGGACATAGTCTCTTCCGCAGGGCCCGGTGAGGGGCGTCCAGGAACTGCCCGGGCCTGCCCAGGCCGTGAGGCTGTCCGCCGGGACGATCTCCGGCGTCCCCGGCCTCTGGAATCATGGGGCTGTTGCCCGCCGGGGACTGTACCGGGGCGGGGGGATCCTGGCCCTCAGGAGCGGCGACGCCGCTGGAAGGGAAGGCCCGGGGGCTGCGGGGACGCGGCGGCCTTTTGTCCGTCAGGCACCGTGCCGCCACCGCCATGTCCTCTGGGCCGGACGGGGTCCCGGCCTGGAGGGGGAGGGGGAGGGGACGGGCTCAGCTCAGGATGGGGCTCTTGGGCCTGGCCAGGGGATCGCCCCCGTGGGCGAAGATTGGGGCGGCGGCCTGGCCCAGGCCGAAGATCTCGGCCCTCCTGAGGACGCCCCGGGCCCAGGCGGAGTGGACGGCCTTCTCGCACATCCTGTCCCCGTGGCGGAAGACGGCCGGGCATTTCGGGTCGGTCAGGGCCAGGGCCAGCGCGAAGTCGTCCGGGCTTGGCCGGTAGGCCCTGTGGATGGGCTCTATTTGCCCCGGGTGGACGGCCGTCTTGGCGAAGAGGCCCCGGTCCAGGTCCTGGCCGAGTTCCCTGGCCAGGAGGTCCGGGTGGTCCAGGCCCTCGAACCCCGTGGCGCACAGCTCCAGCCCAGCCGGCCTGAAGACGGTCAGGAGGAGGCTTATGGTCGGCCCGATGGCCGACTCGTGGATGGTCGAGGACAGGCTCCTCCGGAGGCCCAGGAGGGCCAGCAGGTCCAGGGCGCCCACGCGCAGGGCGGCCACGCGGAAGTCCCCGGCCAGGCCCAGCAGGTAGTCCCTGAACCTCAGGAGGGCCGGCTGGTCGAAGGCCAGGGCGGTCTCCAGGATGGGCATGAGCTCGAGGTCCCGGCGTCCCCCCAGGGCCCCCAGGAAGGCCGGCATGGAACGGGAATCGGCCTTGGGCAGGACCAGGCCGTCCAGCCGGGAGACCTGGGGCATGGACATGATTTCCCTGAGGACGGCCGGGTTCCGGGGCCTCACGAAGCGGAGCGGGCCCGGGCCGCCCAGGGCCGGTAGGGTTTTCCGCAGGTTGGCCAGGGCCAGGGGCAGATCGCCCTCGGCCACCGAGTCCTCGGTGCAGATGACCACCGTCCTGAGGGCCGGGTACTTGAGCCCGCCCGCGACCTCCGGGAGGTCCGCCCGCGTGGCCGGCACGTAGAGGGTGGCGCCGTATCTGAGACAATCCATGCCCGCCTCCGGCCTCAGTGGTCCTGGGAGGGGCCGCCGTCTGGGGACAGCCTCCTGATGAGGGCCGCGGCCCGGTAGGGCAGATCTGGGCGGACCTCGACGGCCGTCCGTCTCCGGCGGGCCAGGATGAGGGCGTGCCTGACGTCCGGGTCACCGGGATCCCTCACCATCAGGAGTTCCGGGCTTCTCCTCAGCAGGACCCTGGTGGCCTCGCCCAGGCCAGGCTTGAGATGGTTGGGGTCGGCCAGGCCGAACCTTCCCCTGGCCCAGGCCATGAAGGCCTGGCTGGCCTCCCTGGCCCTGGCCGGATCCGGCGGGGAGACGGGGCCGGCGGGGCGGGGGAGGCCGCCCCCGTGCAGGGCCCGGGCCTCCGCCATGAGCCGGTCGGCCAGCCAGAGGGAGAGGTCGTGGGGGGCCAGGTCGCGGTAAAAGAGGCAGCCGTGGAAATCCGAGGGGCCCGTGAGGCCTGGGCTGTGGATGGTCCGGCTGATGAGCCCCGAGACGACGCTGTTTAGGAGGCACGACGGGATCAGGTAGTCGTCCGTCCCGGCGGCCCACCTGGCCTGGCCGCAGAGATCCGTTATGACGGCCAGGCCAGGGTCCAGGCTGGTGCCCCGGGCGAGGTTGTAGGCCTCGACGGATCTGGCCAGTTCCCTGGCGATGGCCCCCTTGCCGGTCCAGCCGTCGACGAAGACGACCCGCCCCGGGGCATGGCGGGAGAGGACGTGGTCCAGGGCCCTGGGGTCGGCCCCTTTGTCCCTGATGACCGAGATTGAGTAGTGGGTGGCCTGGGTGTCCAGAAGCTCCCTCAGGATCCTGGCCAGGACCACCCCCACTGGTGTCCCCGAGCGGGCGATGGAGACCAGGGCCAGCTCGCCGCTCTGCCCGTCGCCGTCGGGCTGTGGCCCGGCGGCGGGGCTGCCCTTGACGGCCTGGGCCAGGGCCAGGAGATCGCCGGCCAGCCGGCGGGCGTTCCTCCCCAGGGCCTCGCGGAAGACCCCCAGGTACTGGCCGTCCGGCGGCTCCTCCCGGCCTATCATCTCGCTGTAGTGGCTCCGCCCGGACTGGATCCGTCTTTCCCTGGTCTCCAGGTCCAGGGGCTCGAGGTCGATGACCTTGAGGAGGAAGGTCACGTCCTCTCCGGGGTAGCTGCCGCTGAAGGCGCCGGGCGGGGTCACAGGAGGCTCCGGCCCAGCTGGCTGCGGGCGGGGATCAGGCAGTAATGGCAGAGCGACAGGAGCCGGCGGTCCGGGAGGCCGTCGCCCAGGCCCAGGACCAGGGCCCCGGGGCCCAGGTCGGGGAAGTACCGGGAAAGGAAATACTCGGCCGCCGGGGCCTTGTCCAGGTAGGCCGGGAGCAGGGAGAGGTTGTTACCGTTCAGGAACACCGAGGCCTCGCCGCCGAGCCTTTCCTCCAGGGCCGCGCGGATGGGGCCCAGCCCGGCCGGGTCCCCGGATCGGGTCTTGGCCACCAGGTAGAACGGTAGATCCAGGTCCGAGACGATCCTGGCCCGGGCGTCGAGGCCGCGGCGCCCGATCTCGCCCAGGGCCAGCCCCAGGGCCTCGTCCAGGAGCCCCTTGGCCGAGCGGGCCTTCCCGGAGACGGTCCCGAGCCAGTCCCGGTCCACCTGGCCAGAGGGCCCCAGGACGAGGCCCCCGAAGTCCAGGATGGCCCCGTGGGCGAACCTGGGCAGGACCCGCCCGAAGGAACCGAGGTCCCTGGCCGTGGCCGGGATGACGGCGGTCCCGAGCCCAGGCCCGCCTCCGGAAAGGAGATCCAGCAGGAGGCGCTGCCAGGGCTCCATGAACGAGAGCGGAACCCCGTCCGGGCCCAGGGCGGCCGGGGCGAGGTTCTCGGGGGACCGGCATTTGCCCCGCGTCTGGAAGATGGAGTCGTCCAGGTCCATGAAGACGACTACGTCGGTCACAGGAAGACCGTCCTGGCCCCCAGGAGGCGGGGCAGGTCGTGGTCGGCCGGCAGGGGCCTGGTCTCGTAGACGATGACGTTCTGGGCGGCCCCGGCCTCGGCGTGGTTGTACAGGAAATTGTCGATGCCGTCATGGTAGTTGTCGGCGAAGCGGAGGCGGTTCCCGATGGCCCCGCCGACCATGGCCGGCGTCCTGGTGGTCGACTGGAAGAGGACGTCGAAGCCCCTCTCCTCCAGGGCCAGGGCCAGCAGGAAGGGCTCGTGGAGGAACTCGCCGGTCCCGATGACCCGGACGGGCCGGCCCCTGTCCAGCCCGAGGCCGGCCAGGGCGGCCTGGAGGCCCGGGAGGCCCCGGCCCGCCCTGAGGCCCAGGCGGCCATGGTCGCGGGCCAGGAAGGGCGACTTGTCCCGCCAGTCGCCCACCGAGCGGAAGTTCTCGCCCGCCCGCTCCCGGCCGTCGGGAAAAAAATCGAAGGAGCCCTTGAGGAGCGAGACGAAGGAGACCCCGACCGGCAGGCCGGAGGCGAGATCCCGGGCCTTTTCCCCGTCCAGCCAGTCGGTCAGCGAGACCAGAGCCACGTCCCCCAGCGTGGGGCAGAGCCCCAGGAAGGCCCTGGCCAGGCCGGCCAGGGTCCGGCCGGTGGAGATCTCGTCGTCGACTAGGACCAGGGTCCTGGCCCCGTAAAACGTCTCCCGGTCCCCCGGGTCGGCGGGCTCGTGGACCAGATGCCCCCTCGCGTGGCTGTGGGCCTCGTCGAGGCCCAGGACGGCCTTCCGGCCCAGGCTGTAGCGGGTCGTCTGGGTGAAGAGGGCCGCCGGGGCGCCGGGGCGGGCGCAGAACTCCTCGAAGACGGCCCGGCCCAGGCCGACGGCCGTCTCGGCCAGGGCGATGAAGACCAGGGGGCCGTCCAGCCGGAGCGCATGGAGCTTCCAGGCCAGGGTGCGGTGGGCCCTGGCCATGGCCGAGGGCCTGGCCGGCCAGTGCTTTCCCAGGACCTTGCTGACGAAGAGGAAGCCACGACTGGGGTTTTGGCGGCTGGCCAGGGCGAAGAGCGAGCCAGGGGGGCTGTCGGCCCACGCGACCCGGATTTCCAGGCGGCCGCCCGCCGGGAGGGCCCCGGGCGGAGGCTGGCCGCGGTCTTGGCTGCTACGTTCTTGGCTCATGGACGGAAGGCTCCCAGGCCTGGGCGACGGGAAGGCCGGACTCCTGGGCGCTCGTCCCGGCAGTCCCCGGGGGGCCGCCCCGGGCGAGGCGGCCGGGCAGGAGTGGCTGGGCCAGGATTCAGGGTCATGGGACCTCGCCAGGGCAGGTCGTCGGGGGACAGGGCCATGTGGTTCGGGGCTTTGGACAGGGCCGGGGGCTTGGCCGCCTGAAGGCGGCGGCGGCAGGGGCGGTTGGCCGGCAGCGTGGACCACGGCCTCCTTCCAGCGGGCGGGGGGCTAGTGGAGGACGCGGCCGCCTGGTGGCGGGACCGGCCCGTGGCCGGGCCCTTCCCGGGCCTCCTGGGCCTCGCCTGGCGGGGCGGGCGGGCCAAGGGGTTGCGGGGCCGTCAGCTGCCTGAAAAGGGCCTGGCCCCCGGAGTGGGCGAAAACGGCCTCGATGCCTTCCTTGAAGCCCTGCAGGTCGGAGGAAAGGCGCCATTCCTGGCCAAGCAGGTACAGCTGGGCCACGATGATGGCCTTCTCGTAGGAGAAGTCAGAGCCGGAGAAGACCAGCCGGGCCCTTTCCGAGCCTCCCTCGGTTATCCTGAAACGGCCGTGCTCCAGCTGGTTGAGGGCCCCGGGGCCGTCGATGAAGGCCACGAAGGCCAGGCGGGCGACGTGGGGCGAGAGGGCCGCCAGGTCCACCTGGAAGCCCGCCAGGTCGCCGCCGTGGGGGCCGAGGAAGCGGACGGCCGAGTCGGGGGTCGACCGTCCGGGCTCATGGAGGAGGAAGCGGTGGTCGGACAGCCGCATCCCCTGGTCGAGCCCGAGGAGGCACGTCTCCAGGCGCCCAGGCCCGCCATGGCTGTACGAGAGCCCGGCGTCGAACCTGGGCCCAGTGGCGATGTCGGCCAGTCTGGCCTTCTGTCCGCGGACGAGCAGCATTGTCGGGACCATATCCGTGGGCGGCCTGGCGAGTCTGGCCGCCCTGGGGCGGGAACAGGGCTAGAGGACGGCGACCATGGCCGGGAGGAGCTCGTTCACGACCCGCCCGCTGGTCTTCTCGCCCAGGGCGTGCATCTTCCACTCGCCCTGGTGGCGATAGACCTTGGCCATGACCAGGGCCGTGTTGTCCCCGCCCCCGGACAGGGTGAAGCGGGCCAGCTCCTTGCCGTCCTTGTCGTCGACGATGCGGCAGTAGGCGTTGTCTACCTCGTTGAAGGTCTGGCCCTGGTAGCTGTTGACCGTGAAGACCAGATACTTGACGTGTTGGGGGACCCTGGAGAGATCGACGATTATCTGCTCGTCGTCCCCCTCGCCCTCGCCGGTGAGGTTGTCGCCGGTGTGCAGGATGGAACCGTCCTTGCTCCTGAGCTGGCCGAAATAGACGAAATCCAGGGGCGTCTTGTTCTCGTCGAAGAGGGTGCAGGAGGCGTCGAGATCTATCTCGGCAGGCTTGCGGGAAAAGAAGCCCTTCTTCTTGGCCGGATCCCAGCCCAGGCCCATGACGACCTTGGCCAGCCCGGCCCCGGATTCCTTGTCGAGGGAGATCTTTTGCCCCTTAACCAGATTTATGGCCATGTGGTGCTCCATGTCTGAAAAAAGCCGTTAGGGTTGAAGGCAAGGCGAAAAGATGGTCGCGGCCGGGCCGGCCCCGGCCGCCTGGCTCAGACGTCGACCCCGTAGTTCAGGGCCAAGGCCCTGAGGCCCCCGGAAAAGCCCTGGCCGATGGCCTTGAACTTCCATTCCCCCGAGTGGCGGTAAATCTCGCCGAAGATCATGGCCGTTTCCGTGCTCATGTCCTCGGAAAGATCGAAGCGGGAGATCTCGACGTTGTCGGCCTGGTTCACGACGCGCATGAAGGCGTTGGAGACCATGCCGAAATTCTGGTGCCTGTTCTCGGCGTCATGGATGGTGACGGTGATGGCGATTTTCTGGATCGAGGCCGGCACCCCGGCCAGGTTGACCTTGATGGACTCGTCGTCGCCCTCGCCGGCCCCCGTCAGGTTGTCGCCGGTATGCTCGACCGAGCCGTCGTCGCTCTTTAGCTTGTTGTAGAAGATGAAGTCGCTGCCGCTCTTGACCTTGCCGTTTTCCTGCAGGAGGAAGGCCGAGGCGTCCAGGTCGAAATCGGCCCCGTCGGTGGCCCGGGCGTCCCAGCCCAGGCCGACCACTATGGCCTGGAGCCCAGGTGCCTCCTTGCTAAGCGAAACGTTGCCACCTTTTTGCAATGATACGGCCATGATAGGAAACCTCCGTCAATTTTTTTAGTGGAAGGGCAGGTTGATTTTCCCGCAGGACAGGTATAAGACAGTGAAAAAAGGAAATAGATATTGATAATAACATTCAATTATATAATATAACGTAAATATCTGAATGATATGCAAATAATAAATAGGTTTTGAAGATAAATTAGAAGGCAGGCGAAAATAGACAGCCACGATTCAAGGCAAAAAACTTTAAATTTCTAGCTAGTTGTCTCCATTTTTTTGGTGGAGCTGAATTGAAATCAATGACAGCATGGGCTGGCGATTCCTCCAGCGGTTCGGGAAAACTTGTCAGGCCAATTTGTGAGATCTCCGAGTTGTCCACGCCCCAGACACCAATGGATTCTAGATGATAAAATTGAGTATAATGTCTATATGAATCAAAGGGTGTAGTAATTGTTCCATCATAGACTGATAACATGCCTTGATCTTTAGGTGAAGGGAGAAACGCTTGACTAGTTATTTCTTTGTTTTTAGAGAAACTAGGATGTATTTGTCGTAAAAATATATTATTAAATTTCATAAATCACTATTTAATATGTTTAGATAGAAAATTAAAGAAATTTGTAATATCAATTTGAGTATTTAGATTAAATTCTGCTTCAAATAAGTCATCTTCATTATTTAAACCAAAAGCTTGATAACATGCATTTTTTAGAGAAATATTTATATCAATAGAAGGAAATCCTTTTATATTCCATTCTAGTAGTAAATTTCCATCATATGTAGGTGAAATTAGTGGTAAAGGCAAAAATTCTGGAAAATTTTCAATGAAAATATTGGCAATAGATTGTAGATTGATATTATTTAAAGCTAAACCTTCGCCATTACACCACCCATCATTTAATTGTGCTAAATCTTCAAATATAGTTGTAAGTTTATAATTTTTAATAAATTCAATTGAATAGATAGTATTAACTTTTTTTAACTTATCAGCAGAATCAAAAGAACCAATTCCAGAAACAAAAATTATATTTCTTTTTGATCCAAAAAAATCGCCTAGTTTATGTTTAAATTTTTTTTGAAATGGAATATATATTTTTGAACCATCTTCTTGTTGTATAAGTAATGTTTTTTTATCTTGATAAGCGCGAATAATTGAACCATATAGATATATTTCTCGTTCATAGTCATGATTAATAGTTAAAACTAAATTTTTCCTCTTATTTTGGGTTAAAACAGCTGTTTTTGTGTTGTCAATACGTGATAATTGTAACGTTTCATTATCTTTTAGTGACCGACCAAATTGATTAAAATATGATAAAAATTCTTTTGGGAATTCTTTAGGAATATCATCATCGGGAGAGGCGATACATTCGACTATTAAGTCATGTGCTCTTCTGTAATATGAATCCTCATGGTTAGCTGATGGGGTTGGCATCGGAGGAAAACTGTCTTTAGATGTCATGAGGGCTAAAGCTGGACTTAGGCTTCCATTTTCAATCTTCAGAATAGCTAGATGGACATCGGAGAACCCTTTTGGTATGCGTTGCTTTATTGGATTATCTTGAAGGTATAATTTTTTTGCCAGTTCGATTAAAAGATTCTCGTAGGCGGTGAGGTCACGGATGACATCCACTGGAAGCGCATGGCTTTCAAAGCGCGGGCCAGTAAATTTGGGGACGGTAAATTCCTGAAGTAAATGAGTCATGTGTTCGCCAAAGATGTCTTATATGGGCTAAATTGTAAAAATTACTCGTAAATTCCATGATAAATATCATTGGTCAGGCAGGTTGTCTTCGTCGCCCTTGGTTTCTCGCAAAAAACAGCCGCGAACTCATCCAGCGGGCAGCCAGGCCGCTTGGACGGTGGGTCGAGGCCAAGGGGCATGGACGTCATTTGGATCTTCTTTGCTTTCGCCAGATGGGCCATCAATCATGAACGGCGGTCCGGAGGCGTTCCGGCTCCTTGCCAACAGACGGGGCCTGGCGACAATACCGGGACTGGTCATCTCGCGGTATTCCAGGGGTCATTGTGCTGCGTCGCCAAGTGAGGGCAAAACCAGGCCTGACGATGCGGCCTCGCGAGATTGAGGTTTGCAACTGGCGTTGTCGTTACCGCAATATAGCAAAAAAAGCCTTCGCTGGCAACAGCCCGGGGGCCTTCCCGGGGCCTTCCCGCCATGCCATCCGCGCGTTTGCGCCCCATGGGGGGCCAAGCGCCGCCCGCCGCCGCGGGCTCAGGGCTCGGCGGGGCCTATGCGGCGCTGGACGGCCCGGTAGTCGAAGTGGAGCCGGAAGTTCAGTTGGCCGAATTCCTCCAGGTCCGAGGGGAAGGGCGGGTAGGGGGCGGCCCCCCTCAGGGCCTCCATGGCCGCGAAGTCGAGGCCCGGGCTGCCGGAGCTCTCCTCGACCACGATCAGGAGGATCTGGCCCTGGCGGCTCAGGGTCATGACGGCCGTGAACCGGCCCGGCTGGAAGTTGGTCCTGGCCTCGGGCGGCAGGATCCAGCGCCTGGCCACGGCCGAGCGGACGCTGGTGTGGTAGGACTTGAACTGTGGGGCCGTGTCCTCCAGGTTTATGGTGTTGTCGGGTTGCTCCGGGAGGGCCGCCGGTCCACTTCCGTCCTCCGGCACCAGGCTGGCCGAGGGCCCCAGGGGCGGGTGGCTGGCCTGGTCCCCGGCGGTCTCCGCCCCAGCGTCGGCTGGGGGCGGCTCCACCCCGGCGGCGGGCCCGCCGTCAAGGGGCAGCGGGGCCTCCTCGGGGGCCGGGGGCTCGGGGGGGCCGGCCAGCTCCAGGTCCAGCTCCAGGAAGCGCTCGGGGGGCGGGCCCATGGAGCCGACACGGTAGAGGCCGCCGGGGCCCCACGAGTCCAGGAGGGAGAAGGCCGCGAGATGGATGGCCAGGGCCACGGCCGCGAAGAGGGCGAGGCGCCGGCGGTCCGGCCCGAAGAGGCCGGCTTCCGTCCCGTCCTGGGGTATCATCCTCAAAATGGTCATGCCTCCCCCGCTGCGACGTCCCGGGCCGCTATTCCCCTTCCCGGCCGCCCCTGGGGGGCCGGCCGGGGCGGACCCACAGGGCGTCGCTCCGCTCGAACCACCAGTCGTCGGGACCGCCGGACATGATGTCCTCGCAGAGCCTTCGGCCCTCCTCGGTCCTGAGCCTCTTGGTGGCGTATCCCAGCCACTCGCCGGCCTGCTTCCAGCCGTGCCCGAGGAGCCGCCTGAGCTCCAGGATCATGTCCAGCTGGTCGGCGTCGGCGGCCAGGGAGGCCTCCCGGCTTTCGCCCTCCAGCCACTCGTCGTTGATGGAGCGCAGCTCCTCGCCGAAGGGGAGATCCCTGGTGGCCGCCTCGAAGGCCTCCCTCTCGTTGGCCGTGACGTAGCGCTTGTTGACGTAGTTGAGATCCCCCGTCCTGGCCTCGGCCAGGTCGTGGAACAGGGCCAGGAGCAGGAGGCGCTCCAGGTCGGCGTCCCCGGCCATCCTGCCCAGGACGAAGGCGATGGCCGTGGTCCCGAAGCTGTGCTCGGCCACGTTTTCGCGGCCGCGGCCCAGGAACTGGTAGCCCGTCCTGGGGGTGCGCTTCAGGGCCGCGGCCTCGAAGAGGAACTCCGAGAGCCGGCTCACTTGCGCGCCTTCTTGAGCAGGGGCGCGAGGAAGCGGCCGGTGTGGGACTTGGCGACGGCCGCCACCTCCTCGGGGGTGCCCTCGGCCACGACCAGGCCCCCGCCCTCGCCCCCCTCCGGGCCCAAATCGACTATGTGGTCGGCGTTCTTGATGAGGTCGAGGTTGTGCTCGATGACGATGACCGTGTTTCCCTGGCCGACCAGCCTCTGCAGTACCTCCAGGAGCTTTTTGACGTCGTCGAAGTGGAGCCCGGTCGTCGGCTCGTCAAGGATGTAGAGCGTCCGCCCCGTGTCCCGGCGGCTGAGCTCCTTGCTGAGCTTGACCCGCTGGGCCTCGCCCCCGGAAAGGGTGGTGGCCGGCTGGCCCAGGCGGACGTAGCCCAGGCCGACCTCCTGGAGCGTCAGGAGCTTGTCCCGGAGCGAGGGCAGGTTGGTGAAGAACTGGGCCGCCTCGGAGACGGTGAGGTTCAGGACGTCGGCGATGCTGGCCCCGGCGTACCTGATCTCCAGGGTGTCCCGGTTGTAGCGCAGGCCCTGGCAGGCCTCGCAGCGGACGTACACGTCGGGCAGGAAGTGCATCTCTATCTTTATGATGCCGTCGCCCTGGCACTTCTCGCAGCGGCCGCCCCTCACGTTGAAGGAGAAGCGGCCCGGGCCGTAGCCCCTGGCCCTGGCGTCGGGCAGATGGGAGAAGAGATCCCTGATGGGGGTGAAGATCCCCGTGTAGGTGGCCGGGTTGGAGCGGGGGGTGCGGCCTATGGGGCTCTGGTCGATGTCGATGACCTTGTCTATCTCCCCCAGGCCCAGGATCCCGTCATGCTCGGCCGCCCTCGTCCTGGCCCGGTGGATCTTGAGGGAGGCGGCCTTGTAGAGGGTCTCCAGGACCAGGGTCGACTTGCCCGAGCCGGAGACCCCGGTGACGCAGTTCAGGACGCCCAGGGGAAAGTCCACGGTCAGGTTCTTCAGGTTGTTGCCCCTGGCCCCCTTGACGGTCAGGACCCTGTCGCTGGGCCGGCGCCTCCTGGGGAGGCCGACCTGCCTCTGGCCGGACAGGTACTGGCCGGTCAGGGACTTGCCGTCGGAGACCAGCTCCCGGGGGCTGCCCTGGAAGACCAGCTCGCCGCCGTTCTCGCCGGCCCCCGGCCCCAGGTCCAGGACCAGGTCGGCGCTCATGATGGTCTCGGCGTCGTGCTCGACCACGATGACGGTGTTGCCCAGGTCCCGCATGCGCCTGAGGCTGGCCAGGAGCTTCTCGTTGTCCCGCTGGTGCAGGCCGATTGAGGGCTCGTCGAGAACGTACATGACCCCGACCAGCTTGGAGCCTATCTGGGTGGCCAGCCTGATGCGCTGGGTCTCCCCGCCGGAGAGGGTGGACGAGCCGCGGCCCAGGCTGAGATAGCCCAGGCCCACGTCGTGCAGGAAACCCAGGCGCTCCCTTATCTCCTTGACGATGCGCCGGCCTATGGACATGGAGCGCTCGTCGAGATCGATGTAGATGAAGAAGTCCAGGCACTTGGCGATGGTCATGTCGCAGACGGCCTTGATCCCCAGGCCGGCCACGGTGACCGCCAGGGCCTCCGGCCTCAGCCTGGCGCCCTGGCAGGAGGGGCATGGCTGGAAGCTTATGTACTCGCCCAGCTCGTCCTTGGACGACTGGGACTCCGTCTCCCGGTAGCGGCGATCGAGGTTGTTCAGGACCCCCTCGAAGGGCCTCGAGAAGCCGTAGGTCTTGCCGTCCTTCTCGTACTGGAACTGGATGGCCTGTCGCCCGCTGCCGCGGAGGATGGTCTCCAGGGCCTTTTCCGGGAGGGTCTCCACGGGGGCCCTGAAGTCCCAGCCATAGTGCCTGAAGACGCTTTCCAGCTGGCCCAGGTAGTAGCCGCCGACCGTCCGTCCCCAGGGGGCGATGGCCCCCTCCATGATCGAGAGGGACCGGTTGGGGATGACGAGGTCGGGATCGAAGAACATGTTGGCCCCCAGCCCGTCGCACTGGGGGCAGGCCCCCTGGGGGGCGTTGAAGGAGAAGAGCTGGGGGGAAAGCTCGGGGAACGACAGGCCGCAGTGGTCGCAGGCGAAGTGCTGGGAGAAGAACTGCTCCTCGGTCACCTTGGAGTCACCGTCGAACAGGACCACGGCCAGGGTGCCCCCGGAGGTCCGCAGCGCCAGCTCGACCGAGTCGGTCATCCTCCGGCCCAGGCCCTCCCGGATGATCAGGCGGTCAATGACCACCTCTATGTCGTGCTTGCGCTTCTTGTCCAGCGGGATCTCCGGGCGCAGATCCATGATTTCCCCGCCGATCCTGACCCTGGCGAAGCCGTCCTTGCGCAGCCGGTCGAAGAGCTTCTGGTGCTCGCCCTTGCGGGCGTCCACCATGGGGGCCAGCAGCATCAGCCTGGTGCCCTCCGGCAGGGCCATCAGCCGGTCGACGATCTCCACCGGGGTCTGGGCCGCGATGGGCCGCCCGCACTTGTGGCAGTGGGCCACCCCCACCCTGGCGAAGAGGAGCCTCAGGTAGTCGTGGATCTCCGTCACCGTGCCCACGGTCGAGCGGGGATTCTTGCTGGTGGTCTTCTGCTCTATGGAGATGGCCGGGGACAGGCCCTCGATCAGGTCCACGTCGGGCTTGTCCATCTGGCCCAGAAACTGCCTGGCGTAGGACGAGAGGGACTCGACGTAGCGTCTCTGGCCCTCGGCGTAGAGGGTGTCGAAGGCCAGGGAGGACTTGCCCGACCCCGAGAGGCCGGAGATGACGGTCAGGGAATTCCTGGGGATGTCGACGTTTATGTTCTTGAGGTTGTGCTGCCTGGCGCCCCTGATGGTGATGAATCCATGTTCCCCGTCCCGCCCCTGGCCCCTCGCCTCGGCCGGCGGGGCGGGGATCAGGGTGGCCTTGGCCGGGCCGGGGTCATCCTGGCCGGCCCCTGGGCTGGGCTGGGTCTTCACGGGGCGCGCGCGCATGTCGGGCATCCTTGGCCGGGACCGGCGACGGTCCCGGGCGCGGGTCAAAAAGGTGGGGCCGCTCTAGGCCTTGGCCACCCGGCCTGGCTCGGAGAACCAGAGGAGGGCCAGCTCGTAGGAGCGGGGGCCGAAGCCGGCCACCACCCCCACGGCCGCGCCCGAGAGATAGGACGTCTTCCTGAAGCCGTCCCTGGCCGCCGGGTTGGTCAGGTGGACCTCGATGACCGGCCTGGGGATGGCCAGCACGGCGTCCCTTATGGCCAGGGAGGTGTGGGTGTAGGCGGCGGCGTTCAGGATGGCCCCGTCGAATTCCCGGCCCGCCCTGTGGATGGCCTCGACCAGGGTGCCCTCGTGGTTGGACTGGAAGAACTCAAGGCCCAGGCCGAGCCTCCCGGCCAGGGCCTCCAGGTTCCCGTTTATGTCCCCCAGGGTCTCCCGGCCATAGAGCTCCGGCTCCCTTTGCCCCAGGATGTCCAGGTTTGGCCCGTTTATTACCAGAATCCGTTTCATCGAAAATCCCTCGTGATTAGCCGCCATCGTCAGCCTTGTGGCTGTCGGGTCGTTTGGGGCCTGGTCGTCCCCTTGCCGCCATCGGCCGGGCAGTGGGCGCGAGTGGCGGGCCACAGGGCGACAGGGCCAGGAACCGGCCAGTCCCGGAATGTGGGCCATCTGCCATTATAGCACGGGCGCGGTCCCGGGAAAAAGATCCGTTTTTTTGTATTTTTGTATCCGTGTCGTCGGGGGACCCTGGCGGCCGCCCTTTGGCTTGTCCGTGCTCTTGCGTGGGCGTTTGGCAATGCTTAAACGGGGCTGACGACTCATATGAATATAGCCGTGACCTGATTTGGCCTGGAACGGGGGGATTGTCCCAAATGCGGAGGGCATGGCGTGACCAGTGGTGACTAGGGAGAAAACTGGACATCTGAATCCTGCAGGAGTAGGACATTTGAAATTCACGGCGACACAGGAACATCGAAAGAGGCCAAACGATGACTCTTTTGGGGTTGTCGTCTGGGAATGGTTTGAGCGCGGGAGAATTGGAGAAAGAGAATTACGTGAGTCGTGTTTTAGGACGTCTAGGAAATATATTCCTTTTTATTGCTAATAAACATATTTATCGGTAATAAACATATGAATTTGATAATAACATATGAAATATTAGATTTTATGGTAGATATTGAGTCCAGAGGAGCCGTTACCATCGCCGCAAATGCCTGTAACGTGCCGATCAGAATATTCGGTTACGCCATATCCTCCGCCAGACTAACCCGTGACATCCATGCAGGCCAGAAAGGATAACTAAAACCTGCCATACATTGATATATGGCGAGTTTAAGCGACTAAAATTACTTGAATTGACATATAAGTAAGTTCAGATAATTGTAGCCTGACAGTGCCGTCTGCTGGCGGCGAAGAGTAAATGGTCCTGTCATGTGCTGGACACCCGCATGCCATTATTATAAATTATTTGTCATTATTTAACCATATGATAATAGTGCTATTTTTGATCTGATAATAATAAGATCAATTATTTTTTTGCGCATATTCCAAAGGCCATGTCCCGGATAAAAGGGGTATCGCTCCCGCTCAACTCCAATTGGAGCCTGTCTTCCAATGTGCTGGTGGATATTTCCTCTGCGGTCACCACGCCTTGTGAAATCATGCGGGGTCCCATCATTTTGGCTACCTGCCCAAAATCACTGCCGGACTCGGACGTATGCAGGATCGCCTCTGCGCGCGTCAATAGTATATTCAGTTTCGCGTTTTTCATAAGGGAGTATAGTTGCCTTCCGATGTGGATGTTGCCCCCTTCTTTTGCCACGGTGCCCCATGTCCAATTTTGTACTTTCGCATGTAGCGGCATTGAGTCGACATGAAATGATGCTGCCATGCAGTCGCTCTCCTGAAAAATAATTTTTCCATTTGCCTTTAAATATGGAAGTAAACAGTCAATGCTTTGCGCCGGATCGTTTTGGTACATCAAAACCCTACGGCCAATTATCGCATCAAATGCGCCTATATTTTTTGGTAGTTCGGAGATATCCGCCTGAATGAATCGCACTATTGGGATATGTTTTTTCCTTGCCGCGTTTCTCGCTATGGACAAAGCGTCTTCGGAAATGTCAAATCCTACCACCTCTCCGCTGTCACCGACCATTTCGGCCACCATGATGCCTACATCGCCCGAACCGCATCCCACGTCTAGAACCCGCATGCCTTTCTCTAATCCACAGTCAGCAAGAAGTCGCTGAGTGAATTCATTCCGCAATAGCTTAATAGTTTCATCTTGATACATGGTCATTTCCTTAGGGTAATATTGTCTGTCACGAAAAAGAGAACCCCATTCCTTGCCGGACGCAACATTCTTGTCGGCCAGGCTATGGCGGCCAGACTTTAGGCCGCAGGGGAAGGCAATGGCAAAAACCAGCGGCGGACGACTCGACAGGGGGCATGAGGAACTGTCTCCGTGTCAGCAGCGGCTTGCCGGCAACGAGAGCGAAGAGCCATTCCGCCAATTCAGGCCAGGTTCCTTCGGCCTTACCATGGCGGACGGATGCCATGGGGGGAGCGCCAGGGAAGAATCGCGCCGGCGCAAGATGCTGGGATGCCTTAGCGGCTCGACGCGAACCTGCGTGGCGGCGACGCCGAAGGAAACGGGCGATGTCTCCATGAGAAGTTGCCTCGGTGAGCCGATTTGCGCCTCCAGACAGAAACAGGGAATAGCCGGCGGCTTCCTCGCGCCGTGCGGGGCAACGGTCGGCATGGGGGGCGATGCATTGGGATGGCGCCGCGTACATTGCCAGACGACAGACGATGACGTCAATGACACCAGAAGACCGCGAACATGGCTCAAGCGGTCATGGCGGAAACGTTATGCTCGTCCGGCGGGCAGAAGAAGGTTGCGGAACGTGTGGCGAGGCGGGTTGGGGAAAACGGACGGTCTTGGCCTGTCCATCGATATTGGGCCGGTACCCTGGGGCCAGGACGGTGGACCGGCCAAAAGTGGCCGGGGCCTTCGGTCTGGCCGTCATGACGGGCGCCAGGGGCCCGGGGACGGCTGACCCCGCCAGGCCTCCCTGGGAGCCTGGCGGGGAGTCTTTTCAAAGGCTCGGGATCGGGTAAAGATGCCTCAGTCTTTTCCTGGCGTCCTCGAACGAGAGCCGCCAGGCTATGGGGGCCATCGGATTGTCGTCCTGCCAGGCCCCGACCTCGTGCCGGAGCTCGTCCAGGTCCCCAATCCGGCCCTCGAGGCGCTGGCCATTGAGGACGCCCAGCTCGATCCTGGCCATGTTCAGCCAGCTTCCGAGCCTGGGCGCGCGATGGATCTCCAGGAGCCCGCACAGGCGGCTGGCCTCAGGCCTGGGCAAGGTCTCATGGAGCGCGGCCAGCGCATGGGTATTCCGATAGTCCAGGATCAGCGCGACTTTCCTGGCCTCCGGGTACTGCTCGTCCAGGATCTTTCTCAGGAAAACGGCCAGGTCCGCATGGGTCACCCCCCCGGATACCGACGCGAGCCGTCTGCCCGCCAGTGGCTCGACGGCCATGAGGATGCCGCCCAGGCCGTTCGCGGAGAACTCGACGCCGGGCGTGATGGGCCCACCGCCTGGGCCAGGGGCCCCGGCCACCAGCCGCTTTTCGGACCAGTCCAGGCACAGGACCGGGAACAGTGGATCGCGGGGCAGGAGATAGACCCCCAGCAGGTCCTCCATGTGGGCCACGAAGGCGGCGTCGCTTTGGGCCGGGATCCTGAAGTACCTCCTCCGGGGCGGCCCGGATCCGGGGCTCGCCGGAACCCCTGGCCCGGGCGACGGCGGGCATGGATCGGCGAAGCTGAGCTCGACGGCGTTCGAGCCCAGAAGGCTGGCCGTCCACCTGGCCCTTGCCTGGGTCGGCCCCGAGGAGGCCAGGGGCAAGGCCTCGGACGGGCCGCCTGGCCTTGGCGGCCTTGGCCCGAAATCAGGGGGCACGGCGCGGCCCAGGGCCCGGTCCATCCCGTCCTCGACGAGGCGCCTTTTCAGCCCGTCAGCGGTCCGGACGGGGATGCCCAGGACCCGGCCCACGTCCCTGGAGGCCCAGCCCGGGCCCTCGGGGGACTCGTCGCAGAGCAAGAGGGCCCTCGCGAGCATGGCGGTCCTAAGGCCAGTCCGGCTGCTTTTGGCCAATGAGTCGAGGCGTCTTCTTTCCTCGGGCGTCAGGATGACCCTGTATGTCGCTGCCATGGCACGGCCTCGCGCTGTCCGCCCTCATGGGGCAGGTATGGGGTTCCCCGCGGCCAAGGGGGGCTTATGGTGTTGGCTGGCCACCGTGGGCGATGTCGCCGGCCGGATGGCCTCGGCCGGGGCCCTGTCCAGCCAGGGAAGGGAATGGCGGCCCAGGCGCGCCTTGTCCCGCCCGGTCCGGCCCGCCTGGGGGACAGGGGCATGGCGGGCCGCCCATTCCGCGGACGCCGGGGCCGCTATCGCCAGACGTCCCCAAGCCGGTCCAGGCGGGAGGGCCCCTGGAGGAAGCAGTCGGCCAGGGTCAAGAGGCCCATGGCCTCGGCCACCGGGGCCAGCCTGGGGGCCAGGCAGGGGTCGTGGCGGCCGGCGACGGACAGCTCTACCGGCCGGCCCAGGGTGTCCGTGGTCAACTGGGGGACGGTGATGGAGGGCGTGGGCTTCACGAAGAGCCTGGCGGTGAGCGGGCGCCCGGTGGAGATTCCCCCCAGGACCCCGCCGTGGGCGTCCGAGAGGGGGCCATCTGGGCCGATGGGATCGTTGGCCTCAGAGCCCCTCATCCGGGAGATGGCCAGGCCGTCCCCGAACTCGACGGCCCTCACCGCCCCGATGGAGAAGAATGCCCGGCCCAGGCTGGCCTCAAGCTTGTCGAAGACCGGGTCCCCCCAGCCGGCCGGGAGGCCCTGGGCCAGAAACTCCACCGCCGAGCCGACCGAGTCGCCCTTGGCCATGGCCCCGGCCACCGTCTCCTCGGCCAGTGGGGCTAGGTCGGGGTCCAGGAACCTCAAGGGGTTGGCCTCGGCGAAGGCCCAGTCCCTCCTCTGGGCCGAGACCGGGCCTATGGCCAGGCTGGCCGCGCGGACCGTTACCCCCAGGGGCGCGAGAAGGGCCCTGGCCACGGCCCCGGCGGCCACCCGTGAGAGGGTTTCCCGCCCGCTGGAGCGCCCGCCGCCCGACTGGGGGGCAAGGCCGTATTTCCTGAAGAAGGTCCAGTCGGCGTGGCCCGGCCTGAAGGCGGTTTTGAGGTCCTCGTAGTCGGCTGGCCTTGCGTCCCTGTTCCGGACCAGGATGGCCAGGGGCGCGCCGTTGGTCAGGCCCTGGCTGGTCCCGGACAGGATCTCCGCCCGGTCCTCCTCCCTCCTGGGGCTGGCGTAGGGCGACCGGCCGGGCCGGCGGCGGTCAAGGTCCCGCTGGATGTCCTCCTCGGAGATGGGAAGGCCGGCCGGGAGGCCGTCGATCACCACCCCCAGGGCCGGGCCGTGCGACTCGCCGAAGGTCATGACCGAGAAATTGCGTCCGGTAAGGCTGCCCATGTCGGTTTCTCCCCCAAAATGATTGGCGCGCGGAAGGGCGGCCGCCCTAGCCGGCGGCCCCGGGCTGGCCGGAGAGCAGGGTCTCCGCCGCGGCCAGGATGTCCTCGGGATCGGCCTCCCGTTCCAGGAAGGGCTGGCCCGGCGCCCTCAGGGCCACGAACCTCAGGCGCCCGGCCCTGGTCTTCTTGTCAAATCCAAGGAGGCGCCTGGCCTCCCCTGGGGGCGGGGCCGGGGGGAAGGCCCCCCCGGCCAGCCGGCGGCAGACGGCCACCCCGGCCCTGGCCACGGACCCGTCCAGGCCGTGGCGGGCCTGGGAGTAGGCGAGGGCCACGGCCAGCCCGAGTGCCACGGCCCGGCCGTGGCCGACTCGGGGGGCGTTGTGGCTCTCGACCGCGTGGCCGTAGGTGTGCCCCAGGTTGAGGACGTCCCGGATGCCCTTCTCCTCCCTGAGGTCCTTGGCCACCAGGGCGGCCTTGTGCCTGGCCGAGTCGTGGACTATCTGGGCCAGGAGCAGCAGATCGCCGGCGAGGATGTTGTCGAGCTGCCTTGAGATGAGGTCCAGGAGGGCGGGGTCGAAGAGGAGGGCCGTCTTGAGGGCCTCGACCAGGCCCTCCCGCAGGAGGTGCCCCGGAAGGCTCCGCAGGACCAGTGGATCGATCCAGACTTCCCTGGGAAGGTAGAAGAGCCCGGCCTGGTTCTTGGCCCCGGCAAGGTTCACGGCCGCCTTGCCGCCGATGGCGGCGTCAACGGCGGCAAGGACGGTGGTGGGCGCGAGGACCAGGTTGAGGCCCCGGCGGTAGAGGCCGGCGCACAGGGCCCCCAGGTCGGTGAGGCTCCCGCCGCCCCGGACCACCAGGAAGTCCGAGCGGTCCAGCCGTTCCCCGGCCATGAGGAGGAGGAGCCTTGAGGCCTCGTCGAGGCTCTTGGCCGCCTCCCCCCGTTCGCTGGCGAAGGCGACCGGGCTGTCCCGGAACTGCTCGAGGAAGGAGTCCGGGTCGTCCCTGAAATGGTGGTCCAGGAGGACCATGGCCCTGGCCCGGCCCAGGAGGCCGTCCCTGAGGGAGGGAATGGACGAGGCCGGGGCGTACGAGCGGATGACGCAGGAGCGGCCCTCGGCCTTGAGGACTATCGGCTCCTGCCAGAGGACGAAGTCCAGGATGTTCCTGGCCACCTCGGCGGGGGCCGGCAGGGCCGGGATGATGGCCCCGCACCGCCGGTAGAGATCCAGGCGGGAGGCCATCAGGTTCCGGAATGAGGCCGGGTCGGTGGCCAGGGGGCGCGAGAGGCCGGCGTTGGCGGAGATCCTCTCCCAGGCGGCCTCGGCCGGAAGATCGAGAAAGAAGGTCAGGGCCCCTTTCAGGATCTGACAGTTGGCCGGGGAGAGGACGATGCCCCCGCCCGTGGCGATGACCTTGGGCTGGTCCTGGTCATCCAGGGTGGCCAGGAGGCCCGACTCGGCCTGGCGGAAGAAGGCCTCCCCGGCCTCGGCGAAGATTTCCCTGACGCTCTTGTTGTGGAGGGCGGCCAGCTCCTCGTCCATGTCTACGAAGGGGCGCCCCAGGGCCTTGGCCAGGAGGCGGCCCACCGTGGTCTTGCCTGAGCCCATGAAGCCGGTGAGGAAGATGTTCTTTTCCGGGTAGGCCCGGTTGTTGGCCTGGCTGGACAGGGAGGAAAGGGATATGAGCCTTCGTTCTTTCACTTAAGCTTCCGTTCCAGGCCTCTCGGGCCAGGCCAGGGCCCCCGGGGCCGGGGTTGTGGCTTCAGTCTTCCAGGAGCGCCGTGCCGCTGAGGATCAGGGGGCCCGTGCAGGGAAGAAACGTCTTGGTCGAGAAGGGTGACATGACGTTGCGCCTGTAGTCCCCGTCCCTGGTCCGGGGGCAGGCGCTGTTCTTGGCCAGCCGCGCCCTCAGGTCATCTTTTTTTTTACCGGGGCTCCCGTCCAGGGCGGCGACGAAGGGCTCAAGCCCCGGGTCCATGGAGGTCCAGACGGCGAAGGAGAGCCTGGCCTGGTGGGCCAGCATCGCCTGGCCGTCATGGAAGGCGGCGGAGTTCCTTTCGGCCAGCTCCCGGAAGAAATTGGGCGACCGGCCGTAGTTGACGTCGATGACCCGGGCCCCCCGGGCCAGGGCCAGGACTGGTGGCCTGGGCTCGAACTCGTCTGGTCCCGAGGAGGAGGTGGCGTTGACCACCAGATCGAGGGGCCCCGTCCGGGACAGCTCGGACCAGGGCAGGGAGTCGAGGCCGAAGGGCCCGGCAAGTTCCCGGGCCCTTTCCGGGTCCCGCGAGCACGAGAGCGGCCTCACGTCCCTGTCCAGGAGGGCGGCGGTGACCGCCCTGGCCGCCCCGCCGGCCCCCAGGACCAGGGCCCTCGTGGCCCGCCCGCCAGGCAGGTCGCCGAGGTAGGCGGCCGCGAAGCCCCTGGCGTCGGTGTTGTCGCCGTAGTAGCCGTCATCGGTGAGGACCAGGGTGTTGACCGAGCCAATCCGCCCCGCCTCCGGGGAGACGCCGCAAAGATGGGGCCTGATGGCGATCTTGTGGGGGTTCGTGACGTTCAGTCCCTGGTAGCCGGCATGGAACAGCTCGGCCAGGGTGCCCCCCAGGTCCTCCGGCTTGACCTCAAGGGCGACGTAATGGCCCAGGAGGTCAAGCCAGTTCAAGGCCGACTTGTGCATCCTGGGCGAGGGCGAGAGGGCCACCCTTGGCCCCCCGAGGAGGCCCAGGAGCCAGAATTCCTGCGAGTCCGGGTTGTTCATGTCGTTTTGTCTTCCTTGCCCTTTGGCGTGGATTGTGGCTTGCGCGCGTCGTGAGACCAGTGACAAGTCAAGTGGATAACTATCCCCAATACCTAAAATAATTGCCATGTCATGCTGTCATTTCTTCAAGATCAGTCGCTGGCAAATTTGGCAAACCTTTAGATTGCCAGTATAGCTGGAGACTATGACTATGGGTACTAGGATCACCGTCATGATTTTTAAGTATAAGACACGAGAGAAAAACAGTCAAGCATATTAATCTAAAAAAATAGTTAGAAATAGTATTAATCATAAATTCTAGATATTATTTTTTTGAGTTTCAAAAA
>JAISEK010000036.1 GCA_031264145.1 Deltaproteobacteria bacterium
TCCTCTCCCGCCCTGGCTGAATCCCTGGCCACGGGGCCCAAACGCGACGCGGATTGACGCATATAGGCGCTATAATCTGTCCATTCCATCGGGTGAGCCAGAGTTTTTGGCCCACCATATCCCTAACCGGCCATGCCAAGACCCGACCCATGAGTCAGGCGGGTAATGGTGGCCATATGCCAGCGAGCATCCAGGAGGTGCGCCAATGATCGGATCGGTCAAACAGGAAGGTTCTAACATTGTAATTTATGATGAAAATGGTAATTTTAAAGTAAATTGTTGCGGTTATGGAAAATTATTAGGATTTTCTTCATCAATTATTGTTAGAGGGCAGGCTAATATTGAAATTTACGATGAAAATGGTAATTTTAAATGCACTTGTAACTGTGCTTATAATGAAAATAGTGATGCAGTAACAGTTGTAGGTGATACAGTTCAGGTTAATAATGGATCTACTATTGCTGTATATGATAGTAATGGTATTTTTAAGCATCAAATTTAATATTATTTACTATCTATTCATTGATAATACTTATAATAATGATATTAAGGGGGCTATTACTGGCTCTCTTAATTATAATATTTAAATAAAAATAATATTTGACATAAAATTGAATATTTAACTAAATATATTGTAATAATTAATTTACGATATTGATATTATTTTATTTTATTGTCTCTTTTTTGGTTGATTAAAACCACCAGCTTTAGCTGGTAGCTTTGGCATTTCTTCTTGATTATGCTGGCAAATAGCCATAGACACATTGAGGAATAATTTATCGTAGTTACGCATATTTGTGTTATAGATTGAGATAATGCGAATTAAATGATATGTTTAATGCTATGATGTAGTAAAGATGTCAAATAGTTTTAAATATTTCTTGTAGATGCTGTCACAGTAAAATTAAAATTTGATTATCACTGAGATATCGTTTTCAAAATATGTAACATGACTTTGAAGATTCAAAAAATGATAAAGATTGTGCGGCTTAAGCCGCCGACATAAGCTGCAAGATGTCTTCTCTTTCAGACCACCGGCTTTAGCCGGTGGTAGTTGATGTCGTTCTTCGGAGCGGCTTTAGCCGCTCAAAGGCGACTTTAGTCGCCATCTTTGAAGCCACCAGCTTTAGCTGGTGGTTATTCACATTATAGTTAATATAACTATTAGCAAATAGCATGATATTTATATATAATTAAGAGCATTTATAGACATTATTTTCCATTATTTAGGTTATAAAATACAATACAATACTTATAGATTATATGCGATAAAACTAGATGAATTAATTATAAATATATGTGTCTCTAAATCAGTAACGATAATGAAAGGCTCACTATTATTATCTAAGCCAGGACGGCCGAAAGACGTGACCGCCCCATTGGCGCGTCCATTCGCCGAGACAGACCGGGCCAAACCAGAAAACCACCAAAACTCAATCTGGCCCTGGCTGGCCCTTAAGGCCATTAGTCGAACAATGGGGCCATTATACACCTGGGAGGGGCGGAAGCGGCAGTATTTTTATGGCTGGGACCGGATTGAACGGACTAGTCGTCGCATGCGCGGGCCAGGCGACGGGCTCCCCGGAAAGGAACTGGCGGTTCGGCGGACTCGATCCGGCCAATTCCCCAATCGGCGCGATTTCCGGCCGTTGTCCGTCCAGGAGGCAGGGAGGGGATGAAATTGCCCAGGTTTTGATATCGCCTTGAAAACCGACAGGTGGCGACCCTGGACACAAGGGGGTGGGGGCTTTACCACATGGCCATCACATCTTCGCAAGTCCATCGAAGGCTCCGTGAACAGTTCTGGTTTGGCCAGACACTGCTTAAAAGTCATTTTCATTTAGTATTGGAAACTTATACCTTCTTGCCTTTAGCTATGCCTTGCTTATTTCTGCTTACATTTATTATTTTTTAATTCTCACAAAATATCTAGAAATTCAGATCCATCCATGCTAAAATTAGTCTAGATTACCTTCGTCAAATAGTCTGCCTTCCCAGAGGTAGGAAGAGATAAGCAGCTCAAGAGACGATAAACTGCTTGTTTATTTCTATAGCAATATTATTAACAATAAAAAGCAAAAATATTGCATTATTTAGTGATGTATATTTTTGTCTGGAGGTAAATAATGAGTTTAAAAATAAAAATTAGTTTAGGTTTTGTTGGAGTAAATATAATATTTTTGTCTTTATTGGGCGTAATACTATATGAGCTCCTCAGGATAAAAAATGACACGGTGGAATTGAACCAGGTCATCGTGCCGGGCAACGACAAGGCGGGCGAGTTGAAATTCGCCCTGGCGCGGGAGGGCTTCCTGATCAACAGCTTCAGCGTCGGCGGCGTCGAGGAGGATTGGGCCGCGGCGATGGACATAAGGGAGAAGAGCAACGCCATGATGGGCGAGCTGGGTGGGACGCTCGCCCTGTTGCCCCAGACCGGGCCGTCGCTGGCTGGCGACTTCGACAAGTTCAGGGGCGGCTACCGGAAGTACCAGGAACTCAGCTCGGAGATCCACGGCATCAAGCGCTCCAAGACGGAATCGTGGGAGAAGTCCAGGCTGGCCTACGCCGATTTTTTCGAGGCCCTGAACAAGTACCGGCGTAGCATCGACGATCGCATGACGGCCTCCCTGGACGCCGGAAACGTGGCATTTGGGGAGTTGGGCATACAGTTCAGGCGGGTGGTGCAGGCCGCCGATCTCGACCGCCGGGCGAACGTGTTCTTCAACGATCTGGTCATCGGGTATTACGCCGGCGACGCGAGTCTTCTGGAGCAGAGCCTGAAGACGGTCGAGGGTCTGGCGTCGTCAGCCGCCGAGCTTCGCGACGCCTCCCGGGTGCCGGCCAACCGGGAACTGCTCGGGACCGTGCTCGCCTCGCTGGCGACCTGCCAGGAGACCATCGCCCGCATGAGGGAGCTGATCGTCGCTGAGGACGCCAACGACCAGGCCGGGAGGGAGAGCAGGAACGTGGCCATTCAGGCCGTGGGAGGCCTTTCGGACAGCTTCAGCGAGATGACCTACGATTTCGGCGGCGACGCCGTGAAGGCCGTGTCCAGATGCTGGACGGTCATGCTCGTCGGCGCCGCCGTCGCCCTGATCCTGAGCCTGGTCGCCTCGGCGACGCTGATAAGGGGCATCACCGGGCCGCTGGCCAGGATATCGGCCGCCCTGTCCGAGAGCTCGGGGGAGGTGAACCAGAGCTCCAGGGAGCTGTCGTCGGCCTCCCAGCAGGTGGCCGAGGGAAACTCGCGCAACGCCTCCGCCCTGGAGGAGACGAGCGCGAGCCTTGAGGAGATCACGTCCATGACCAGGCGCAACTCCGACAACATCCTGGAGACCCAGGGCCTGATGCGGGGGACGACGGAGAACGTCGAGAGCTCCGAGCGCTCCATGACGCGGGTCATGGACGCGATGGGCCAGATAGCCGCCAGCGGGAACGAGATTGGTAAAATCATCAAGACCATCGACGAGATCGCCTTCCAGACGAACCTCCTGGCGCTGAACGCGGCGGTGGAGGCGGCCCGCGCCGGGGAGGCCGGGGCTGGCTTCGCCGTGGTGGCCGACGAGGTGCGCAACCTCGCCATCAGGTCGGCGGACGCGGCCAAGACCACCGCCCATCTCATAGCCAGGACCATCGAGAACATCAGCTCCGGCTCCCAGATGGTCAAGCAGACCTCGGACAGTTTCGAGGCCGTCGGCGCCGACGCTAGGAAGATAGGCGCCCTCATGGCCGAGGTGGCCGAGGCCTCCAAGGAGCAGACGATCGGCCTTGGCCAGATCAACTCCGCGGTGAACGAGATGGACCAGGTCACCCAGTCCAACGCGGCGGTCTCCGAGGAGACCGCCAGCGCCGCGTCGGCCCTCTTCGGCGAGGCCGAGCGGCTTGAGCGGCAGGTCCAGGATCTGATGGGGCTGATCTACGGCCCCAGGCGGTCAGGCCGGGGGGCCGCGGCCTATCCCGGGGGAGACCTGGGCGGCGCCATGGCCGGGAGGGCGCGGGAACGGCTCGAGGCGTAGCTTTCCCGTCCCGCGCGCGGCTTTTTCCCCCTGTGGCGACTCCGCGAGTGGCCCTGGCCTGTCCGTGTCCGCCCGCCAGGCCGCGGCCAGGGGATGCGGGGCGGGCGCCTCCGCCGCGACCCTTGCGGCGATCCGCCTCCCCCGGCATTTCCCGGATCGGGCAGGCGATTCCCTGGCGACGGCTTGCGAGGGACCCATCGCGTGGGCGCCTGCTGCCCGGGCACGGCCTTGCCGTCTTGATCTCATCGCCTCCTGGGCGTGCCCAGGCCTCAGGAAAGCCATCCGGGAGGACGTCCCAGCCCATGAGGGCCGACCCCGGCGCGGGGCGGGCATCTTTGGGTATCCATCTCGTCGGGACGCCGCTTCCCGGTTGTGGCGCGAGATGATGGCAGGCCGGCCCCTGGGCCTTGTCCGCCCATATGTCCCAGTGGGGCGTCTGCCGCGCCGCGACCGGGGCGCCCATGTCCGGCCGGCCTTCGCCGGCCCCGGCAATGGCCCCCGCTTGGCGTCTATTTTGGGACTGACGTCCGTTTAGCCTTTGTGGCGCCAAAAGTAAGTTACGTTCTGGCCGGCCCGGGGCCTGGCCCGCCCAGGGGGCATGGCCCTTGGCGTCGGCTGGCTGGACACTTTCGGCGACAATAAGGCCAGGGGGCAATTGTTAGGTCCAGGCTGGGCCTAATTGGGCCAAAATGCCAGTCCTCCTAAATTAGGTCCTTTACTCTATGGTGACATTATCTATGACTCATAATAGGTTGAATAAAAAAAAGCAGTGTGCTAGTATTTTTAGCATGGCTTCCAGCTAAACTGGGACCGAAGTCTTAAATTAAGAGCCTAGGGCCAGGTTTTTGGTCCGGCCACGATATTTCGTCCCGGCCGCGGCCCGGCCTGGGATGGCCTGGGGGAGGCATGGCGGGTGGTTTTTCGCTTGAGCTTTTGGGTCTGATATGCTAACATTAATCGAAAGTGAATGTTTGGGCTTGTACGTTACCTGTTTAGTGTTTTTAGTTAATTGATAGTAGGCTTTTTCCTGATGGCAAAATGAGTGTCGTTATAGCTATTACGTATGCGTAGTTATTTTTTTACATTGAAGATTTATTCTTTGGCTTGACATTTTGGTTATATATGGCCAAGGAAGTGTCGCCAGGGTAGACATCGTGAACCTGGCGGGCCCACTGGAAACGTCCGATGGCCAACTGTCAGAGCCTGATGGTGGCCCGGGGCAGGAAAAAGTGGCCCTTTCGGACGCGCTTGGGCGGCCAGGGCCGCCAAGGATGGGCCCCAGGGGGCCATCAAGGTGGCCAGGGGGACCGCCCGGCCTGGGTTTTGGGAACCTTTGGGTGCTTTTTTTTCTTCAAACCTGGAGAACTTCTAAAATTAGGCACACAAATTGCTAGAGATTTTCATGGGAACTTCACGGGACCTGCTCCCCGGTCCCAGAGCCAAGCCAAGGTGAACCCATGGATGTCGCGACCATAATAGGAATCCTGTCGTCGATTGGCCTTCTGGTCATCTCCATCAACATGGGCGTCGGGATCATGGCCTTCGTGGACCTGCCGTCGCTCCTGATCGTCGTCGGCGGCACGGCTTGCGCGACAATGATAAACTATCCCCTGAGGGACTGCCTCAACACCCTGTCGATCCTGAAGAACGCCTTCGTGACCAGGACCGTGACGGTCAACGACATCATCACCGGGTTCATCACCTTCTCGGCCAAGGCCCGCAAGGAGGGCCTCCTGTCACTGGAGAGCGACATCCTGGACGTCTCGGACGAGTTCCTGCAGAAGGGGCTGCAGCTGACCGTCGACGGGCTGGAGCCCCAGGCCATCGTGGAGATCCTGGAGACGGAGATATCCTTCCAGGAGTCGCGGCACAGGCTGGGGGCCGACATCTTCCAGGCCATGGGGGCCTTCGCCCCGGCCTTCGGCATGCTGGGGACCCTCATAGGCCTCATCTCCATGCTCCAGCAGATGGACGACCCGTCGGCCATCGGGCCGGCCATGAGCGTGGCCCTCGTGACCACCTTCTACGGGGCCATCCTGGCCAACGTGGTCTTCGTGCCCATCTCCGGCAAGCTCAGGGCCAGATCCAGGGCGGAGACAATGGTCAAGGAGCTCATCGTCCAGGGCATCCTGGCCCTGTGCCGGGGCGACAACCCCCGCATCATCGAGCAGAAGCTCCACGCCTTCATCCCGCCCTCGGCCCGCATCTCGGCCTTCAGGTGAACGGGGTGGAGCGGCATAGGCCCGAGGACCCCCCGGTCCAGGACAGCACCATGGTCCTGTTCACCTCCATCGTCCTCATAATATTGACCTTCTTCATCATGCTGACGGCCAAGGTCAACTACGATGAGGTCAAGCACGGCAAGGTGGTCGAGTCCATCTACGACACCTTCGGGATCTTCGAGGGCGGCCTGGCCGCCATCGGCGACGAGACGGGCCTTTCCTCGTCCCTGCCGTCCATCGGCGATCCCAGGGGGCGGGTCTCGGTCTCCAGCCCCGAGATGGCCAGGATCAGGGCCCTTCTCTCGCCCGAGCTCCTGGACGGCCAGGCCAGGATAGTCCACAACCAGGGGCAGAGGATCATCTCGCTGTCGGCCGATCTCCTGTTCTCCAGCGGCTCGGCCGAGCTGGGCGACCGGGCCCGGGAGACGCTGATGGCCTTCAGCCGCGTCATGAGGAACATCGACATACCCATCTACGTCGAGGGCCACACCGACTCCCTGCCGTCGACCCTGGAGGGGGAGGACAACTGGGACATATCGGTCGGCAGGGCCCTGGCGGTCATGGGGTTCCTCGTGGCCGAGGGCGGCCTGAACGCCGGTTCCCTGGCCGCCTACGGCTACGCCGGCTACAAGCCCATGGTGGCCAACAATTCGCCGGCCAACCGGGCCAGGAACAACCGGGTCGACCTGGTCCTGGACTTCGAGCGCACCAGGGCCGGGGCCCTCAGGAACCTGGAAAGCCTCGAGCGCAGCTTCGATTTCGAGGGCTTTGAGTTCATCCTCCCGGACCTCCCCGGCGAGGACGAGACGGAGGTCTACTGATGGCCGAAAGACAGGCCCCGGGCAGCGACGGGCCCGACCCGTCCGGCTGGATGCTCACGTTCTCGGACATGATGACGCTCCTCCTGACCTTCTTCGTCATGCTGATCTCGATTACCTCCCTGGAGCCCGGGACCCTGGCGGAGATTGACTACCCCGAGCAAGGCGGGGCCTTGGCCCCGGCCAGGCGGGGGCCGGGCAGCCTGGGGTTCTCCAATCCCTCCCTGGTCTCGGCCCTGGCCGAGCTGGTGGGCCGGCTCGAGGATCTGCCGCCCAACGTCAATCTCGACCAGGACGAGATCAAGGCGGCCATCTTCCGGCTGGAGCCCTCCAACGACCCGGACTACCAGCGGCTGGAGAGGGAGGTGACCGACGCTGTCTCCGTCTTCCGCGACGATCGGGGCATGGTCATCCGCTGGGACCGGGCCATCGTCTTTCCGGAGGGCTCGGCCATAATCAGGGAGGAGAACATGGTCCTCCTGTCCAGGATGGCCGAGCTGCTGGCCAGCCTGTCCCTGCCGTTCAGCGTGGACAGCCACACCAACCCCATGTCGGACCTGGAGGGCGGCGCCGACGCCATGGCCGCCTTCGGGCTGTCGACCAGGCGCTCCAAGGTCGTCTTGGAGCATTTCGCGGCCCTGGGCCTCCAGGAGAGCCGCATGAGGCTGGGCTCCTTCGGGGGCTCCAGGCCAGTGACCAGAGAACCCTCTCGGGGGGGCGAGAACAGCCGCTTGGAGATAGTCATCTACACGCCGGCGAAATCCTCCTGGAAAGGATGAGTGAGGACATGGCTGAGAAGAAACCCAAGGAAGCCAAGAAGCCGGCCCCCGAGCCGGAAGCCCCCCCGTCCAAGGGCGAGGGCGCCGGCGAGGCGCCGGCCAGGGGCGGCGGCAAGCTGAAGCTTATCGTCATCGTGGTGGCGGCCATGGTCATCGGCGGGGCCGGGGCCTTCGCGGCCATGAGGTTCCTGTCCGGCCCCAAGGACGGGACCCACCAGGCCCAGGAGGGCGACGAGTTTTCCCAGACGGTGGCGCAGGCCCCGCCCGAGGCGGAAGGGGAGGAACCCATAGTGGCCCCGACCAAGGGCGAGGCCCCCGGCGGCGGCGGGCATGGCGCCCCGGCGGCCGAGGGCGAGGCCGCCGCGGCCGTGGCCGGCCCGCAGACCGTGGATCTCAAGCCCTTCACCACCAACCTGAACGACAGCTCGGGGCGGCGGTTCCTCAAGGTCTCGCTGAGCATGGACGTCGACGACCAGGCGGCGGCCGACGAGCTCAACAGGAGGATGTCGGACATTACCGACAAGATCCTCATGCTGCTCTCGAGCCAGTCCATGGAGTCCATCTCGACCGTCGAGGGCAAGGAGCGCCTGAGGAGCCAGATCCTGAGGGAGGCCAACGCCTTCATGCCCAACAGGAACGAGATCAAGAAGGTCAAGTACTCCGAGTTCATCATCCAGTGAGCCGCGGCCCGGCTGGGCGGGCCCCTGGGAGCCGCCGTCGGGGAATTGGGAGCGGAAATGGCCAAGATATTGACCCAGGACGAGGTCGACGCCCTCCTGAAGGGCATGGGCGGCGGCGAGGTCGAGACCGAGACCGACCAGAACACCGACGAGGCCGGCATCACCCGCTACGACCTCACCAACCAGGATCGCATCATCCGGGGGCGCATGCCGACCCTGGAGATCATAAACGACCGCTTCGCCAGGTTCTTCCGGCAGACCATGTCCACGGCCCTGCGCAAGGTCATAGACATCTCGGCCTTTTCCATCGACATGATCAAGTTCGGCGAGTTCATGAGGGCCCTGCCCGTCCCGACCAGCCTCCACATCTTCAAGGCCGAGCCCCTGAGGGGCCACGCCATCATGGTCATCGAGACCAAGCTGGTCTTCAACCTCGTCGACAGCTTCTTCGGCGGCAGCGGCCGCGGCTACATAAAGGTCGAGGGCCGCGACTTCACCCCCATCGAGTCCCGGCTCATCGTCAAGGTCATCAAGATGGCCCTGGCCGACCTGGAGAGGGCCTGGAACCCGGTCCACCCCCTGACCCTCTCCTACGTCCGGGGCGAGACCAACCCCCAGTTCGCCTCCGTCGTGGCCCCCACCGAGGTCGTCCTGGTCGTCAAGTTCGAGGTCGAGCTCGAGCAGACCGTCGGGACGCTCATCATCTGCCTCCCATACTCCACCATCGAGCCCATCCGCTCCAAGCTCTACGCCGGCTTCCAGAGCGACCAGCTGGAGGTGGACACGGCCTGGATCAACCGCTTCATCGAGAGGGTCAGGGAGGCCCAGGTCAACCTCAGGGTCGATCTTGGCCGGACCATGATAACGGCCGAGGAATTGATGAACCTGGCCGAGGGCGACGTGATCATGCTGAACCACGACGTCAAGGAGCCCCTTGACGTCTGCGTCGAGGGCGTCCCCAAGTTCAAGGTCTTCATCGGCACCTCCCGCGGCCAGAAGGCCGTGCGCATAGAGTCGGACATCGTTCCCAGGACCTGGGAGGAGTAAATCCCCGCCCCCCGCCGGACGCATTGGAGAGCAACATGGCAGAAGAGAAACCCAACCTTACCCAGTCCGACCTGGACCGGCTGATGAGCGATGACCCTGGCCTGGCCCAGGACTGGGGCGATCCCGGGCCGGCGGCCCTCCCGGCCAGCTCCGACGCCGCCTCGGGCGACTCCCCCTTCGGGCCGCCGCCGGCCAGCGAGGGCGCGGCCCGGCCCCTGGACTTCATCCTGGACATCCCCCTGGAGATCACCGTCGAGCTGGGCCGGACCCGCATGATCATAAACGACCTCCTGCAGCTGGGCCAGGGCTCGGTCATCGAGCTCTCCAAGCTGGCCGGCGAGCCCCTGGAGATCTTCGTCAACGGCAAGCTCGTCGCCAGGGGCGAGGTGGTGGTCGTCAACGAGAAGTTCGGGGTCCGGGTCACCGACATAGTGAGCCCTATGGAGAGGGTCAAGACCCTGAGCTGACATCCAAGAGATGAAAGGAACGTTCAAGTGGGCGGACATATCGGAGCCATGACCGCAGGGATGGTCTTTCGCCGGCTGGCCTGGGCCATCCTGGCCCCCGCTCTCCTCCTGGCCCTGGCGGCCCCATGGCTGGGGGCCCAGGAGCAGCCGCCGGCCTCGGGGGCCGAGGCGGCCCCGGCCGGGACGGGGGAGGGCGCCTTTTCCACGACCGACCTGCCTCCGCCCGCCCCCGGGCCGACGCCGACTCCTACGCCGGCGGCGGTCCAGCCCGCCGCCGGGGGGGAGCGGACGGCCAGCCCGCCGCTGGGGGCCTTCCCCGGCCTAGACGTGGTCAAGGCCCTGGGGGCCTTCATCCTGGTCATCGCCCTTCTGGTCATCTGCCTCAAGGCCATAGGCTGGCTCGGCCGGGGACGGAGGGCGGCCAAGGGCGGCCAGGCCTTCGTCCTCCGCGGGACCATGCTCCTGGACGGCCGCAGGTATCTGGCGGCCGTCGAGGTCGATGGGCACCTCCTGGTGGTCGGGGTCACCCCCGAGCGGCTGACGTCCCTGGCCAGCTGGCCCCTCCCCGGGGAGGATGACGGGGGGCCCCTGCCGGACCTCCCCCTCGGGCCGAGGACCCAGGGAGCGGCCCGGCCGGCCTCCCGGCCGCCGGCGGGCCCGCCGGCCCTGAGCGGCCCGGGCCTCGGGTTTCCCGGCCGCCAGGGGCCGGCCGGCCCCGCGGCCAGGGCGGCGGCCGCCAGGGAGCCCGATGGCCCCGGCCTGGGCCCCGGGCCTGGCGACGGGCCAGGCCTGGACCTGTCCCTGGACGACGAGAGGTTCGCCGGACCGGAGACCAACGACGATTTCCTGAAGCTGTTCCAGGACGACTTCGACAAGAAATGACGACCGGGGTCCCGGGGGCGCCGGGGCCCGGGGAAGGGGGGGAGGCAGGCGATGGCCCTTGGCCCAAAGACGATTAGCGCGATAGGCCCCCTCCTGCGGGCGGCGGCGGTCATGGCCCTCATGCTGGCGGCCCTCTCCGCCGGCCGGGCCTGGGCCCAGGGCTCCGGCAACATGGTGCCCATACCCACCGTCAGCCTTTCCCTGGACCAGGCCGACGACTCGGACCGGATAGCCACGGTCATCAACGTCATGTTCCTCCTGACCGTCCTGGCCCTGGCCCCGTCCATCCTGGTGATGATGACCTCGTTCGTGAGGATAATCGTCATCTTCGGCTTTCTCAGGCAGGCCATGGGCACGCAGCAGACGCCGCCGAACCAGATCATCGTCAGCCTGGCCCTGTTCATGACCTTCTTCATCATGATGCCGGTCTGGAGGAACATCGAGGAAAGGGCCTACAAGCCCTTCATGGCCAACGAGATCACCCAGCGGGAGGCCTTCGACCGGGCCATGGTCCCGGTCAGGGACTTCATGTTCATGCAGACCAGGGACAAGGACCTGGCCCTCTTCATGCGGATAGCCGGCGAGGCCAAGCCCCTCAACAGGGATGAGGTCCCGACGCTGTCCCTTATCCCGGCCTTCATCATCTCGGAGCTCAAGACGGCCTTCACCATAGGCTTCCTCCTCTACATGCCCTTCCTGGTCATCGACATGGTGGTGGCCTCCGTCCTCCTCTCCATGGGCATGATGATGCTGCCGCCGGTGATGATCTCGCTCCCCTTCAAGCTCATGCTCTTCGTCCTGGTCGACGGCTGGGCCCTTCTGGCCGGATCGGTGGTCAGGAGCTTCGGGGACGTGGCCGCGCTCATGTATGGCGGAGGAGGATAGCCTTGTTTTTCGGGCCGGGCGTCCCTCGCCCGGTCTTCCATACCCTAATTGGCCATGGCCGCTGGGCCAGGGGCGGGAGGCGGGAAACGTGACAGTCGAGTTCGTCGTTGACTTCGGGCGCAGGGCCATGGAGCTCATCCTCATCCTGTCCCTGCCCATGCTGCTGGTGGGTCTGGCCATCGGTCTTCTGGTCAGCATCTTCCAGGCCACCACCCAGATCCAGGAGATGACCCTGCAGTTCATCCCCAAGATAGTCTGCATCACCCTGGTCCTGGTCATAGCCGGTCCCTGGCTCCTCGACAAGCTCATGGACTACACCCTCCAGATCCTGGAGAGTTTCCCCCAGTGGATCAGGACCACCGAGGGGCTGGCCACGCCAGGGCTGGCCCCGGCGGCCCTCTAGGCTGGGGGCGGGTCCATTGGGCGCCCCGGTCATAGACGCCGGCCAGTTCGCCGCCTTCGTCCTGGTCCTCCTGAGGCTCTCGATGCTGGTGGCCCTGGCCCCGGTCATCGGCAGCCCCAACATCGTGACCGAGGCCAAGGTGGCCCTGGCCCTGACCCTGGCCTTCGTCATCTCCCCGCTGGTCCAGGTGGACGCCTCCCGGATGCCCATGACCTGGTTCGGCTTCGCCTGGCTGGCCATAAGCGAGCTCCTCCTGGGCCTCTCCCTGGCCTTCATGGTCAGGCTGGTCCTGGAGACGGCCAACCTGGCCGGCGAGTATCTGAGCTTCCAGATGAGCATGACCATGGTCAACCTCATGGACCCGCAGAGCGGGTCCCAGGTGCCGGTCGTCTCCCGGCTGGTCTACATCATCTTCGTCCTGATATTCCTCTACGCCAACGGCCACCTGGTGGTCATAAAGGCCCTGGTGGACAGTTTCAGGGTGGCCCCGCCGGGCCTGATGGTCCTGTGGCGGCCGGAGACGTTTTCCGAGGTCCTGGGGGCCATCGGCCGCATGTACGTCCTGGCGGTCAAGATCGCCGCCCCAGTGGTTGGCCTCCTCTTCTGCGCCAAGGTCTCCTTCGGCATCGTGGCCAAGGCCGTGCCCCAGATGCAGGTCCTCTTCGTGGGCATGCCGCTGTATATCCTGGCCGGCCTGGCCCTGATGGGCTTTTCCATGGACTTTTGGCCCCGGCTGATAGGCCAGGCCCTCTTCGAGGCCCAGGAGGGGCTGGCCAGGCTGCTGGGGCTCTTCGCCCCCTAGCCCCGGCGGCGGGCCGCCCGGCGCCGCCGTGCGGCGGCCGCCCCCTTGGCCCGTGCCCCGGGCCGATATCCCCCAACCGCCCCGATGACGGCCGTCTCGGGGGCCTGGACGTGCCATGAGCGAGGATTCCGGCGAGAAAACCGAAGAGGCGACCGGGCACAAGCTGACCCAGGCCCGGGAGAAGGGGCAGGTGCCCAAGAGCATGGAGATCAACGCGGCCGTGGTGCTCCTGGCCGCCGCTGGGGCCCTCGTCGTCCTCGGGCCCCTGGGCTGGCAGCGCGTCGTCAACGTCCTGAACCACATATTCCTCCGGGCCAACGAGTTCGAGGCCTCCTCATCCTCCATCCTGGAGCTGTCTAGGCTGATGATAAAGGAGTGCCTGATCCTCATCCTGCCGGTGTCCCTGGTGGTCCTCGTCGCCTCAATCTCCATAAACCTCTACCAGCTGGGCGGCTTCATGGTCGTCTCCGACGCCATCGTCCCGAAGCTCGACAAGATAAACTTCATATCCGGCTTCGGGCGCTTCTTCAAGATGAAGACCCTGGTGGAGTGCCTCAAGAGCATCTTCAAGATGGCCATCATCTTCCTGATGGGCTATCTGGTCATAAGGGACCACATCGACGACTTCGTCCTCATGGTCGACATGGACGTCCTGGCCATCGGCCTCCTGGTCCTCAAGATCTCCCTGGAGATTTTCATAAAGACCGTGCTCCTCCTCTTGGTCCTGGCGGCCCTGGACTATGGCTACCAGCGCTGGCAGTTCATGCAGGACATGCGGATGACCAAGCAGGAGGTCAAGGACGAGTACAAGCAGATCGAGGGCGATCCCATCGTCAAGAACCGCATCCGCCAGGCCCAGAGGGAGGCCAGCAAGAAGCGGCAGCTGGGCGACGTCCCCAAGGCCGACGTGGTCATCGCCAACCCCACCCACTTCGCCGTGGCCCTCCTCTACGACCGGTCCCAGGCGCCGGCCCCGGTGGTCCTGGCCAAGGGGCAGGACTTCCTGGCCCAGAGGATAAAGGACATCGCCAGGGAGAACAAGGTGCCCGTGGTCGAGAACAAGCCCCTGGCCCAGGCCCTCTACAAGGCCGTGGAGGTGGGGCAGGCCATCCCGGTGGAATTCTACAAGGCCGTGGCCGAGGTCCTGAGCTACATCTACAAGGTCAAGGGTAGGAAGGCCTGATGTCGGAGACTTTTTTCGGCCGCCTGTCGGCCAGGCTGGCCAACAAGGGCAGCGGCAACATGATCATCGGCCTGGGGGTCGTGGGGATCCTCCTGGTCTTTCTGTTCCCGCTGCCGACCAAGGCCCTTGACCTGATGCTGACCTTTAACGTGGCCCTTTCCGTCATCGTGCTCCTCACGGCCATGTATACCCTCAAGCCCCTGGATTTCAGCGTCTTCCCGTCGCTCCTCCTGATCCTGACGCTTTGCCGCCTGGCCCTGAACATAGGCTCGACCAGGCTTATACTCCTGAACGGCGCCCAGGGCCCCGACGCGGCCGGGGAGGTCATCCAGGCCTTCGGCAACTTCGTCGTCGGCGGCAACTACGTG
Organism: Deltaproteobacteria bacterium; assembly: GCA_031264145.1. Taxonomy (GTDB): domain Bacteria; phylum Desulfobacterota; class Desulfarculia; order Adiutricales; family Adiutricaceae; genus JAIRNQ01. Next base: position 14,553 of record JAISEK010000036.1, read on the forward strand.
GTCGGGGTCATAATATTCGCCATACTGGTGGTCATCAACTTCATGGTCATCACCAAGGGCTCAGGCCGCATCGCCGAGGTGGCCGCCCGCTTCACCCTGGACGCCATGCCGGGCAAGCAGATGGCCATAGACGCCGATCTGGCCGCCGGCCTCATCCAGGAGGCCGACGCCAAGAACCGCCGGGAGGTCATCGCCAGGGAGGCCGACTTCTACGGGGCCATGGACGGCGCCTCCAAGTTCGTGCGCGGCGACGCCGTGGCCGGCATCATCATCACCCTCATCAACATAATAGGCGGCTTCGTAATAGGCGTCATCCAGGAGGGCCTCAGCGTCGAGGCGGCGGCGACCACCTACACCATCCTCACCGTCGGCGACGGCCTGGTCAGCCAGCTGCCAGCCCTGATGATCTCCACGGCCGCCGGCATAATAGTCAGCCGGGCCGGCTCCGAGGCGACCATGAGCCAGGAGATCGTCGGCCAGTTCACCTTCAGGCCGGAGGCCCTGGCCCTTTCCGGCGGGGTCATCTTCTTTCTGGGCCTCCTGCCCGGCCTCCCGACCCTGGCCTTCTGCCTGACCGGCCTGGTCATCCTCTCCGGGGCCTACGGCATATACCGGCGCCGCCGGTATCTCGCGGCCGCCCAGGAGGGGGGCGCCCGCCGACCGATCGGCCCCGGGCCTGGCGGCCCGGCCGCCCCGTCCCCGGCGCCCGGCGTGGCGCCCCCCCCAGGCGGGGGCCCCGCCCCGGCGCAGGCCAAGGCCCCCGCCCCCCCGGAGCGCATGGAGGCCCTCCTGCCCCTGGACGTCCTCGAGCTCGAGGTCGGCTACGGCCTGATTCCCCTGGTCGACGACGAGCAGGGCGGGGAGCTGATGGACCGCATCCGCTCCATCCGCCGCCAGTTCGCCCTGGAGTCCGGCTTCATCGTCCCCCTGATGCACGTCAGGGACAACCTCCAGCTCAGGCCCGGCGAGTACGCCATCCTCATCAAGGGCGACGAGGTGGCCAGGGCCGAGATGATGATCGGCCACCAGCTGGCCATGGACCCGGGCGACGCCCGCAAGACCCTCCCCGGCATCCCCACCCAGGAGCCGGCCTTTGGCCTCAACGCCCTGTGGATCGCCGAGGAGCGCCGGGACGAGGCCCAGCACGCCGGCTGGACGGTGGTCGACCTGGCCTCGGTCATGGCCACCCACCTGACGGAGGTCATCCGCGGCCACGCCGACGAGCTCATCTCCAGGCAGGACGTGCAGAAGCTCATTGACGGGGTGGCCCAGACCAACGACAAGGTGGTGGAGGAGCTCCTGCCCAACCTCCTGACGCTGGGCCAGATCCAGAAGGTCCTCCAGAACCTCCTCAGGGAGCGGGTCTCCATCAGGGACATGCCCTCCATCCTGGAGGTCCTGGCCGACCACGCCGCCATAACCAGGGACACCGACCTCCTGACCGAGTTCGTCCGCCAGCGCCTGGCCAGGGGCATCATCCGCAACTACGTCATCGCCAGCGGGGAGCTGCCCCTCATGACCATCGGCCAGGACATCGAGGAGACGCTGTCGCGCTCGATAAACGAGACCGAGAGGGGGGCCTACCTGGCCCTGGACCCCGATTCGGGCCAGAGGATTCTCACCGCCGTCTCCAACGCCGTCACCCAGCTGACCGGCCAGAACTTCCAGCCCGTGGTGCTGTGCTCCCCCATGATCAGGCGGCACCTCCGGAAACTGACCGAGCGCTTCCTGACCAACCTCGTGGTCCTCTCCCACAGCGAGCTGACCAACAACATCAGGCTGAAAATCCTAGGCGAGGTGACCTTCAGCTATGCGGATTAAGCGTTTCAGCGGCAAGGATCTCCCGGCCGTGGTCGCCCAGATCAAGGAGGAGTTCGGCCTGCTGGCCATCATCCTCTCCCAGCGCGACCGCCCCGGCGGCGGGGTGGAGGTCACCGCCGGCGTCAGGGACGAGGACCTGGCCCAGGGGCCCGCCCAGGTCCCGGCCCACGACGAGACCGACGACGAGATTCTGGCCAGCCAGGCCCTCGGCGGGGACCCGGAAGGCTCCTTCGGCCGGGCCCTGGAGGCGGAGAGCGACAGGGTCCTGCCGACCCTGGCCGCCCTGACCGGCCCGGACGCCTCCCAGGGCGCCCTGGTCCGCAGCCAGCCGCTCCGGCCCGTCCCGGCCGACGGCGGCGTCCCGGCCAAGGCCGCCCAGGGGCCGCGGGGGGCTTCCCCCCAGGCCCCGGGGCCGGGGCCGGCCACCGCCGGCAAGCGGCCGCCTCCCAGGACGGCCCCGGCCCTGGGGGCGGCGGCCTACAGGAAGGCCCAGGCGGCCCCGCTTCCCCAGGAGGGGGAGCTGGGGCTGGGGCGGGAGATAGCCTCCCTGCGCGAGTACGTGGGCGAGCAGCTGGGCGAGATGAGGAATCTGTTCCTCGACCTGGCCCACCGCCAGAGCCTCGCGGAAAAGTGGCGCGACCGCCCGGACGCGGTCGCCCTGTACCGGCGGCTCCTGGCCACCGGCCTGGCCCCGGAGTGGGCCCGGGAGTTCGTCGAGAAGTCGGCCGAGAGCAAGGAGGCCTGGGGCGGCGAGCTCGAGGAGCACCTGCGGCGGACCCTGCGGTCCCGGCTCCGGGTGCTGCCACCCGGCGCGCCCCTGCCCAGGCTGGTGGCGCTGACCGGGCCGTCCGGCTCGGGCAAGACCACCTCCCTGGTCCGGCTGGCCGCCTGGTACCAGAAGAAGGGCCGCAAGGTCTCGGCCATCACCCTCGACACCCTCAGGCTGGGGGCGGCCGAGCAGCTGGCCCAGTACGCCAGGATCATGGGCCTGGGGCTCAAGGCCTGCCAGAACGGGGCCGAGTTCCAGGAGGCCGACGAGCTCTTCCGGGACGACGACCTGGTCCTGGTGGACACGAATTCCAGGGACTTCGCGGCCAAGGGGGGGCCGGACGATCTGGCCTCCGCCCTGGCGGGGGCCGGGGCCAGGCGACTTCTGGTCCTGCCGGCCGGGCTCAAGGACGAGGACCTGGAGGACCTCCACCGCCGCCTGGCCGGGCCCTCCCTCCTGGGGCTGGTGCTCACTAAGCTGGACGAGACCAGGGGGCTGGGCAACGTCATGGGCTTTCTGGCCGGGCAGGGGGCGCCCCTGGCCTTCCTCTCCACCGGCCCCAGGACCCCGGAGGACTTCCAGGCGGCCAAGGCCGAGAGTCTCCTGGACTACTGGCTGGATCCGGGTTCCTTGCCCGGGACGGCCAGGAAATAGGCCGCCCGGGGTCGCCTGTCCTTTCCCGGAGCCAAAAAAGCATGGCCTAAATGACTGATTGTGGTAAAATGATGGTTATAAATTTGTTTTTTGGTTTAAAATGTTTTTTTGAACCAAATCCCGCCCCGCCGGTACCGGGAGGGGCCTCGCTGAGAGAGTCCAATGAGCGGATCCGCGCCTGACAATAGCAACCCCGCCCGCAGGGCGGCGGCCCCCGGCCAGCCGGGGCCGTCCGGGTCCAAGCCCGCCGCGAGGCCCGCGGCCAGGCCCTCGTCCAGGCCGGGCCCCAAGGCCAGGCCGGTCCGGGTCATAACCGTCTCCAGCGGCAAGGGCGGGGTCGGCAAGAGCAACATCACCCTGGCCCTGGCCCTGGCCCTGGCCGGCCTGGGCCGCAAGGTGCTCATCTGGGACGCCGACCTGGGGCTGGCCAACACCGACGTCCTTCTGGGCATCAGGACCAAGGCCACCATCCATGACTGGCTCAAGGGGGAGAAGACCCTCTCGGATATCATAATCAAGGGCCCAAAGGGCATAAACATCCTGCCGGCCGCCAGCGGCATCCTGGAGCTCAACGAGATCAGCGAGTCCCAGAAGGCCAGGCTCATCGCCGAGTTCGAGGAGTGGCAGGGCGAGCTGGACTTCCTCCTCATAGACACGGCCGCCGGCATCGGGCCCAACGTCATCTTCTTCAACCTGGTGGCCCAGGAGCACCTGGTCGTCCTCACCAGCGAGCCCACGTCCATCACCGACGCCTACGCCCTCATCAAGGCCCTCAACACCAAGCACCGCCAGGGGGGCTTCTACCTCCTGCCGAACATGGTGTCCGGTCCCAAGGACGCCCTGGCCGTCTTCGAGCTCATGAGCAACGTCGCCGGCCAGTACCTGGGCCAGGTCTCCCTGGATCTGGCCGGCTACGTCCCCTTCGACGAGGCCGTCCCGGCCTCGGTCAGGCGCCAGCAGCCCTTCTACATCCTCTATCCCGACTGCGAGGCCTCGGTCCGGATAACCGAGCTGGCCCGCTATCTCATCGGCCGCGAGCCGCCGGCCTTCGGGGTGGGGGGCCTGGTCCTCTTCCTCAACCGGCTGGTCTCCATGGAACGGGCGGTGGACTGATGTCAGAGACCCAGGCCTATGGGCCCGGCCTGGCGGACAAGCCCTCCTGGCGGGGGCTGTCGATGGCCGAGAAGACCCAGTACGTCGAGCAGTACTCCCCCCTGATCCGCTACCTGGCCGACCGCCTGGCTTCCAGGCTCCCGGGCCATATCGTCAAGGACGACCTCATATCCTCGGGGGTGCTGGGGCTCATCGACGCGATAGACCGCTTCGAGCCCGATCGCGGCATCATGTTCAAGACCTACGCCGAGTTCAGGATCAAGGGGGCCATGATCGACGAGCTCAGGAACCTGGACTGGGTGCCGCGGACGGTCAGGAAGAAGGCCAACGACCTAGACCGACTGTGGCGGCGGCTGGAGCAGGAGCTGGGGCACCCGCCCTCCGACGAGGAGTCGGCTGCCGCGCTTGGCCTTGAGGTGCCGGCCTACCTGCGGCTCCTCGACGAGGTCAACGCCATAAACATGGTCGACATCGAGGCCTTCCGGGCCGACGGCCTGGCCGGGCGGGAGCCGGTCGACATCTACGAGATCCTGGCCGACGAGAACAACATCGACGCCCTCACGGTCATAGGCCAGCAGGAGGCCCGCCAGGTCCTGGTCGAGGCCATCGACGCCCTCCCCGAGAAGGAGAGGCTGGTGGTCACCCTCTACTACCACGAGGAGCTGACCATGAAGGAAATCGGCCAGGTCATGGGCTACACCGAGTCCAGGATCAGCCAGCTCCACACCAAGAGCGTCATAAAGCTCAGGGGCCGGCTCTCCAGCTACTTCGGCAAGAGGAAGAGCGGATCCGACTGAACGTTTTTGCCCTGGGGCGGCAGGCCCGCCAAGGGGCCGGGGGAGCGGTGGCCAGTTGTCAGACGATTCAGCCCATAGGCCTCCGGCGGCCATAGACGACTGGGACAGCCTGCCACTGGATCCCTCCTCCAACGACTGGGACGAGCCGGCCCAGCCTCCCGACGCCCCTGGCCAGCCGGACGACGGCGGCCAGCTCTGGCCTCCCTTGGCCAGCGACCTCGGACCGGTCCTTGGGGAAAAGGACCACCTGGCCATAGGCTCGATCGTTCCAGACGAGGCCCCGACCCGGGACCTGCCGGACGGGTCCGGCCAGCTGGCCCCAGCCACCCAGGCCGCCCCATGGCAGCCGGGCGAGCCCGGCCCCGATCCCTCAGGGACCGGCCAGGACGATGGCCAGGGCTGGTCCCGTCCGCCCGGCCCCGATCCATCAGGGACCGGCCAGGACGATGGCCATGACGGGGCCCCGCCGCAAGGCCCCGATCCCTCCGGGACCGGCCAGGACGATGGCCGGGGCGGGGCCCGGCCGCCCGGCCCCGATCCCTCCGGGACCGGCCAGGAC
>JAISEK010000070.1 GCA_031264145.1 Deltaproteobacteria bacterium
ATCTCCTTACGATGCCGAAAAAGGTCTTAAACTAAAGAAAGAATCTCTTTTGTCATCCTTAAAATCAGTAAAGCGTAAAAGGGGTCGCCCTAAAGGTAGCAAAAAATATGATAATCATAACTTACCATCAAGCCCTTCCAATGTCCATTGTCCAACTCCTGACGAGAAACCTACCAGAGGCAGACCCAAGGGCAGCAGAAATAAAGTGAAATCTGACCCGGCCGCCTCAACTAAAGCAAACCCTGACGAGAGACGTACCAGAGGCAGACCCAGGGGCAGCAGAAATAAAGTGAAATCTGACCCGGCCGCCTCAACTAAAACAAACCCTGACGAGAGACGTGCCAGAGGCAGACCCAGGGGCAGCAGAAATAAAGTGAAATCTGACCCGGCCGCCTCAACTAAAAGCAAACCCTGACCTGAAACGTGCCATAGGCCGGCCCAGGTGGCAGCAAAATCTAAAGGAAGCAGGGCACCAATACCTAGGGTATTCCCTATGACAAATTAATCGAATTTTTTATAGCTCGAAAAAAAATGAGAATTACGGGTAACGGCTATGAAAAATTGAGTCCCGATATCTTCACATGTATCAGTACCGCAAGAATTAAAAGACAATAATTCTGTGCACCCAGCGGCCCCCACATTTCCTTGGCGGGGACGGCCTTGGGCTGCGCCCGTTATTTCGGAGCTTGCCTGGAATCCAGCACGAATCCATGTTTTTGACAGTGCTTTGGCCTCAAACTTTAATTATATCGTTCATTCCATAAATATTTGTCCCATTGCCTGCCAGAAATTCCTGACAGGCAAGGCAACGATTTGGCCAAACGCTGCATCAGGTCAATGCTAAATGCGCTGCTAATCTTGGAGAGTGGGGGCCTGACCAAATTCGGCCAGAACTTGGGGCTTTCCAGGCTCAAGGAAGTGCAAGACAGTCTCGACGCCGCAAGGAACGGCACGCCGAGATCGGCCAGGGCCAGATAGGCATAGAGGCTCTGGCCAGGGTGGTCTGATCACCCCGCCTGGCCGGCCTCCCGTTCATCCAGGAGACCCAGACCGAGCCTACGGATTGGCCCACTGCGTCGGCAAGGCCCCCAGGGCCAAAGGGCAGGCGACATAAAGACGCCGCCATTCGACGCTGGAGAACCAGCCCATTCTGGCCAAAATGCCGTCCTACGGCCGGGGTAATTCCTAATCGCCAGTTATCTCTCACCCCACACGCCATAAATAGGCCCCTCCCGCTCCCTGACGGCCATCACCGGCCCCTTTAGCGGTGAGGGCGACTCAAGTCGCGGCGTTTTGGCGTTGACCAGCGAGTATTCCCAAGACCTGTCTTTATCAAAATATTACTCTGCCAATGCCATGGACAATCAGTCTTTCAGTGAGAAACAAGATGCTTGCGGACGGAGCCCCCCCGAGTCAGCAAAAGCCAGTCAACAAAATAGCCTCGGCTGGATAAAAACATGGCCAAGTGCGCCATGATCGTGAAAAAAGGCCCAAATTAGAAATTTCCATGGTCTCATGTGATCCCGGCCCTGGTTTTTTCAGGGGAGGAGCTACTGGAATGGACCCCGCCGGTAAAGGCTATTGCCCCCAGGCAGGCCCTTTTGGGCCGGGCCGGGGGGTTGGGCTGGGCTTTTGGGCTTTTTCCGGGTATTGAAAAATGGACTAGGCGATGCTATATTTGCAAGGATCGGTCGCAGTCTGGGGAATGCCCAGGCCGCCCCCGGTCACCTTTTCGGCGCCTCGTTCGCGCGGGGCGCCCACGCGGGCCGGCTTGTCCGGCCCCAACGCCACACGCCGGCCGCTTAAGGTGCCCCCTTTGGGGTGACTGGACCGGCGGAGGTCCATACCTTAAGGAGATAACATGACTTTGGTGAGCATGAAGCAGCTCCTGGAAGCCGGCGTCCACTTCGGGCACCAGACCAGGCGCTGGAACCCAAAGATGAAGCCCTACATCTTCGGGGCCCGCAACGGCATCTACATCATTGATTTGCAGAAGACGGTCCAGCTTTTCAAGACCGCCTACAATTTCGTGGTCGATACCGTCTCCCAGGGCCGCAGCGTCCTGTTCGTGGGCACGAAGAAGCAGGCCGCCGACGCCATCCAGGAGGAGGCCGGCCGGGCCGGGATGTTCTACATCAACTCCCGCTGGCTGGGCGGCACCCTGACGAACTTCGTGACCATCAAGAAGAGCATCGAGCGGCTCAAGAAGCTCGAGCAGATGAAGGCCGACGGGACCATCAACCTGTACTACAAGAAGGAGATCATCCAGCTGGAAAACCAGATGGTCAAGCTCCGCAAGAACCTCGGCGGCATCAAGGAGATGGATCGCCTGCCAGGGGCCATCTTCGTCATCGATCCCCGCCGCGAGAACATCGCCACTGCCGAGGCCAGGCGCCTGGGCATCCCCGTGGTGGCCGTGGTCGACACCAACTGCGACCCCGACGAGGTCGACTACATCATCCCCGGCAACGACGACGCCATCAGGGCCATCAAGCTCATGGCCTCCAAGATGGCCGAGGCCTGCCTCGAGGGGCGGACCCGCTACGAGGAGCAGAACAGGGGCTCGGCCGGCGTCCCGGACAAGGACGAGGAGGGCTCGGCCGACATGGCCGCCCCGACACCCGGGCCCCAGGCCACCCAGGCCCCGGCCCCAGGGCCCCAGGCCACCCAGGCCCCGGCCCCCGAGGCCCAGGCCACCCAGGCCCCGGCCCCCGAGGCCCAGCCCGCCCAGGAGGCTGACCCCGCCGGCGAAGGGCCCGAGCCAGGCCAGGCCAGGGACGCCGAATAGACCCCGTGACTTGCCCCCTGCCCCCGCGTCTGGCCCCGTGGCCCGGGGCGGGGGCGACAATTAGCGGCCCTGGGCCATGGCCAGCGGCGGGCACGGGCCGGGAGAAAGAAAATGGAAATCACTTCGCAATTGGTAAAGACGCTCCGGGACAAGACCAACGCCGGCATGATGGACTGCACGAAGGCCCTCCAGGAGTGCGGGGGCGACATCGAGAAGGCCGTCGACTGGCTGCGCCAGAAGGGCCTCATGACGGCCCGAAAGAGGGCCGGACGGGCCACCAAGGAGGGCCTGGTCCTGACGAGCGTCACGGCCGACGCCAAAAAGGGAGCCGTGGTCGAGCTCAACAGCGAGACAGACTTCGTCTCCAAGATGGACTCCTTCAGGGAGATCGCCGATTCCCTGGTCGGCTATCTGGCCCAGTCCGCCGAGGCACCGGCCGACGTGGAGGCCCTTTTGGCCGCCAAGTGCCCCAAGTGCGGGGAGACCTACGGCGAGGTCATCAACCGGGCCGTCGGCACCACCGGCGAGGTCATCAGGCTCAGGCGGTTCAAGGTCGTCAAGGCCGGCCCCCAGGGCCTGGTCCACGGCTACGTCCACGGCGGCGGCCGCCTGGGGGTCCTGGTCGAGCTTGACGTCGAGAAGCCTGGCCCGGCTGCCGATGAGCTGGCCCACAACCTGGCCATGCACGTGGCGGCCTCCAACCCCATGGCCATCAGGGTAGAGGACCTGAGCGAGGAGTACCTGTCCAGGGAGCGGGCCGTCCACCAGGCCAAGGCCAGGGAGGAGCAGGAGGAGAAGGCCAGGAAGAACCCCAAGCAGAAGGCCCCGGCCGACCTCGAGGGACTCCTGTCCAAGATGGTCGAGGGAAAGATGAGAAAGACCTTCACCGAGCTCGTCCTCCTGGAGCAGCCCTACGTCAAGGATCCGGCCAAGAACGTGGCCACCCTGGTCAAGGAGGCGGCCAGGGAGCTGGGCCAGGTAGGGATCGTCTCCTTCGTCCGCTTCCAGCTGGGCGAGGAGATAGAGGGCGAGGCCAAGGCCGAGGAGTAACAAGCGACGCCGGCGGACGGGGGCCAGCGGCTCCCGCCGCCTGGCAAAGGCGGCCACCATGCCCTTCCGTTACCAGACAGTCCTCCTGAAGATCTCCGGCGAGGCCCTCCAGGGCCAGACTGGCTTCGGCCTCGATCCGGACACCGTCGACGACATCGCCTCCCAGATTGCCGAGGTCAGCCGGGAAGGCGTCCGCCTGGGGCTGGTCATAGGCGGCGGCAACATCTTCAGGGGCCAGGCCCTGGCCGACAGGGGCCTCAACCGGGTGACCGGCGACCACATGGGCATGCTGGCCACGGTCATAAACGCCCTGGCCATGCAGGACGCCCTGGAGCGGCAGGGCCTGGAGACCAGGGTCCAGAGCGCCATCCGCATGGTGGAGTTCTGCGAGCCCTTCATCAGGCGCAGGGCCATAAGGCACCTGGAGAAGGGGCGGGTGGTCATCTTCGCCGCCGGCACCGGGAACCCCTACCTGACCACGGACACGGCCGCCGTCCTCAGGGCCAGCGAAATCGGCGCCGACATCATCCTGAAGGCCACCAAGGTTGACGGCATCTACGACTGCGACCCCGTCAAGAACAAGGACGCCAAGCTCTACGAGCAGATAAACTACATGGACGTCATCAAGCTCAAGCTGAGGGTCATGGACACGACGGCCATCTCCCTGGCCATGGAGAACAGGATCCCGACCATAGTCTTCAACCTCCAGACCAAGGGCAACATCAAGAAGACCATCCTGGGCGAGCCTGTCGGCACGCTGGTCACCGAATGAGGCCTATGGCCCCAGTGCCTTGGTTCGCGCCTCTCCCCGAAACGTCCGTCCTGGCCCGGCCCCCCGGCTGACTGGCCGATCCCCTGTTTTCCCGGCCAGGCCCGGGAAAACCAACCCTTGAAGGCACCGTGGGTTACAAAATGATCGATGACATTTTTGACGACCTCAAGACCAGGATGGAAAAGTCCCTCGAGTCCCTGTCCAGGGATTTCAAGAAAATACGGACGGGCAGGGCCACCCCGGCCCTCCTGGACAACCTGACGGCCAACTACTACGGGGCCCAGACGCCGCTTAACCAGATGGCCTCCATTACCGCCCCCGAGGCCAGGCTCCTGGTCATCCAGCCGTGGGAGGCCTCAAACCTCCCGGAAATCGAGAAGGTCATCCTGAAGAGCGAGCTGGGCCTGACCCCCCAGAACGACGGCAAGGTCATCCGCATCAACATCCCTCCCCTGACCCAGGAACGGCGCAAGGAGCTTTCCAAGCTGGCCAAGAAGAACGCCGAGGAGGCCAAGGTGGCCGTCAGGGCCATCAGGCGGGAAGCCAACGACCTGTTGAAGGATCTGAAGAAATCCAAGGACATCAGCGAGGACGACCAGAAAAAGGCCGAGGAGCAGGTCCAGAAGATAACGGACGGCTACATCGAGCGGATCGACAAGACCACCGCGGCCAAGGACAAGGAGATCCAGGACGTCTAATCCTTGGCCCTTGGCCCGCCCGGCGGGACGAGGGCCATGGGGGCCAGATGAGATTCAGTCGCAAGAGGCTCGGGCCGGCCCAGCTGGTGGCCATTTACGCGCTGGCCGCCCTGATGGTCGTCATCCACCAGGCCGAGGGGCTGGCAGGCTGGCTGGAGGATCTGGCCGGTTCCGGCCAGGGACGCCTCAACCTGGCGGTCCTGGGGTTGTCCGCTGACATCAGGTCAGCGGCCAGGGCCTCGGGCCTGGACGAAATAGCCAAGGGCGAGGCCCTTATGCTGGAGGCCCTGACCCCATCCTGGGAAGTGGGCGGCCGCCGCCGTGGCCCCAGCCCAGCTCCCCTCCCCGCGCCCGCCCAGGCCAACGCCAAATCCCTCTCCATCCCCCTCTCGAGCCCCTTGGCCGCCGTGCCCGACGCCCCGGCCGTGGCCCCCGTCGCCGCCCAGGGGCAGCCCGGCATCTACGATTCCCCCCTCCACGACCTGGCCAGGCCGCTCGCGGTCCGGACCAGGCCGCCCGGCTTCTCCTCCCCAAAGCCCATCCGGAAAGTCCTGCTGACCGGCGACTCCATGATGCTGGAGGGCATCGGCCCGCCCCTGGAGCGCTACTTCAAGTCCCTGGGCGACCTGGAGGTCAGCCGCCAGGGCCGCTACTCGACGGGCCTTTGCCGCCTGGACGTCTTCGACTGGTTCGCCTACTTCCGGGAGCTTCTGCAGGCCCAGGCCCCTGACCTGGTGGTCATCACCCTGGGGGCCAACGACACCCAGGACATCGTGCTCGAGGGCCGCAGGCGCCACCTGGTGGCCACCGACGGCTGGAACGAGATCTACGGCCAGAGGGTCGGGGAACTCGTCGGGCTGGCCGCCGAGGCCGGGGCCCAGGTACTCTGGCTGGGGCTGCCGGTCATGGGCAGGGAGCCATACAACGCCAGGGTCCAGAACATCAACCGGGTGACCATGGGGGCCTGCCAGGCGGCCCCGAACTGTCTCTTTTGGGACGCGTCGTCATCCCTGGCCGACCAGGACGGCGGATACAGCTCCTTCATGACCCTGGCCGACGGCCGCCACGTCAAGGTGAGGGCCAAGGACTCCATCCACCTGACCGAGGACGGCGGCCAGCAGATGCTCTCGGACCTTTTGGGTGAAAGCCCATTTTTGGCCGCCTCCGCCCTGGCCGATCCCGCCCCCGCCAGACCGGGGCCACCGGCGGCCGGACAGGCGGAGGCAGATGACCTGGACCTGGCGGCCGGCGAGCCGGCCGAGGCCGGAGCCCAGCCGGCGGGAGCCGTTGAGGTCTTCGTCGTCGAGGACGACGCCGCTCCCAGGGAGGCCGCCCAGCTGGACGACACCGGCCAGTATCCCTTCGGCCCCTTCGTCATCGCCGAGACCTTCCTGGCCTCAGGCCCCAGGGGCCAGACGCGCTACCTGGCGGCCGTCCCAAAGATCCCGCCGGCGTCCCCTCTCCCGGCCGTCGTCCTCCTCCACGGGGCCGAGGGGGACCAGAACTACTTCCCCCAGGGCCTGGGGGCGGACGTCCTGGCCGATTTGGCCGCCCGCAGCGGCCTCGTCCTGGTCATGCCGGACGGGGGCCGGTTCGGCTGGTACCTGGACAGCCCCATAAAGGCCGAGAGCCAAGTAGCCTCCTACATCATGTCCGAGTTCCTGCCGGACGCCCTGGCCCGCCACCCCATCGACCCGCAGAGGCTGGCCCTACTGGGCATCTCCATGGGCGGCCACGGGGCCCTGACCCTGGCCCTGGCCAACCCCGGCCGCTTCAAGGCCGTCTCGCTCATGAGCTCGGTCATCGACCTGGAGAGCCACAGGGGCGACGGCGGCCTGGACCGCTACCTGAGGCTCCACGAGATCCTGGGGCCCTCCGAGCTGGCCCAGGACGTCTGGCGCGCCCATTCGGCCTACTTCCTCACCCGCCGCAACCCCCAGGCCCTGTCAGGCGTGGCCCTGAGGCTCTCCGTGGGCCTGGGCGACCGCCTGTGCCTGGCCGAGAACAGGCAGTATGACCGCCTGTTGACGGATCTGGGCCTGGCCCACGAATACGCGGAGGAATCAGGCGGCCACGACTGGCAGCTATGGCGGGGCGACTTTCCGGCCCATCTGGCCTTCCTGGCCCGCCATCTGTGACCGGGAAAATCCTCCCCAGGGGCAACGTCGACCTGATCCGGCCCTACTTTCGGGCCAGCGCCCTCCTCCTGTCGCTGGGCTTTTTGTCCCTGACCATCTGCGACCTGGGCCAGATGGTCATCCCCAGGATCGTGGGCCGGGTGTTCGATCTCCTGGCCGACCGCGGGACCGGGATAGGGGCCATCATGGGCCCGCTGGCCCTGATGCTGGCCCTGGCGGCAGGGGTGGCCCTCCTGAGGTACGTCTGGCGCCACCTCATCTATGGCTTTTCCCGGCGCCTGGAGAAGGAGCTCAGGCTTAGGCTGGAGGAGAAATTCCTCTCCCTGTCCCTCTCGTGGCACCAGGCCAACGTGAGCGGCGACATCATGGCCCTTTCGACCAACGACATAGAGTCGGTGCGCATTGCCGTGGGCTTCGGCCTGGTCAGCCTGGTCGACGCCCTGGTCCTGGGCCTCTCGGCCGTGGGCTTCATGCTGGCCATCGATCCCTACCTGAGCCTCTGGGCCTTCCTGCCCATGCCCCTCATCAGCGTCCTCACCGCCCGCTTCGGCCGGGCCATATACAGGAGGATGCTCGACACCCAGGACGTCTTCGGCCAGATGACCGAGATCGTCAGGGAGCAGCTCGGCGGCCTGAAAGTCATAAGGGCCATGGCCCTGGAGAGCCTCTCCCAGGCCGAGGTCAGGCGCATCAGCCAGGTGTACCTGCGGAAGAACGTCCACCTGGCCCTGGTCATGGGCGGCTTCTTCCCGCTGATGACCCTGCTCACCAACCTGGCCCTGGCCCTGGCCCTGTACGTCGGGGGCAGGACGACCATCGTCGGCGGCATCTCCCCGGGCGACTTCGTGGCCTTCATCACCTACCTGGCCCTCCTGTCCTGGCCCATGCTGGCCATGGGCATGACCTTCGGCCTCATCCAGTCGGGCCTGGCCTCCCTGGACCGCCTGGCCCGGGTCCTGAAGGCCGAGGAGCCCAGACGCCATCCAGCCTCGGCCGCCTTCCCCGATCCAGAGGGGGCCTTCGAGATCAGGATGGAAAAGGTCAGCTTCGCCTACCCGTCCAGGGACGGCCTGGTCCTAAGGGATCTGGACCTGGTCCTACCGGCCGGCGAGATCTCGGCCATCGCCGGGCCCACCGGCTCGGGCAAGAGCACCCTGGCCGCCCTCCTCCCGGCCCTCTACGAGCCGTGCGGGGGCCGAATCATCATCGACGGCCGCCCCTCGACCGAGTGGCCGCTGGATCGCCTAAGGGCCCTGTTCGGCTACGTGCCCCAGGAGGGTCACGTCTTCACCGGGACCATGCGCCAGAACCTGGCCTTCGGGGCCCCCGGCGCCTCCGACGGGGCCATCCTCGCGGCCGCGCAGGCAGCGGCCCTGCCCATGGACCCCGCTGTCTTTCCCCTTGGGCTGGACACCCAGGTCGGCGAGCGGGGCCTTACACTCTCCGGCGGCCAAAGGCAGCGCCTGGCCCTGGCCCGGGCCCTGCTGGTCGACCCGCCCTTCCTGATCCTGGACGACACCCTCTCGGCCGTTGACGCGGCCGTGGAGGAGGAGATCCTGGCCCGGCTGGCCCCCATCCGAGCCGGCCGGGGCACCCTCATCATAAGCCACCGGGTCACCAGCCTCTCCAAGGCCTCCCTGGTTCACGTCCTCGAGGAGGGGACCATCAGCGCCTCGGGCGCGTTCGGGCTCCTGGCCTCAACGGAGGGCTACCTGTCGAGGATAGTCGAGCTCACCCGCCTGGGGGCCGACGGCTTCCGCCTGAGCCGCGGCTCGTTCGGGCCCAGGCCATGACCGGCGGCCGGCAGGATCCAGGGGGCCAGCCCCGCCAGTCCACGCCCCCCGGGCCGGACCGCCCAGGGGAGACGGCCGACTTCGAGGGCCTGACGGAGTCCGAGCGGAGCCGCCCCCTGAACATGGGCGACATACGTCTCCTGGCCAGGCTCTGGCCCATAACCAGGCCCTTCAGGGGCATGCTGGGCTGGGGCATCATCATGATAGTCGCCGCCGCCCTCATAAGCCTGGCCCTCCCGTATCTGACCAAGGTGGCCATCGACGGCTACATCCTCCCCCTGGGCCGAGTCTTCCATCTCCAGGCCCCAGAGGCCCTCCCGCCAGCCCTGGCCGGCCGGCTGAGGCCGGGGATGTTCCGGCCAGGGGGACCGGGGACTCTGATCCTGCCGGCCGCCGAGGCCAACCTCATCGACCAGCGCCAGGAACAGGACCTGATAGGGGCCGGCCTCCTCGAACCAGGCAAATTCTACTTCCGGCCCCTGGACGGGCCCATGGGCCTGGCCAAGGCCGACCTCGAGAGGATCCTCCGCGAGTCGCCCGGGGCCAGGGTTCTGGGCCGCCAGCTGGCCATCCCGGAGGAGGAGCTCATCGGCCTTTCCGGAAGCCTGGCCCTGACCCTGCGGGGCGCGGACATCTCCGGCCTGGGCCGGCTGGCCCTCATGTTCGCCCTCCTGATGGTCCTGGGCTACGCCTCCGACGTGGGCCAGCGGTACTTCATGGAGGCCGGGGCCCAGAAGCTTGGCCACTATCTCAGGGAATCCCTCCTTGCCCACCTCTTCTCCCTCTCCCAGGCCTTCCTAGACCGTCAGCAGACCGCCCGGCTGACCTCCAGGCTGACCTCGGACATCAACAACATAAACGCCCTGGTCAAGTCGACCGCGGCCTCCTTTTTCAGCGACATCCTCAGCCTGGCCGGGGTCATGGCCATCATGTTCGCCCTCTCCCCAAGGCTGGCCGCCGCCGCCCTGGTCCTGACCCCCCTGGCAGGCTTTCTGTCCTACCACTTCAGCCGCGTGGCCAGGGTAATCCAGCGGGACCTCCGGGCCAAGGTGGCGGCCATAAACCAGGCCTTCAACGAGTCCATGGCCGGCATGGCCGTCATCCAGGCCTTCGGCAGGGAGAGGAGGACGGCCGAGGAGTTCGGGGAGCTGAACCAGGAGAACTACAAGACGGGCTTCGATCAGGTCCACTCGGTGGCCATCTTCCTGCCCCTGGTGGACCTGTGCTCCTCGGTCGTCCTGGCCCTGGTCCTCTACGTGGGCGGCCTGGGGGTGGTGGACAACTACGTGAGCCTGGGGGTCCTGGCCGCCTTCGTCGGCTACGCCAACCGCTTTTTCAACCCCATCAAGGACCTGGCCGAGAAGGTCAACACCTTCCAGTCGGCCTTCGCCTCCCTTGAGCGCCTGGTGGGCCTCCTGGACGTCGAGGATGCCGCCCCCTCCGGGACCCTGGCCCCCGTCAGGCCGGGCGGCCGGGTGGAGTTCCGGGACGTGAGCTTCCGCTACTCGCCGGACGGCCCCCTGGTCCTGGACGGCGTGAGCCTCTCCATCGAGAGGGGGCAGTCGGTGGCCCTGGTAGGCAGCACCGGGAGCGGCAAGTCCAGCCTCATAAACCTCATGCTGCGCTTCTACGAGCCCACTGGCGGGCAGATCCTCTTCGACGGCCTGGATCTCAGGGACCTTGACCTCAGGGGCCACCGCCAGCGCCTGGGCCTGGTCACCCAGGACGTCTACCTCTACTCGGCCTCGGTCATGGACAACCTGAGGCTTGGCCGCAAGGACCTGGACGACGCCCAGGTCATCCAGGCCGCCCAGGCCGTGGGGGCCGACGGCTTCATCAGGAACCTACCCAGGGGCTACCAGGAACTCCTGGGCCCTGGCGGCCGGGGCATCTCCGCCGGCCAGAAGCAGCTGATCGCCTGCGCCAGGGCGCTGATAGAGGCCCCGGAGATAGTCATCCTGGACGAGGCCACGGCCTTCGTGGACTCGGAGACCGAGCTGCTCATAGAGGAGGCCATGAAGACTCTCTTCAGGGGCCGGACCTCCCTGGTCATCGCCCACCGCCTCTCCACCATCAGGCGCGTCGACGCCATCCTGGTCCTGAACGGCGGGCGCCTCATCGAGAGCGGCGACCACGCCTCCCTCATAGCCAGGAGGGGCCTCTACTACCACCTGGCCCGGCTCCAGGGCCTGGCCGACTAGCCCCCCCGCCCCACTGCCTGCCCCCCTTGGAATTCCTGGCCCCTCGGTGTAGTATGTCCATGATAACGTAGACCAGGCGTCGGAAAGGCCATTCCCTGGCCAGGGAATGGACGCCCCAGGCCAATCCAGGGCAGGGGTGCCGGCCTGCCTAGACACCACGGGGAGCGGACGATGAAACTAGCGCGCATAGTCCTGGCGGCGATTCTCCTGGCCATCCTGGCCGCCAGCCCCGGCCTGGCCCAGTTCCCGTTCCTCTCCAAGCTCATGGCCCTCTCGGAGAAATACACCGGGCTAAGGCTGAGGCTGGAAAAGGCCGACGACAGCGGCTCGTGGATTCCCTTCACGAGAAGCGAGAAGGCCAAGGTCCAGACGGAAATCGACGACTACCTCGACGACGCCCTGTCCATCCTCCTGGACGACTCCCTGGTCAAGCGAAAGAACAGTATAAAGCAGCTGCAGCGGGCCAACAGGGAGCTGGAGGAGGAGATCGCCGTCCTTATCGTGGAAAAGACCGCCGCCCCCACATCGACCAAGTTCTACGAGGTCTGGAAGTCGTCAACCGGCGACATCGAGCGCAAGATTAGCGACAGCCGCCGGGAAATATCCGGAAACAGGTCCCTCATCGAGAAAGAGATGCGGACCATGGGCGACGAGCTGGCCGCGGCCGACATCAGGCTGTCCCATGAGCAGATAAACTCCATCTTCATAACCGTCTCGGGGGAGGACCAGCTGTACGGCATCATAGTCCTCAAAAACCTCTACTCGATTTGCGACATACTCAAGGTCTCAATGGCCGAGTCCAACAACCTGGCGGTCAACAAGAAATACTACGGGGTCTTCCTCCTGGCCGCCGAGGCCCACAAGCGCCAGCTGCTCCAAAACATGGACAACATCGAGAACGTCTACCTGCCCCGCCTGGCCAACCTCCAAGGCGAGAACCGGGAACTGATGGCCCAGACCCGCAGCCTGGCCTCCGAAAACCCCATCTACCAGGGCAACCTCGAGGCCCAGCTGATCACCGACAAGGTGGCCAACCAGTTCAGGGACCTGCTCAAGGACCAGACCCGCATCATCGAGGCCCGCCTGCGCCCACTAGAGGAGATAATCAGACACACCGAGAACACCTTCAAGACGGTGAGCCTGGCCAGCAGCCTCTCCGAGGCCATGGACCAGAGCATCTTCAACCTCCAGGCGCTCCTGGAGATACCGGTCGTCCCGCCCCTGGCCTTCGAGAACAGCCTGGAGAGCAAGTTCCTGGAGATCTCCGAGAGATTGGCCTCCGACTGACCAGGCGGCCCGCCGGCCGGCTGTCGGCCGGTTCAGACGCCCGGTGCCCAGGCGGCCCCGTTTCGCCGCCAGACAAGCAGATGAATCATTGAAGATTATTTTTCGCCCGCCACAGGATGCCCGATGTCGGATAAAGACCAGAAACGCTTCAGCCCAGCGCCCCTGTCGGTTGACAGGCTCATGGCCCGGTCCTCCATGAAGGGCTTCTTCTATTTCATCTCCAACCGGGCCAGATTGACCGAGATATGGCAAAAGACCGTCGGCCCCCAGGTGGCCCAGAACGCCTTCATAAGGTCCTTCGAGATCGGCCGCCTGGAGGTCGCGGTCAAGGGGCCGGCCTACCTGGAGCGCTACCGCTACTTCATCCGGGAGTGGAAAAAGCGCCTGAACATCGAGTTCGGGGACGAGGTGGTGACCGAGATCTGCCTAAGGGTGGGCAGCAAGGAGGATGAGGACGCAGATCAGCCGTGGCCCAGATGACGCCACTTTCCCAAAATAGGCCTGGCACCTTCACCCCGCAAAGCTTTGTCAAGGTGTTTCCTGTATTTGCCTCGATAAGCGATGTTTGCCGCCGACGGTTTTCCCAAAATCACGGCAATCCTTGTTCGGACACTTGTTCGGACAAGAGCACTGACTCATAT